>NZ_CP115159.1:1501000-1854000 GCF_027594425.1 Zunongwangia sp. HGR-M22
ATAATCGTAAACCTTACAGATGTAACTATCGAAGATGCTATATCTGAATTGAAAACAACCTTACTTTTCCAAAAAACGACACGCAAAGACGAGCTTGAAAAATTGCAAGGTATTTTTAGAACTATTTATAAAGTTCCAGATCTACGTGTAGGATTTACGAGTTACAATATTGATGAAAAAACTTTTGAACGCGTCACTAAAATGAACGCAAAAAGTTTTATGCTGAATAAAGATCTATCCAGCGATTGTAAAACCGGTATTTGCGAGCAAAGTTTTAATAGTCTTATTGAGAAGAATAAAAAATTTAGCATTCCTAATGTGGAAATCTATGCTAAAGAAAATGACAATTTGTTAGCCAAAAATCTTCTCGCGAACGATGTTAAAAGCTGCATTTTGGCGCCATTATCAAAAAATGGCAATTTGGTAGGAGTATTAGAATTAGTGGCCAATAGAAAAAATGTATTAAATCGGATCAATGCAATGAAGCTTGATGAGATTTTGCCATATATCATCACTGCATCAGAGCGGAACAAAAATGATTTTGAAAATCGTGTAAAAGCTGTAATCCAGAGCGAATGTACATCAATCCACCCAAGTGTTCTCTGGATTTTTGAACGGGAAGCACGTAAATTCATCAGTGATTACGATAGCGACGGTTTAGCTTCTTTTAAAGATATCGTTTTTAAAGATGTTTATCCTTTATACGGGCAAATTGATATCGTAGCAAGTAGTGACGCTAGGAATGATGCTATTCAAAAAGATTTGCTTTATCAATTAGATGTAATTCTTAATATTATTGATAAAGCTTATCAAATTGAAGAATTACCTATTTACGAACAGGTGAAGTTCAGGATTAAAGACTTTAGAGAAGACATCGAAGAGAGTCTAAATGCTAGTAGTGAGCAAAAAATATTTGGTCTTTTGCAAAAAGAGGTGAATCCATTAATGGAACATTTAGAGAAACAAAGTGAAGAAATTCGCGGAATGGTTGCCGAGTATCAAGAACTGCTAAACCCTGAGACAGGTATTGTGTATAATCACCGTAAAAATTATGATGACACGGTGCAACAAATTAATCGTACCATGTCTCGTTTTTTAGATAAAAAACAATCGGAAGCGCAGCAAATTTATCCTCATTATTTTGAACGTTACAAAACCGATGGTGTAGATCATAATATGTATATCGGCGCATCGCTTACCAAAAATAAACCTTTTAATGCCGTTTATCTTTATAATCTAAGATTGTGGCAAATTAAGACGATGGTAGAAATGGAAAATAAATTCTATCATTTGCAAGAATCTACACCTATGCATTTAGATGCTGCTTCACTAATTTTAGTATATAATTCTACTTTATCTATTAGGTACCGGATGGATGAAAAGAAATTTGATGTCGACGGCACTTATAATGCACGCTACGAAATTATCAAAAAACGAATTGATAAAGCATTCATTAAGGGAACTGAAGAACGAATTACTCAAAAAGGTAAGATTGTAATTATTTACTCTCAAAAATCTGATGAACGCGAATATTTGAGATATGTAAAGTATTTACAAGCAAAGGATTATTTAGGAGACGAATTAGAATTACTAGAGCTAGAAGATGTTCAGGGAGTGATTGGTTTAAAAGCAATACGTGTAAATGTTCTATATACTTCAGATAAAAAAGATCATCAAGACTCTATAACTTACGAAAATCTTATGGAAGAGTTGCATTAAACTCTTCCATGTTATTTCTCTTACATTAAATAAAATGCAATCACAAAAGCTATTACAGATACGATAATTCCTAGCATAAAAACGGTATACGTTAATCGTAGCAATAAGTATTTGCGATGAAGTACTTTACCTAAAAGATGTAAATCTAGCATCAAAGATTCGTAAACGTAATCTTTATCCTGAATCATTTCATTAATTCCCCATTTGAACAAATCGAAAGGCATTTTATGAAAATTTCCAAAGAAAAGAAGATTTACATCACGATTTTTAACCTGTTCTTTAGTGAATTCGCCACTGGTAACATTGGGACGTGTAGACATTATCGATAATATCATAGAAGCCACACTAAAAAGAACCAATACTAATGTAGGAATTAGTAAATGCCGATTGCTTACCGCATCTAATTTTGGAATAAGATTAGAGATGGCTAATGAAATTATAATAGCATTTACCGATAGTAAAATATTCGCTTTTGTATCTGCAATATCACTAAGTTTGATGTGATTTCGTAACGTTACACGAAACAAAGTTTGGATACTACGTTCTGGGTTATCGTTTTTATATTTTGCTTTTAGACGGGCTTTATGCTCTTCTTTAGTTAACTTTTTTTCTCTTTTATTCTGCTTTTCAACGAGATTTAAAAGATTTTGTTCTTTGGCCTGATTCCAATTTTTTAATGCATAATCTGTATAAAAGGTATGCTTCTCTGTAAGCATTTTGATATTCTCCATGATCCATTCGCTGGAAGAGAAATTTTTACGATTATGTAATTGAAGTTCCTGTCTTAAAAGTTCGCTGGTTTCATCGTAGTATTCTTTTGCAAAATGTGAAGAATCGGCATCACGAATAATTTTTTCTCCAATTCCTTCAGGATTATGGCTAAATTTTGTGGCCATAATATACCTTGAAACCATATCTATAAGTTCCTGGGTGGCGTTATTTTCTTCAAGAAAGTTCTTAGCTATTTTAACACTAGATTCTTCATGCTTATCATAACCTTCAGTATAACCACTGTCGTGAAACCAGGCAGCCAGCTTTAGCGCTTCTTCTTGTTTAACATTAATTTCAGAATGTTCAATTAATTCTTCTGTACTTTTAACAACCCTTTCAGTATGCTTATAATTGTGATATAGATAAGTATTTGGAAGGTTTTCCTTGAACAGTTCAAGGATATATTTATCAGCTTTATCTAAGAGGTTGTTCATCTATAAATTACTTATTTAACAGAGGCCAAATTACGAAAATTTGTGTAACAACATTTATGAAAAGAAATAACTACTACTGTTTTTTATTAATTTTAACGCTTGTTGCTTCTTGTACAAGCTCAGATCCCAAATATCGTAAGGGAGAACCAACTACAAATTTCGAATATCCTGAAAATAAAGAAATTGAAAAGACTTTTTATCTTTTAGGTGATGGTGGATATTCACCCGCTGGTGGAACTTCTAAAGCTTTAATAGTTTTTAAAGAGTTTATTAAAGAACGGGATACACGCGGCGATTACGCTATCTTTTTAGGTGATAATATTTATCCTGCGGGAATGCCTCCTAAAGATGATCCCTTACGCGAACAATCTGAATATCGACTAGATGCACAGCTTGATGCTGTAGAAAATTATAATGGTAAAGTTATTTATATCCCAGGTAATCATGATTGGTATAGCGAACGAGTTGAAGGCTTGGAACGACAAGAGCAATATCTAATAGAGCAATATGGTGATTCTTTAGATTGGTCACCCAGTACCGGTTGTGGTTTAGAAATCAAAGAAATATCAGAAGATATACAAATGATTATTATCGATTCGCAATGGTATTTAGAGGATTGGGACAAAAGCCCTACAATAAACGATAATTGCGAGCAAATAAAAACTAGAGAAGCCTTATTTACTGAAATTGAGAGTGAACTTAAAAAATCTCAGAATAAAACAGTGATTATTGCATTGCATCATCCAATATTTTCAAACGGTATTCATGGTGGGCAATATAATTTTAATCGACATTTATATCCTTCTCAAAATAAAATTCCAATTCCGCTTCTTGGATCTTTGGCTATGCTTATAAGGACAACCGGCGGAGTATCTATTCAGGATTTACAAAACGAACGTTATAAATCACTTTCAGATCGATTACAAACACTGGTAAAAGGTAAAGAAAGAGTAATTTTTGTTTCTGGCCATGAGCATACACTTCAGTATATTGACCATGATGGAATAAAACAAATAATTTCAGGATCTGGTTCCAAGGAAAATTATGTCGCGCTAGGAACAGACGGCTTATTTGCCTTTTCACTTCAGGGATTTGCAGTTTATGATGTTTTTAAAGACGGATCTTCTTGGGTAAGTTACTATCGGAATAAAGATGATAAACCTGAATTGATGTACCAAAAAGAAGTTTTTGCTTCACCTAAACCTTACGAATTAGCAGATTATCCAGATTCTTTCCCTAAAACAGAAACTACAAGTATATATTCCAAAGAAGAAACCGATGTTAGTGGGTTGTATAAAACTTTATGGGGAGAACGCTACCGGAAATTATACGGTACCGATGTTACTTATAAAGTAGCAGATTTGGATACACTTTATGGAGGATTAACACCATTGCTAGAAGGTGGTGGTCACCAAACGGTATCTATTCGGGTTAAAGATTCTTTAGATAGAGAATATAATATTAGAAGAATAAGAAAGGATGCAGTACAATTTTTGCAAACGGTAGCTTATAAAACCAAGCCTATAGAAAAGCAATTTCAAAATACGGCGGCAGAAGATATTATAAGCGACTTTTATACCTCTGCACATCCATTTGCTTTTTTAGCAATACCAACTTTGTCTGAAGCTATTGGTCTAGCACATACAAATCCTGAAATTTATTATTTGCCAAAGCAAGATAATCTTGGCGCCATGAACGAAAATCATGGTGATGATGTTTATATGATTGTAGAACGGCCTGAAGAGCATTGGTTGAAAAACAAAAGTTTTGGCACTCCAAATCATGATATCGTGAGCACAGCAGATATGTTTGAGCGAATTAGAAGAGATGAGAAATATAAAGTAGATGAACCCGCTTACGTTAAAGCTAGAATTTTTGATATGCTTGTTGGAGATTGGGATCGACACCAAGATCAATGGCGATGGGCAGAGAACGAAGATGAAGAAGGTAATCACACTTTCACACCAATACCCAGAGATCGGGATCAGGTTTTCTCAAATTTTGACGGTGCTTTTTTTGGAACTTTACGCTCATTGGTCGGTTTGGCAAATCAATTCGCTGTCTACGATGAAAAATTACCAAATATAGAGTGGTTTAATATTGCAGCAATTGGCTTAGATCGTTCTATACTTCAGAATACCGGAAAAGATACGTGGTTGGCTCAGGCAAGATTTGTGCAGGAAAATATTACCGATCAGGTTATAGAAAATGCATTTAGTAAGCTCCCGCCGGAAACGCAGGGGGATATCACTCAAAATCTTATAAAAAAGGTAAAAGGGCGAAGAGACAATATTGTTGATATTGCCGAACGATACTACGATTATTACGCAAAATTAGCGATTATCACAGGTACTGATAAAGATGATTTTATAGACATTACCAGAATGCCAGAAGGCAAAACAAGAGTAACCGTTTACCGTAATAAAAAAGGAGAGCGAAAAGACATTGTGAGTGATTATGTTTATGATAAAGAATTTACAAAAGATATTTGGGTTTATGCTCTTGATGACGATGATTTAATAACCGTAGACGGGGAAGGAGATCACTTAATTTACACCCGTATTATTGGAGGACAGAATAATGATATTTATAGAATAAGAAATAAGAAAAAACTTAAAATCTATGATTATAAATCTAAACCAAATACTATAGAAGAAGGTAAAGATGCTCGTTTTAGATTTACCGATAAATACGATTTAAATGTTTACGATAAGGATAAAAAAGTTTTTAAATCTACAAGTATAACTCCGGGAATAGGTTATAATCCTGATGATGGTTTAAAGCTTGGTTTTAAAGCACTTTATACAATAAACAATTTTAAGCGTAACCCATATACATCTCAGCATGAATTAAACGCCGGTTTCTATTTTGCTACAGATGGGTTTGATCTAGATTATCAAGCAAGATTCGCTACTATTATAGGAAATTATAATTTGCAGGTAGGAGCTCATTTTACAAGCCCTAATTTTGCAAGAAACTTTTTTGGCTACGGAAATGAAACCGTAAATCTCGATGATGAAAGAACATTGGATTTTAACCGAGTTAAGATTAGTCGAATTGGTGGTGATGTTGGTTTAGTTAACGAAACACCATTTGGAAGTTATTTTAGTTACAAAGCAAGTTTCGAAACAGTTGAAGTAGATAATACTGAAGGACGTTTTATAGATGAATTTACTCCTGAAAATCCTGATGGGTTTTTTGATAGAAAGTTTTTTGCTGGTCTTGATGCTCTTTATCGTTACGAAAGTTATGATGATGTTTTAAACCCTACTAGAGGAATGCAATTTGATCTAAATTTAGGCGGTAAATTAAACACTTCAGATACAGACCGTTATTATGGTTACTTTAAATCCTATTTAGAATTTTATAATTCATTAATTAGAAGTAGAAAATTGGTTTTAAAAAGTCATGTTCAAACACAAATAAACATTGGTAGCGATTACGAATTTTACCAAGCAGCAATTCTAGGAGGAGGTTCTGGATTAAGAGGTTACCGATTACAGCGTTTTGCTGGTAAAAGCAAATTTGCAACAGGTGGAGATTTACGCTATAGCTTTAATAAATTTAAAACGTCATTTTTGCCATTTCAGATAGGAGTTTTTGGAGGATATGATATTGGTCGAGTTTGGGCAGATAATGAAGATAGCAATGAATGGCACGATAGCTACGGTGGCGGTATTTGGATTAATAGCGCGGAAGCAGTAAATGGAACTGTTCACTTATTTAAAAGTGACGAAGGATGGCGATTGAGCTTTGGTTTTGGCTTTAGATTCTAGAAAAATATTTCATTATTTAAAATGAAAAACCTGCATTTTTGCAGGTTTTTTTATGTTTAATATTGGATGATTTAGAGATGAAATCTAAAAATAAGCAACATCTAAAATGTTAAATAAAATTTAAAAGAATAGTTATATGCAATTTTATAACTGTTTTTTTAGTTCTTAGAGGACATCAATCAAAATAATCATCTCATGCTCAAAAAATTAATGGTTCTGGCCATAGGACTTTTCAGTATATCATTAACTGCTCAGAAATTCGAAATTTCAGGAAAATTATTAGATAAGGAAACTGCTGAACCATTAGAAGCGGCTACAGTTTTTGCCGAAGCTGTTAGCGATAGTACGCTGGTAACCTACACGATCAGCGATAAAGATGGTTCCTTTAAACTAAAAGGTATCACATCTCTAAAAGAGCTAAATTTATATGTCACTTTTGTTGGTTATATACCGTATGAAAGTCGGGTTAGCTTAAAAGAAAGCAGAATAGTAAATTTAGATCCTATTTCTTTAGAATTTCAGGTAGAGTCGTTAGGTGATGTTTTAGTAAAAGCAAGACGAGCACCTGTAACCATAAAAAAGGATACGCTTGAATTTAATGCGGAATCATTTAAGACGAAGAAAGATGCTACTGTTGAGGATTTGCTGAAAGAATTACCGGGGGTTGAGGTTGATGCTGAAGGAAATATTACAGTGAATGGGAAGCCGGTAAATAAAATACTTGTTAATGGTAAAACATTCTTTGGTGGAGATGATCCTACGATCGCAACCAGAAATCTTACCAAAGAGATGATCAGTAAAATACAGGTTTCAGATTCGAAATCAGATTCAGATGCGTTTACTGGCGAAAATAGTGATGGCGAGAATAAAACCATCAATATAACCATCGACGAAGATAAAAATAAAGGAATCTTCGGTAGAGTTTCTGGCGGTGGAGGAACAGACGACCGATTTGAATATGCCGGGCTCGTAAATTATTTTGATAATGATTTACAAATAAGTGCACTTGGTGGAGGTAATAATATTAATTCGCCGGGATTTAGTTTTGGTGAGATTGAAAAAATGTTTGGGGGCGGAGGCAGTTTAATGGTTTCTAGTTCAGGGGCATTTAGTATCAACGGGCGTAATTTCGGTTTTGGAAGTGGGATTATAAATTCCAGAACTGGCGGTTTAAATTTTGCAGATTCCTGGGGAGAAACTTCAGAGATTTCCGCAGATTATTTTTATTCAGGATCAAATAACTACGAAAATACGCAGCGAGAGCGCCAAAATATATTACCAGATGAGCGGTTTTTTACAGAAAGTTATTCTAGAAGTGATGGAAATACCGATCGTCATCAGGCGAATATGAAGTTTACTACAAAGCCAGATACGACCTGGTTTATTGATGCTCGTCCTAGCTTTAGCATTACCAAAGCAGAAAATAATTACGAGAGCAGTTCTGAAACCTATAATGAAGCCGGAGAACTAGTAAATCAGTCTGAAAGTGATAACCAAACATTTAGTGATGGGCAAACCTTTGGAGGTAACTTCAATATAAATAAAAAATGGGCAAACGGATCTTCATTATCGCTGCTAACTGAAGGAAATATTGAAAAAAATGAATCGGAATCCTTTATTATGACTTCCGCAGAAACTTTTGGCGATGAAGGAGAAGACATTTTTAGAAACCAAGTGACCGATGGAAACCAGGATAATGTAAATATTAGTTCATCTTTAAAATATCGAATACCGGTTTTAAAGGATAAACTTTTTCTTAATGCTGAAGCAGGCTACGGAAATGATTCCAGAGACGATAAACAATATGTTTATGATGTAAGTGGCGATTCTTATTTAGACAATTTTAATGAAGAGCAAAGTACCGATTTTGAAAATATTAATGAATATTACAGACCTGAATTTGGCGTAGACTGGAATACAGAGAAACTTAATCTTGGTATGGATGTCGGCTACATTTTACGAGAACTGTCCAGTCGTGATAATTTAAGGAATTTTGATTTTTCTCAGGATTTTGATGCCATCGAATTTGATTTGAATATGAATTATTCGCTTAGTCAGAAGACGAGAATTTACGCATCGGTTTCACGAAATAATAATGCCCCCCAAGTTAGGCAATTATCACCTTATGTTGATGTTTCAGATCCATTGAATATTATCCAAGGTAATCCAGATTTAAAACCTTCTAACGAAACACAATTTTATTTAAATTATAATAATTTTGATTTTCAATCGCGAAGCGGATTTTACGCGTATGTCATGTATAGTTATACCAACGATCAGGTAGTTTCAAGGTCTACCGTAGATGATAATTTTGTGAGAACCACAACCTATGATAATGTTGACGGAGCTTATAGAGGATCAGGAAATATTAGTTATAGTAAAGAAGTTCAAATTGATTCTCTTTCTTCCCTAAGAATTGGTTTAGGATTCTATGGAACCTTACTAAGAAATGTGAATTTTATAAATAATGAAATATATAACAGCAACACCACAGCTTTAAACCCAACTTTAAATTTAACGTATACTCTTGGAGATTTCTTAGAACTACGACCAGGATATACCATGAGGTTTAATAATACCGATTTCGATATCAATGCCATACAAGATTATGAGTTTACGCGGCACGAATTGAGATTAAGAGCAACTACAAATTGGCCAAAAAATTTAGAGTGGCAAAATGATTTTCGCTATTTTAATAATCCTAATGTGGGGGAAGCTTTTCAGAAAAATACGTTCTTATGGAATAGTACATTAACGTATTCAATACTAGATAATAAAGGAAATATTAGTTTAAAAGCTTTTGATCTTTTAAATCAAAATACAAATACAGAACGTCAAACTTCAGAAAACTTTGTAGAGGATGTGCAAAGTACAGTTTTACAACAATATTTCATGATAGGTTTTAGTTATAAGTTTAATACCTTGGGTAAAAAAGGAGAAGTTAGAGAAACCAATTTTTTCTTCTAAGTTGAGTTAAATAAAAATCGGCTTCTGAAATTTCAAAAGCCGATTTTATAAAGAAATCTTATCAATTTTAATCTTCTGAATCCTTACTAGATTTTTCTTGAGCCTGATTCAAATCTAGTTTATTTGAAAAATCAATGGTTCTAATTGGGAATGGAATATTAATACCTTCACCATCAAAAGCTTTCTTAATCCCTATAATAGCTCGACTTTGAGCTACTAAAATATCGTAATTCTTTTTAGCGTCGGTCCAGAATCTCACTGTAAAGTTAATCGAACTATCACCAAATTCATTATACATAAATTCCACTTCTTCCTGACCGTTTTGCGGAAATAAATCTGCTATGGTATCTACGGTTAATTTCTGTACCATTTCTAGGTCAGAATCATAATGCACTCCGCAATCCACGAATATTCTTGAGCGTTCGGTTCTACTAAAATTCTTAAAAGATTCATTTACGATCTTAGTATTCGGTATAATTACAAAATTATTATCAGATTGCTTAATCTTAATGCTTCGTAAATTAATTTCTATTACGCTACCAGCATAGCCGTTGGTCTCTACCCAATCACCAATCTGTAATTCTGGTAAAAAACTTAATATAACACCAGAAAAGCTATTATTTAACGGCCCTTGCAATGCTAAACCGACAGCCAAACCAATAACTCCGGCACCGGCAAGAATAGAGGTTAGTAGTTGATTAAGATTTAAAAGACCTAATGCAACAAAAAATCCAACAAGCGTAATGGTCGCTTTTAAAACTTTTACGGTAATTTCTCTTATAGAATCCTGCTTAACTTTTTTTATTAATAGGCGATTTACAAACTTACCCACCCATTTTGCCACAAACCAAAAAAGTATAAAAACGAGAACTGCCAAAATTATATTTGGCAGGTTCACGATAAGGCTGTCAAGCCATCCAGTTAGTTTTTCAACTAAAGATTCTAAAGATTTTTTGAAATCAAATCTTTCAAACATTTACTTAAGGATTATTCCGCTGCTATAGCTTTGTGAGTTTCTGTTGTTTTCATCTTCCATGCATCTAACATCCAACTTGTTTTTTCAAGTTCTCTTATATAAGCACCAATTAGATCGATAGTTCCTTCATCACCAGCAGCATCTGCACTTTTAACAACCTTACGCATTTGTTTTAGCAAAACACCATGATCATTAATTAGCTGTTCGATCATGTCGTAATCTGTAAGTTCAGATATCGATTCTTCTAGATTCGACATTTTTAAGTAATCACTTAAATTACTTGTAGGCTGAAATCGTAGCGTTAGAATACGTTCGGCAATCTCATCAACTTTAAGTTTTGCATCATCGTACATTTCTTCAAATTTTTCATGTAAATCGAAGAAATTTTTACCGATTACGTTCCAATGAAAATTTCTAAGTTTTTGATAATATAGATGGTAGTCAGCCAACAGAATATTAAGCTCATCAACTGTAACGGCTGTTTTTTCCTTGTCTAATCCTAAATAGTTCATAATTTTTATTTATAGTTTTTCTTATTTCGATACAAATTTACAATAGTTTATTCGATCAAAATTCTAATTGTAGAAGTTAAACCAAATACGATTATAAATTTATTTTATTGGTCGGTTTTCTTTAAGATCTAATTTTTTGCTCATTTCTTCTGAAAGCTGACCGCTAGAAATCCCATAACCATCAACTAATATACCTTTGCGACCACTTTCTGTAGTTATCGCGTATAAAATTGAATTATCGTCTGGATTACTCATTCCTTCAAATCGTAAAACTTTGTCTACATCAAATTCGTGAGCAGCAAATTTTTCTTTTTCAGATTTAAGTTCTAAATGTTCGTCCAAAAGGTTAAAATCATGTTCGTAACCTTCTTCTAATTTTAATTTATTAATTGCCTGAGACAGGGTTCCGTAATCTTTCATTTTCTTTATTTTCAATTTATTTCAAATGTTAAATTACGTCGAGAATCCTTTATTTCCAAGCCATTCAGGGTGTTTAGTATAAGTTTAACTTGATTTGGCGATTCCTTTAGAACTTGTATTATTCATCTTTATTTCTACCAAATAAACCAAACGGAATAACAAGTAGAAAAAAGAAATACCACCCCGTTACAATACCAACAATTGTGATGATGGCAGCGATAATATAAAACCAATAAGACTTTGGGATTTTCATTTAGAAAATTGTTTGTATAAGCTATTTTTTAAGCATTATTTATTGCCGATAAGCTATTTATTTCAGCAAATTAACTCAAAATTCTTTAAAAATGGTTTGAAGCTATCATTCTAAAATTTCTGATTTTATTCATTGAATCTAAGATTTTTTAGGGGGCTATATGTTATAATATGTGTAATTAAAAATAATGCCCCCTAGTAATATTCTGAAATGCTTTAGATAGATAATTATAAACACCAATATTAATAAAAATAGGGGGTTGGGTTTGTGACTTGGATAAGCTATCTTTGCACACTTAGAAAAAATTATGACGAGTTACATCTCGTCGAATTAATTTTCTTTCAAAGTTAAAAATGCTTTTCTTTGAATGTAAACCAGATTTAAACTTAGGTTGGAGGTATGAAAAACAAGATCACCTTAAAAGAGCTTTCTAAATTGCTAAACGTTTCAGTTTCTACTGTATCGAAGGCACTTAATGACAGTCCTGAAATCAGTCAGAAAACTGTAGAGCGCGTAAAGGAGTTGGCGAAACTTCATAATTATCGTCCTAACCCTGTAGCTGTTAATTTAAAAAGCAGTAGAAGCGGCACCATTGGTGTGATCATTCCAAATATTGCCAATGTGTTCTTTGCAAAAGTACTTTCTGGTATCGAAGCTAGAGCACAGGAAGAAGGTTTGCAGGTAATTACCTATATTTCTAACGAATCTTATGATAGAGAAGTACAAATTATAGATCATCTAACGTCTGGTTTTGTTGATGGTGTTTTACTTTCTATAGCCGAAGAAACTCAGCGTAAGCGTGCTTTTGATCATATCTATCAGCTAATCGATTACGATATTCCTGTAGTTTTATACGATCGTATTAATTACGATATGCCGGTGGATAAAGTTGGTGTAGATGATGCCGAAAGCTTTAAAAAGGTAACTAATAAACTTATCAAAAAAGGACTAAAAAAGATTGGTGTTGTTTCAACAATACTGCATTTGGTAAATGGTAAGGAAAGGATTCGTGGTTATCAGGAAGCTTTGTTACCAAGCATGAAAGAACATATAGCTGCTTCTACTCGTAGAGAATTTTTAGATGAAAGAATTCGCGAAATTCTTATTGAAGATCGTGTTCAGGCTGTGCTATGTTGTGATACCGAAAGTACGATGAAAGTTTATCGTTACGCTCACGAACATAATATCCGTATTCCTGAGGATTTAAAAGTTGTAGGATTTCTAAATGAAGAAATTACTAAATACCTAACTCCGTCAATCAGCTATATAGAGCAGAATCCACGTAAGATTGGTAAAGGAGCAATGAAACTTCTAGGAAAACGATTAAAAGGAGAAGCAGAATTGAATAAAACCACCGAGAAAATTATCAAAACTAAATTGATGCATTTAGAATCTACCGATTTTGATTCTGATAAGTGAAAAAAATTATAGACGAAAATAAAACAGCAAAGCTTTCCTCCAGTAAAATTCTTGTTACCGGAGGAGCTGGTTTTATTGGATCAAACCTTTGCAAAACACTTCTAGATTTTAATGCTGAAGTAACTTGTCTGGACAATTTTTCTACCGGAAAAAGACAAAATTTACAACGTTTTGAAGATCATCCTAATTTTAGTCTAATAGAAGCAGATATTCGAGATTCAGAAGCATGCAAAAAAGCCTGCGAAAATATCGATTATGTTTTGCATCAGGCTGCTTTGGGCTCGGTGCCACGTTCAATTAAAGATCCGCAAACAACCAACGAGGTCAATGTAAGTGGATTCTTAAATATGTTGGTCGCTGCGAAAGAAAATAAAGTAAAAAGATTTATCTACGCAGCAAGTTCATCTACTTATGGTGATGCTTCAGATTTGCCAAAAATAGAAGATAATATAGGGAAACCTTTGTCACCATATGCTATTACTAAATATGTAAACGAACTTTATGCTGATGTGTTTCAGAAAACGTATGGCTTAGAAAATATTGGTTTACGTTATTTTAATGTTTTCGGTAGAAATCAGGATCCCAACGGTGCGTATGCTGCGGTAATTCCGAAGTTTGTAAAAAAACTAATGGATCATAAATCGCCAACGATCAATGGCGATGGAAGTTTCTCCAGGGATTTTACCTATATAGATAACGTGATTCAAATGAATCTTCTTGCAGTTACCACCGACAATCCAAAAGCCGTTAATCAGGTTTATAATGTCGCTTGTGGAGGAAGAACCGATCTTAATGAACTTCTTGATATATTGCAATTAGAATTAGCTAAATTTGATCCTGAAATTTCAAAGATTTCTGCTGAATATGGTCCCGCACGTCAAGGTGATGTGCCACATTCTCAGGCTTCAATAGAAAAGGCAAAAGAGCTACTTGGATATCGGCCTAATTTTTCAGTAAAAGAAGGTTTAACTGAAGCCGTTTCCTGGTATTGGAATAACTTAAAGTAAATGACTAAAAAGAAAATAGCTGTAATTGGTCTTGGATATGTAGGGCTGCCCTTAGCGCGACTTTTTGCTACAAAATACGCTGTTGTAGGTTTTGATATTAATCAATCTCGCATAAGTGAGCTAAATCACGGCGAAGACAAAACGCTTGAGGTTGAAAATAAAATTCTAAAAGCTGTTTTAAAAGAAGAAAATTCAGAAGAAAACGGACTATTCTGCACAAATAATTTAAGTGATCTGGAATCTTGTAATTTCTACATTATCACTGTGCCAACTCCAGTAGACAGAAATAACAAACCAGATCTTACGCCATTATATAAAAGCAGTGAAACAGTTGGGAAAGTGATACAGGAGGGAGATATTGTAGTTTACGAAAGTACAGTTTATCCAGGCGCTACAGAAGAAGAATGTGTGCCGGTTTTAGAAAAGATAAGCGGACTCACATTCAACAAAGATTTTTTTGTCGGCTATTCGCCAGAGCGTATTAATCCAGGAGATAAAAAGCATACTGTAGATAAAATTTTAAAAGTAACTTCGGGTTCAACTTCAGTTATTGCTGAAGAAATAAATAACCTATATGCCTCGGTAATTACAGCAGGAACGCATCTGGCGCCTTCAATAAAAGTTGCTGAAGCTGCGAAGGTTATAGAAAACTCGCAACGGGATATTAATATCGCTTTTGTAAATGAGTTGGCAAAAATTTTTAATATTCTTGAAATTGATACCAGAGCGGTTTTAGAAGCTGCGGGAACAAAATGGAATTTTATTCCGTTTACCCCAGGTTTGGTTGGTGGTCACTGTATTGGTGTAGATCCTTACTATTTAGCGCAAAAAGCACAGGCAGTGGGATATCATCCAGAGATTATTCTTGCCGGTAGACGTATGAATGATAGTATGGGCCAATATGTTGCGGCAGAAATGGTAAAATTAATGCTGAAAAATGATCTTAAAGTTAAAGATTCCAATATTCTAATTTTAGGATTTACTTTCAAAGAAAACTGCCCAGATGTGCGCAATACACGAGTGATCGACGTCTATCGAAATTTAATTGAATATGGAGTAAACGTGTCGGTTTATGATCCTTTAGCGAACCCTGAAGAAGTTTTATATGAGTACGGCGTGAAAACACTCGATCAAAAACCAGATGCAAAATTCGACGCTTTGATCTTAGCTGTAGCACATCAGAAATTTTTGGAAATAGATTTAACCGAATTGAAAACTGAAAATGCTGTAATTTACGATGTAAAAGGTGTTTTAGGCGAAAAAGCCGATAAAAAATTGTAAATTTTATCTAAAATTAGACAAATTCTGCTTTAATTTAAACGGATTTTCAATATGTATCGTAAATACGTAAAAAGCACTGCCGACTTTATTTTTGCGTTGTTTACAATCGTATTATTTCTTCCTGTCTTTCTAATAATTATTTTACTCATATTAATTTTCGATGGTTTCAATCCATTTTTTATTCAGGATCGGGTAGGGAAGGATGCTTGCAGTTTTAGGATTTACAAGTTCAAAACGATGAACGATAAAACGGATTTTGAAGGGAAACTTTTAAAAGAAGATCTTCGCGTTACTCCTTTAGGCCGAATTTTAAGACAATCTGGTTTAGATGAAATTCCGCAACTTTTTAATATTCTTAAATTAGAGATGAGCTTTATTGGCCCAAGACCTTTGCCGGTTTATTACATCGATCTAGAAAATGAATTACAACGTGATCGGCATCGTGTGTTGCCCGGAATCACCGGTTTAGCACAAATCACTGGCCGAAATTCATTGAAATGGCCACAAAAATATCGACTAGATAATTATTATATCGAAAACCAGAGTTTTTGGTTGGATTTTAAAATTTTGCTGAAAACATTACTGAGCTCTAATGGTTACGATGCTTTAAATTTTGAGAATGTTATTCCTGAAAAAAACGCAGAATAAGCTATAATTCCTAAAAATGAGTCGTAGATGAAAAAAATATGGCTTTCACCGCCGCATTTAAGTGGTAACGAATTGCAAAAAATACAACAGGTTTTTCAGGAAAACTGGATCGCACCGGTTGGTCCCCAGATTGCCGAATTCGAAGCTCGAATTTCTTCATTTTTAGAAACTGAAGGTCATCAAGTTGTTGCAACCAACTCAGCAACTTCAGCTTTACACTTAGCTTTAAAATTATTGAATATTGGAGAAGGAGATGTGGTAATTTGCCAAAGTTTAAGTTTTGCCGCTTCGGTAAACCCGGTTTTGTATCAAGGTGCGCTACCGGTTTTTGTAGATAGCGAAAAGGAAACCTACAATCTTTCGCCAGATTTTCTGGAAGAAGCTATAAAAGACCAGATCAAAAAAAGAAAGAAGCCCAAAGCAATAATCGCGGTCCATATCTACGGAATGCCCTATAAAGTAGATGAAATTCATCGAATTTCGGCTCAATATGAAATACCTATTATCGAAGATGCTGCTGAAGCTATGGGAAGTTATTATAGAAACAAACCTTGCGGTAGCTATGGGGATTTAGCGATTTACTCTTTCAATGGTAATAAAATAATTACTACTTCGGCTGGTGGTGCGCTGATTTGTAGTAATAAAATTCAGAAAAATAAAGCTATTTTTTGGGCAACGCAGTCTAAAGAAGATGAAGATTTTTACCTTCACAAGGAAGTTGGTTACAATTATAGGATGAGTAACGTGTTGGCAGCAATTGGTTTGTCACAATTAGATGTTTTGGAAGAGCGCGTAAAAAAGAAACAAGAAATTCAGCAATTTTATAGTTCTTTTCTGAATAAAGTTGAAGGTTTTAAAGTATTTAAAGAAGCTTCGGAAGAATTTTTTAGTAATCATTGGTTGACGATTCTTCAAATTAATCCTGAAAAATCTCCAATTTCGGTTATAGACCTGATGAAAAAATTGGCTAAGAAAAATATCGAAAGTCGGCGTATCTGGAAACCTTTGCATACCCAACCTGTTTTTGCTGAATTTGATTTCTATGGGAGCGAGGTTGCGGAGAAAATCTTTGAAAATGGCTTATGTTTGCCCTCAGGAACTGCGATGACTAAAGCAGATCTTCAATTTATAAAAACCGAACTATTAGCGGCTGTAAAACATGCTTAAACCAGATCTAAAAGAGCAAATTATTTTAATAGGAGAAGCTTCCAAATTTCAGGAAGTTTCTGAATTTATTCACCGAAAATGGCCAAAATCGAACATTTTAAATTTCGATAAATATCAGCTTTATTCTGAAGATTTTTTGAATTTTGAGTTTCAAGAAAATAACTGTTCTGTAATTTATGTTGAAGAGAATTATAAATCTGATTTTGGAACTAAAGCTAGTTTTTTAGATAATGCCATTAGAGCAAAAGCAGATCTTTTTACGATTGCTCTTCAGGAAAATCTAAACGATTTCAATTTTAAAGAATTTGAGCTTCAGGATCTTTATAAAATCGAAAAGGTACGTCCGAGTAAATTTCCGCAGAAAAATAAAAAGTTATTGATTACTGGTGGTGCCGGGTATATCGGTTCAGCTTTGGTAAAATATTATTCAGATTCGTTTTCAGAAATTATAATTTTAGATCAGAGTGAGTCGGCCTTGTTTTTTCTAAAAGAAGAAATTGGTTTTTTATACCCTAGTGCCAATATTCGATGTTTTTTAGCCGATGTTACCAACCGGCAAAAAATGACTTCTATATTCGAAGAATTTGAACCAGAAATTGTGATTCATGCAGCAGCTTATAAACATGTTAGTTTATTGGAAAATGAGATTGAAGAAGCGATAAAAAATAATATTGCTGGCGCTTATATTTTGTTTTATCTAGCCGAAACTTATAAAGCAGAGCAATGTATTTTACTGTCGACAGATAAAGCGGTAGAGCCAAAATCTGTTATGGGAAAAAGCAAACTTTGGGCAGAAAGATTATGTTTCTGGTTTTCGCAAATGGGAGAGAAGACAGCTTTTAAAACGATTCGGTTTGGGAATGTTTTGGGAAGCACTGGCTCGGTTTTACCGGTTTGGCAGAAGCAGATTGAGTGGAAAAATGCTATAAATCTAACCGATGGCAATGCTTCACGATACTTTTTTACGCTTCAGGAGGTATTTAAGCTTACCGATTTTATTTTGGAAAGTGAAAGTTCTGGTAAAATTTTCATTTCCGAGAATGAACAAGCAGTTTCGTTAAACACACTTGCAAATCTTAAGTTGTATAATCGATCTGCCGATATTTTGCGGACAGAATTAAAGCGGGGCGAAAAGAAGCAAGAACAATTACTTGCTGAAAATGAGAAAGAGATTCAACGAAATGGTAATTTTTTAATTCTGGAAAATACCGAGATCAATGACGATTTTATGGAACAGCTTAGCGTGTTGCTGAGTGATAAAATCTCGCCAGAGGAAAAAAAAACGATTATAGAAGACTATAAACTTTAGGCAAAAAGCTCTTTACTTTTTTCTATAATCGGTTTTAGCATTTCTATTTCTTTCGATTTTAATTTGATGTTTTGAAGTTTTTCTAGATGTTCCATTCGGTGTGTATCACTACTTATATAATCGATCATTTGATTTTCGAGAAGTTTAAAGGCCATTTTTTGGATTCCTTTTCCGTAGTGTTCAGAAAGCGAAAGCATATTCAATTGAAAATAGCAGCCACGATTTTTAAGATCTATATATTTTTTTAGATCTGCGGAATGATTAAATCCATAGCGCTCTGGATGGGCAAGTATTAATACGTGACCTTTATTTTGAAGTTTAAAGATGATTTCTTTTAGGTTAATGGGGGCTTGTAAAAACGACATCTCAACCAGGCTGAAGTTTCCTGAAATTTTTAGGAGTTCTTCATCATCAAGTTTTTCCATTAAGGATTGATCCATCATATATTCTGCAGCTGCTGAATTTTTAATATGCGCTGCTTGGGCAGCTTGTAATTCTGCCAATGCAGCATTAATGGTTTTTGGAGTATTGGGATGATAGTCATTCATCACGTGCGGGGTGTGTACAAAGCTTGTAACTCCAAACTCTCCAAATTTTTGTAGTAACTGAAGGCTTGTTTCAACATCGGGAGAACCATCATCGATTCCTGGTAGGATATGGTTATGAAAGTCGGTAAAACCTTCTAGCAAATCCACAAAAAAATATTTCTTCGAAAAGAATGAAAACATCTAAATTACTTTTTTCGAAAATTAGTGTGTTTTTGGCACACCGCCAAGTAATAAAAACTCCAATTTTTCGATTTTTAATGTCATGATCACTTTATTTTTATTTATAGTAAAATTTCATCATTTTAACTTAAAAAATACTAATTTGGTAATTCTATTAATTGATGAATGATGAATGCAGGTACTTTGAAATTATGAACACTTCGTCAAGCTTACATATACTTCTTTTTGGTTTTATTGCAGAAACCGAAATAATTATGAGCGCTTTAAAAAAAGAACCTCATAATTATATTTCACATTGTACTAGCTTAGATTCTCTAAAAAGGATATTAATTGAAAATTGCGACTTTGACATTTTGGTTTTGCAATTAAATTATAGAGAATCGAATTTAAATAAAATATTAGATTTTGTAACTCACCATAAAGATTTTCCTGTATTAATAATAACAAATAGCAAAGTTAGAAAATATGCCTACGACTCTTTTGCCAGAGGGATAGAAGATTATATGCATATAGCAGAAGTAACACCATCTTCTTTAAAACGCAGCATAGATTTTACTATAAAGCGTAAATATTACAAGTGCAAAATAGAGCGATCGGAGAACAATTATAAAACACTTTTTTATGCTTCGCCACTTCCAATGTGGGTTCTTGATCGCCAAACTTTAAAGTTTTTAAGTGTCAATCAAGCCGCTATAAATCATTATGGCTATTCTGAAGAAGAATTTTTACAGAAATCTGCAAGTAAAATTTGGGATGTCGATGAAGAAAAAAAGCAATTATTAATTCAGAAAAAACGAACGAGTGAGTTCTTCAAGGATACCATTGGTCATAGAAAAAAAAACGGACAATTAATTCGAGTTAATTTTCACAGTACGCCTATAGATTTCGATGGTCGTGCCGCCAGATTAACAATTGCCAACGATGTAACACAGAACTTAAAAATTAAAAAAGCTCTGGAAAATAGCGAAGAGCGTTTTAAGGCTTTGGTTCAGGAAGGTGGTGATTTAATTGCCATTTTAGATAAAAATTTAAAATATAAATATGTTAGTCCTGGTAGCGAGAATATTTTACATTTTAAGTTGGAAGATATCGAACATCAAAGTTTTCTAAATCATGTACATCCCGAAGATCAACCCTATATAACTACTTTATTACAAGCGGTAAAAAAAGTGCCAAATAAAAAAACGAGTTTTCCTTTCTATAGATACTTTGATGGTAATGGATATTGTCGCTTTATTGAAACTAAAGCTACCAACCTTTTAGATTACGGCCCTGTAAAGGGAATAGTTATTAATAGCAGAGATGTAACCGATTTGGTAGAGCAAAGAAATAGGCTTTCAGAAAGTTTATCTAATTATGAAATTGTTTCAGAAGCAACCAGTGATATAATAACTGAGTATGATATACGAAATGAAACTGTAAAAATTTCTAAGGCGATTTATAAGGTTTGCGGATACGATCCTAAAGAAATTGAACAAAATGAATTTATAGATTGGTGGAATGAAAATATTCATCCTGAAGATCGTGTTCAAGTAAATGAAAAGATTCAAAAGGCAATCGTTTCTGGAGAACGCAAATTTCAGCTTGAATATCGTTTTAAATGCGCTAATGGATTTTATAAAGTTTTTTTAGATCGTAGTTATATTGTTTTTGGCTCGAACGGTAAACCCGAAAAAATTATAGCGTCAAAACAAGATATTACTCAGCAAATAGAGCATCTGAAACAAATTGAAAAAAGAAATCGTAAACTGGAGGAAATCGCCTGGCAGCAGTCACATATGGTTAGAGCACCGCTAGCAAAAATCATGGGATTAGTGCAACTTATAAAGCACGATAAAAAAAATGCCGTAGAAAATGAAGATTTGTTAGAAAAATTATTAAATTCCGCGGATGATTTGGATGCTATCGTTAGAAAAATAGCTGAGAAAACATACAATAATTAGATTTATACCCTCAAGTCTATTGAACCTTTAATCTAAACCTACCTTTAGCTTATGTTAGAAGTCATATTAGTAGATGACGATGATATTGTTTTGATGATGCAAAAAAAAATGGTTTTAAGATGCGGTATCGCCTCTAAGCCTTTAGCATTCAAGAGTGCAAAAGAAGCTCTTGATTACCTAAATCATCCCAAAATGATTAAGGATTTTGAGAAGCGCTATTTAATTTTACTAGATATTAATATGCCAGAAATGAATGGCTGGGAATTTTTAGATGAATTAAAAAAGCATCGATTATATGGTAATATGAATGTTATTATGGTAACTTCTTCGATAGATCAAAAAGATCGATTAAAGGCAAAAAATTACCAGAGAGTAATAGATTACATTGAAAAGCCCGTAACGATAAAACATTGTAAAACATTAAAGCAGCTCGAGCCGATTAACTCATTTTTTTAGGCATATTAATACTTTTTTCTAAAGGATGTGCCTCCTCAATCTTTTCAAAAGCCCATTGCTCATCTTTCCGATCCAATTCTAATTCGTCTTGAACATTTTCAGCCCGTGGTTCGTAATGCAATTTTATATACATAGGAAAGTGATCGCTACCAATATTTTTTTCGCGAGCAATATCAATTAATGTAAAATCTTTGGAGTGAAATACATGATCTAAAGGCCATCTAAGTAAAGGATAACCCGTGTGAAACGTGTTAAAAAATCCACGACCAATTCTTGGATCCATAAGTCCACTCATTTCCTGAAATAACTTAGTAGTTCTAGACCAGGCCACATCGTTTAAATCGCCAAATACTAAGACTTTTCTATCTTCTGGAGTGATATCTCGACCTAGCATTAAAATTTCGGCATCGCGATTTGTAGAGGTATAACTTTCCGTAGGACTTGGAGGCATAGGATGCAAACAATGAATTTTTACATATTCACCATTTCTTAATTTTACAAAACCATGTATCGATGGAATATCATCTTGTACAAGGTAATGTACATCGGTATCTACTAATTCAAGTTTTGAATATAAGTGCATACCGTAAAGATTATCCAAAGGCACTTTAACTGTATATTTGTAGCGGTCTTCGATTTCTTCTAAAGCTTTTTCCCATCTTTTATCACTTTCTAAGGTTAATAAAATATCTGGATCCCTTTCTTTAACTAAAGAAATAAGCTTCTCAGGATGTTTATTTGTGGTAAGGACATTGCTTACCAATATAGAAATGGTATCATTTTTTTCCTTTCCTTTAAATTTTACCACTTGTCTTTTAGAGAGATAGGTATAAGGATAGATTTTGAAAAATTGATGCACAAGGCTTAATACTAAAAGTCCAGACCCTACATAATGCCAAGTTTTAGAATAATCATAATAATATACACAAAGACTCAGTATTACTAATAGACAAAAGGAGATTTGTATTCTTGGAAAATCAAAACCACGAATCCACCACTGGTCAAACCTGGTAATAGAAGCTATAGAAGGAATTAAGAAAATAATATTTAAACAAAGTATTATAATTTCAGCGGTTTTCATGCTGACAGTCGATTTTTAGCTTGAGAAGCCGGTTGATGTAGATTAGTGTCAAATTTCTAATTATTCAGCAAAATTAGAAAGTATTTAAGAAAAGAATAACGTAAGCATAAACGTATATCTAGACTAACTAATAAGTTTTTCAATTAAGAAAAGTTATGAAATGTTCAATTTTAATTCTGCTGAAAAAAGCTTAAATTTAAGCTATGAAGAAGAAAGAAAAAATGAGGGAAAAGGGATTTGTTTTCAAGAAATATGAAGAAGAAAGCACAACTCCTTTCGAAAAACTCTTTGAAATTTTTAAAGAATTAATCACCCACACTTCGGGAGATTTAGACGAAGCGCTCGATTGGTTACGCCAGTTAGATGAAGAATATAAACTTACCGACGACGAGTATACCATCGAAGATTTTATCGAAGATCTTAAACAAAAAGGCTATATTAAAGAAGAACTAGATCCAGACGGTGCTGATGGAGAAGGTGAGGGTTCGGGAAGTTTAAAGATTACCGCCAAAACCGAAAGAGCTATTCGCCAGCAGGCTTTAGATCAGATTTTCGGAAAAATGCGTAAAGGTAATTCAGGGAATCATCGTACAAGTCATGTTGGCCGTGGCGATGAACATACTGGCGATTTTCGTAATTATCAGTTTGGGGATTCTTTAGACCGAATTTCTATGACAGAAAGTTTACGAAATGCCCAAATCAATAATGGTATTGGTGATTTTAGTATGACGCATGACGATTTGGTGGTTGAAGAAACACATTACAAATCGCAAATGAGTACCGTGCTTATGATCGATCTTAGCCATAGTATGATTTTGTATGGGGAAGACCGAATTACTCCGGCTAAAAAAGTAGCCATGGCTTTGGCTGAATTAATTACTACGCGCTACCCAAAAGATACATTAGATATTATCGTTTTTGGGAATGATGCCTGGCCGGTCTCCATTGCAGATTTACCATATTTAAAAGTAGGGCCTTACCACACGAATACGGTAGATGGTTTAAAATTGGCGATGGATATTTTACGAAGAAAGAGAAATACCAACAAACAAATTTTTATGATTACCGATGGTAAACCAAGCTGTATTAGAGAACGAGATGGGAGTTATTATAAAAACAGTATGGGCTTAGATCCCTATATTGTAGATAAGTGCTATAACATGGCACAGCAAGCAAGAAAATTGCAAATTCCTATTACGACATTTATGATTGCTCAAGATCCTTATTTGATGCAATTTATAAGGGAGTTTACACAAGCTAATCAAGGAAAAGCATTTTACACTGGCCTACAAGGCTTAGGAGAAATGATTTTTGAAGATTACGAAACAAACAGAAAAAAAAGAATTAGAGGCTAAAAGAAAAAGAAGATATGAATATTGAAAAATTGAAAACTCTGGGAGATTTAAAATCTTCAGGATATACTAGCAAAAGTATAAAAGACGAGCTTCGTGATAATTTAATTGAAAAAATTAAAAAAGATGAACCGGCATTTACCGGAATCCATGGGTATGATGATACCGTGATCCCTGAATTAGAACGTGCAATTTTATCGAAACATAATATTAATTTATTAGGATTACGCGGGCAGGCTAAAACTAGGTTAGCGCGTTTAATGCTAAATCTTTTAGATCAGTACATCCCGGCAGTTGAAGGTTCCGAGATAAATGACGATCCGTTGCATCCAATCTCGCGTTATGCTAAAGAGTTAATCGCTGAAAAAGGAGACCAAACGCCAATAACCTGGATTCATCGTAGTGAAAGGTTTTTTGAAAAATTAGCCACACCAGATGTAACAGTAGCCGATTTAATTGGAGATGTCGATCCTATTAAAGCCGCTAACTTAAAGCTAAGTTATGCCGATGATCGTGTGATTCATTTTGGGATGATTCCGCGAGCTAATCGAAGTATTTTTGTAATTAATGAGTTGCCCGATTTACAGGCAAGAATTCAAGTAGCCCTTTTTAATATCCTTCAAGAAGGCGATATTCAAATTCGTGGTTTTAAACTCAGATTGCCCTTAGATATGCAATTTGTATTTACCGCAAACCCCGAAGATTATACCAATAGAGGTAGTATTGTAACGCCGCTTAAAGATAGAATTGGTTCACAGATCTTAACGCATTATCCGGAAACTATTGAGATCGCCAAAACGATCACGCAGCAAGAAGCTAAATTAGATTCCCGACAAACCGATATGGTATATGTTCCAGAATTAGCTAAAGATTTATTAGAGCAAATTGGTTTTGAAGCTCGCGAAAGCGAATTTATCGATGAGAAAAGTGGTATTAGTGCCCGAATGAGCATTACTGCTTACGAAAATTTATTAAGTGCTGCAGAACGACGAACCTTGAAGAATGGCGAAGAAAAAACCTTACTAAGGTTTGGTGATTTTATGGGGGTAATTCCTTCAGTAACTGGTAAAGTAGAGCTGGTTTACGAAGGCGAGCAAGAAGGTGCTGCAGCCGTTGCAACACAGTTGTTAGGCGATGCGGTAAAAACACTATTTCCAGAGTATTTCCCAAAGATTGAGAAACTGCAAAGGCCTGATGATAAAACACCGTATGATAATTTGGTAGAATGGTTTTTTGAACAAACCGGTTTTGAATTACCTGATAATTTAACCGATGAAGAATATAAGAAAAAGCTAGATGAAATAGAGCCATTAAATGAGCTGATCGAAAAATATCAACCCAAAATGGATAAAATCGACACCTATTTTCTAAAAGAATTTTTGCTATGGGGATTAGTTGAATTTAAGAAGCTTAGTAAACAACGCTATACAAAAGGTATTCAATTTAATGATCTTTACGGAAGTTATATCAGCGGATTATAATTTTTCCTATTGAAATAAAAAGAACAAAAGCCCGATTTCACTAAAAATCGGGCTTTTGTTTTTTCGAAATTATGAAAATCTCACATTTTTTCAGCAAAAGAGAGGTTTTAGTTTTTTTTATGTTCTTATTTGTATACTTTTATCACATCTTTTTAAGGAAAATAATGAAGAGTTTTAAATTAAATAATGGTTCTGGGATTACTTCTACAACAGGAGCTGCTATTTCTATTATTATTACTCGCACATTTATTACCCCTTTGGGGTAATATGTATATAATTTTCCGTCCGCACTCACACACGTTTTTCAACGAAACTTAAACTTTTATTTCAACTTTTAAATTATTCTTATGAATATCCTAAAATTCGGAGGATCTTCTTTAGCCTCTCCGGAGCGAATCAAACTTGTAGCTGAAACTGTAAAAAAGCATGTGCAACAAGATAAAACCTTAGCAGTATTCTCGGCATTTGGAGGGGTTACCAACGATCTTTTAAAAATGGCAGATCTTGCCGCTAATGAGGATTTAGCTTATAAACAAATTCTTGCAAAAAATGAAAAAAGACATTTAGATGCGGTAAAAGAATTAATTCCGGTACAAAATCAAAGCGGAGTTCTAAGTAAAGTAAAAACCGAATTTAATCGTTTGGAAACTTTATATGAAGGGGTGTATTTGCTAAACGAACTTTCCAACAAAACCAAACATGTAGTGTCTAGTTTTGGTGAAATATTGTCCTCTTTAATTATTGCGGAGTATTTTAAAAGTCTGGCTACCGATGCACTCTTAATTGATTCTAGAGAGTTGATTGTTTGTAAGAATAACAATGAAAAGATTCAGCTGAATTATGAACTGACGAATAAAAATGTAGTTCAGTATTTTAAAGAAAATGATGCTAGTTTATTTGTGGTTCCTGGATTTGTAGCAAAAAATGAACAAGGTGTACCCAGTACTTTAGGACGAGGCGGTAGCGATTTTACAGCTGCAATTTTTGGTGGTGCTTTAGATGTTGCCAAAGTAATCATTTACACCGATGTAAACGGAATGTACACTGCAAATCCAAATGTGGTGCATCAGGCGTATCCGCTAGAAAAAATATCGTATCAGGAAGCGATGGAATTATCGCATTTCGGAGCTAAAGTTCTATATCCACCAACGCTTCAACCCTTATTGGATAAAGGGATTCAAATTCATATAAAAAATACATTTTCACCAGATGATGCCGGTACATTGATTTCTAAATCTAGTGAAGAAAACTTTAGATGGGTTACTGGTATAACGCATATCGACGATATCAAATTATTAAATATTGAAGGTAGTGGAATGGTTGGGATTCCAGGTTTTTCTAAGCGATTTTTTGAAACACTTTATCAGGAGAATATCAATGTTGTTCTTATCACTCAGGCATCTTCAGAACATAGTATTTGTGTAGCTGTAAAAGGAGATGAAGCTCAGGTTGCAAAAGAGGCTTTAGATGAAGCTTTTGCGGTAGAAATCGACTATCAAAAGATCAAACCGGTAGAAATTGAAGGAAATGTAGCCATTATTGCCTTAGTAGGAGATCGAATGAAGAGTCACCACGGGTTAAGCGGTAAAATGTTTAGCGCACTAGGGAATAATAATATTAATATTAGAGCCATAGCGCAAGGATCTTCAGAGCGTAATATATCTGCAATCATTGCTAAAAAAGATATCAATAAAGCCCTCAATACGCTTCACGAGCAATTTTTTGAAGTACCTTCTAAAGAACTAAACCTATTTATAACCGGTGTAGGAAATGTAGGAAGTAAATTGTTAGCGCAATTAAAGAAACAGGAAAAATACTTACTTGAAAATCTACGATTGAAAGTTCGTGTTCTTGGTTTATCGAATTCCAGAAAAATGGTTTTTGATGAAAACGGACTCGATTTAAGCAATTGGGAAGAAGCCTTAGGCAATGGTGAAAAAGCCAGTAAGCACGACTTTTTTAATCGTGTTAAAGAATTCAACCTTAGAAACAGCATTTTTGTAGATAATACGGCAAGTGCCGAGATTTCAAAATGGTATAAAGAATATTTAGCAAACTCCATTGCCGTGGTTACCTGTAATAAAATTGCAGCCGCAGACGATTTGGTGAACTATCAGCATTTACAAGAACTGTCTAGAGAATATGGAGCTTCTTTCCTTTATGAAACCAATGTAGGTGCCGGATTACCGATTATCGATACCCTTAAAAATTTAATCGCTTCCGGAGATAGAATTCATAAAATTCAGGCGGTATTATCGGGTAGTTTAAATTTTGTTTTTAATACCTATAATGCTACTGAACCTTTCTACAAAACGGTAGAGCAAGCGATGGAAGAGGGGTATACGGAACCTGATCCTAAAATCGATTTAAGCGGGGTAGATGTAGCTCGTAAAATATTGATTTTGGCCCGTGAAAGCGGATTGAAAATGGAGCTTAGTGATATTGAAAATAAAAGTTTCCTTTCCGAAGAAAGCCTAAATACCGAGAATAATGAAGATTTCTTTAAATTACTTCAGCAAGATGAAGGTAAATTCAAAGAAATCTACGAAGATGCAGCAAAAGAAGGGGCTCAGTTAAAATATGTAGCCCAGCTTGAAGATGGTAAAGCTTCGGTAGGATTACAAAAAGTAGGTTCCGAGCATCCATTTTATAATTTAAGCGGTAGCGATAATATCGTATTATTCTTTACCGATCGATACAGTGTACAACCACTAATCGTAAAAGGAGCAGGTGCCGGAGCCGATGTAACCGCTTCAGGAATTTTTGCTGATGTTATACGAATAGGTAAAAAATAACCATGGAAGAAATAAAAGTTTTTGCGCCGGCAACGGTGGCTAATCTTTCTTGCGGTTTCGATGTTTTAGGTTGCTGTCTGGATAATGTTGGCGACGAGATGGTCATTAAAAAGAACGATTTTAACGAGCTTCGAATTACCAAATTGGAAGGACAAGATCTTCCTATGGAAGTTGATCAGAATGTAGCAGGTGTAGCAGTAAAAGCTATGCTCGAAAAGCTGCAATCTAACGCCGGTTTTGATATCGAAATTTATAAGAAAATAAAAGCAGGAAGCGGAATTGGTAGTAGTGCTGCCAGTTCTGCCGGTGCTGTCTTTGCCGTAAATAAATTATTAGGTTCCCCATTTACTAAAAATCAATTGATACCTTTTGCGATGGAAGGAGAACGATTGGCTAGCGGAAATGCGCATGCCGATAACGTGGCGCCGGCCTTGTTAGGCGGATTTACATTAGTAAAAAGTTATTATCCTTTAGAGGTTTTATCGCTACCATCTCCGGAAGAATTGAATGTAGTAATTCTTCATCCGCAAATTGAAGTGAAAACGAAAGATTCTCGTGCAATCATCAAACGCAATATTAGTTTGGATAAAGCGGTAAGCCAATGGGGGAATTTGGGCGCATTGGTAAGCGCTTTATATACTAACGATTATGATTTGTTGGGCAGAAGCTTAAAAGATGAAATTGTAGAACCGATTCGTTCTATTTTAATACCATATTTCGATGAAATTAAAGTACTTTCTTTAGAAAGTGGCGCACTCGGATTCGGAATTTCAGGATCTGGGCCTTCGGTTTACGCAATGTGTCGTGGCCGCGAGCAAGCTGAAAATGTAAAACAGCAGATTGCTCAATTTATGGAAAAACAAAGTATAACCTACGATCTTCATGTATCAAAAATAAACCCTGAAGGAGTTAAAATCTTATAAAACAATGAACTATTTTAGTCTGAATAATCGAAGTCATTCTTCCAGTTTTGAGAATGCGGTAATTAGAGGGCTGGCTCCCGATAAAGGATTATATTTTCCCGAAAATATCGAAAAATTACCGGATTCTTTTTTTGAAAAACTACCTGATTTACCACAAACTGAAGTGGCTTATCAGGCCATTAAACAATTTGTGGGTGATGAAATTCCTGAAAAAGAGCTTAAAGAAATTATTGCTACAACTTTAGATTTTGAGTTTCCGATAGTTCACATAAAAGACAACGTTTATACTTTAGAGCTTTTTCATGGACCAACTTTAGCTTTTAAAGATGTTGGTGCTCGTTTTATGGCGGGAAGTTTAGGTTATTTTATTACCAAAAATGAAGTGGGTAAAGTAACTGTTTTGGTAGCTACGTCTGGAGATACAGGAGGGGCAGTCGCTAATGGATTTTTAGGAGTAGAAGGTATCGATGTGGTGATTTTATACCCTAAAGGGAAAGTGAGTAAAATACAGGAAAAGCAATTAACCACGCTTGGGCAAAATGTAACCGCTTTAGAGATTGATGGCGCTTTTGATAAATGCCAGGATATGGTGAAGCAGGCATTTTTAGATGATGAAATTCAGTCGAAACGCCAGTTAACTTCAGCAAATTCGATTAATGTAGCGCGCTGGCTTCCGCAGATGTTTTATTACTTTTTAGCCTATCGCCAATTAGCTTCCGAAGGAAAAGATATTGTCTTTTCTGTGCCCAGTGGTAATTTCGGAAATATTTGTGCCGGGATGGTCGCTAAAGAATTAGGGCTTCCTATAAAACATTTTATAGCCGCTAATAATTCCAATAGAACGATAACTGATTATTTAGAAACAGGCAATTACCAGCCAAAACCAAGTGTTTCAACAATTTCTAACGCGATGGATATCGGTAATCCAAGTAATTTTGTACGGATTTTGCAATTATTCCAAAATGAATACGGAAATGTAAAAGAAAACCTGACTAGCTTCAGTTATGATGATGAGGTTACCAAACAAGCTATGGATTCAGTTTATAAGGAAACAGGCTATGTGATGGATCCTCATGGAGCGGTTGGTTATCTTGGATTGCAAGGCTATTTTGAAACACATCCTGATGAGGTTGGCGCCTTTTTAGAAACTGCCCATCCTTGTAAATTTCGAGAAACAGTTCAGGAAGCAATCGGAAAAGAAATTGAAATTCCAGATGCAATCAAATCGGTTCTCGATAAAGAGAAAAAAGCTATTTCAATTAGAGATTACGAAGATTTAAAAGCCTTTTTGCTAAAGTAGAAATCTTAAATTCGGTAAATTTTAAGCATTTTTTAATGCTTGTAAATTGATGACAAATCGAGCATTCCATATCTTTAATGTATTAAATTGAAACATTGAAAGTTATGGAAAATAAAATTATAATTATTACAGGCGCGGCTCTTGGTTTGGGCTATGCTGCTGCTGAAGAGTTGGCTGCTAAAAAAGCTAAATTGGTTTTAGTAGATTATAACGATAAAGCTTTGGCAGACGCCGAGGAAAAGTTGAAAGAGCAGTTTTCTGATGTTGAAATATTAACGATAAGCGCTGATGTTTCTAAAGAAGATCAGGTTAAAGCTTACGTGGATAAAACAGTAGAGAAATACGGAAGAATTGATGCTTTTTATAACAATGCGGGGATAGAAGGTAAACAAGCTTTAATGGCCGATTACGACATGGATGTGTTTAAAAAAGTAATTGATATTAACTTAATGGGTGTTTATTTTGGACTTCGATACGTAATTCCTGTAATGAAAGAGCAGGGCTACGGTCGTATTGTAAATGTAGCATCTGTAGGCGGAATTCGTGGTGTAATTAATCAAACACCTTATGTTGCTAGTAAACACGCAGTAAGCGGAATGACGAAAAATGCAGCAATTGAATATGGACAATATGGAATTTTGACCAATGCGATTGCACCAGGAGCTATCTTAACACCTATGGTAGCCGGATCTTTTAAGCAGGTAAATCCATCAGATCCTAAAGCAGCCGAAAAAGAATATGCAAGTCGAAACCCCACTAGAGCCTTAGGTGATCCAAACGATGTAGCAAAAGTAGTTGCGTTTTTATTAAGTGACGATAATGGATATGTAAATGGGCAGACTCTTGCCATTGACGGTGGAGAATCAAATATGTATGGGAACGCTTAAATATTGATTGTGATAAATTAAAAAAGCCTTTCTATTTTAGAAAGGCTTTTTTTAGTTCTAAAAATTTCTAAAACTTAGTACTTTGCTGAGGCACCTTCAGCCGGTAAACTATTTTTTATAAACTCACGAATATCATCATTTGCCGTTTTTAGATCTTCTTTTCGCAAATACATCATATGGCCACTTTCATAACCTTTAAACGAAAGCCGATCTTTCATTTTTCCGCTTGGGTCTAATTGCCACATACTATATTTAGCGTTAAAATAGGTAGTCGCACCATCGAAATAACCAGACTGGATCATCACATCTAAATTTGGATTTTGGGCCATAGCCTGTCTTAAATTCTCTCCAGTATTATTACGTGTACGATCCCAAGGATGTACAGGGCCAAACATAAAATATTTAAGATCAGTTTTAAAGTTGAGATCTTCACGTAAATAATAGTTTATAGCCGGAGTAAAGGAATGCAACCAAGAAGTTAATTCAGCATTATAATCTGGATAATTACCAGTTTCTTTTCTATCGATACCTAAGTAGCGAGAATCCAAACGTCCAACAGTAAAACCTTCATCTCTTCTCAGTTCTTTCCAGAAGGCACCAATTGGTAGTTCTAAATTATTCTGAAGAAATACTTTTTTATCGATGCTGGAGTAATACGCCATTTTTTCAGCAATAGCATTCTTAGTTTCTTCGGAAGTAAATCCACCTTTAACTAAAACAGGAAGCACTTCATTGATACTGTAAGCTTCAACTTCTTCTAAAAGCTCGTTGAGTGATTTACTCTGCAATTCCTGCGGAAGCAATTTATGATACCATGCGGTAGCAGCAAAATAAGGCAAACGGTTGGCGACTTCAACAGAGCCTTCTCTGTCGATACCTAATTCAGTAGGAGAAACTAAAATAACTCCGTTTAAATACATCCACTGACTTTCCTGAAGTTCTAAAGCCAAGCCTGAAACTCGGGTAGTTCCGTAGCTTTCACCAATTAAATATTTTGGTGATAACCAACGATTGTTTCTAGTTACAAAAGTATTTAACCATTCCGCTAAATAGTTAATATCGGCATTCACGCCAAAGAATTTACTTTTATCAACTTTCCCATCTTTATCAGGAATAGGTCGAGAATAACCAGTGTTTACAGGATTCACATAAACAATATCAGCAACGTCTAAAATGGAATATGGGTTTTCTTTAATTCCATAAGGCTGTACGGGGAATCCTTCATCATCAATTTTTAGGATTCTTGGGCCGGTGTATGCTATATGCATCCAAACTGACGCCGAACCGGGCCCACCATTAAAAGAGATGACTAAAGGTCGATTTTCAGTATTTTTAATATCTTTTTTTTGATAATATGTATAGTACAAACTGGCAATTGGAGTTCCAGATTTATCCCATGCCGGCTGCATACCCGTTGTTGCTGAATAATTAATATTCTTACCGTTAATTGTAACAGAATGGTTAGTTACTACGGTAGTATCTACCGGTACTTTTACTTGTTGTGCGAAAGAAATGCTTGCAATAAGCAAGAAAAAAATAGTATAAATTTTCTTCATTTTGGATTAATTTGTTTAGGGTTATTGCTGAAAAATACTGCTATTTCCCTTAGTCTGCAAAAAACTGTTGGTTTTTACCTTTAAATTAATCCTGATATTGATAGAAATCATTTAAAAAAATGCTCTTTCCTATTTTTTATTATTAAGATTGTTATCTCTAAAAATGATCACGTAAGCTAACCATAAACCTAGAAAAGCAGCTAAAATAAAGAACAAAATAGCAAATCCCGGATAACCAAAAATTTCGAATTCGGTAGGAATTTGCATTAGCATAGATGCCCCAATGATCATGGCAGCGATAATGATTCCTAGAGTTATTCTATTGGCTATTTTTTGAAAACCGTCGGTTAAACGTTGTTCGTCTAAAGCTTCGATATTTACTTTAAATTTGTTTTCGGCTAAGTTTTCGGTTATTTTATTTAGTCGTTCTGGAATATGCTCTAATAATTTTTTAGATTCCAAAAGCATTGAAAAGAAATTCTCTGGCTTCAATTCATCATACATCTTCTTTTGCATGATTTTTTGTGCGTGCTTTTTAATGGCAACTCTTAAATCAAAATCGGGATCAAGAACTGCGATGATCTGATCCATATTCAGCAAAATCTTACCTAAAATATTTACTTCAACTGGCATACGGATTCCGGTTTCAGCAGTAAGTCTATTTAACTGAATTAATAAGCGACCCGTTTGTAATTCTTTCGCCGGGCTGTTCTCGCTGTCTAAAATAATATCGCTTATAATTTTGTTGAAGGTAACAAGGTCGCTTTCCTCATCTGTTTCACTCATATTAATGATAATATGAGCTGTTTCGGGCCCATTATTATTGCTAATAGCAATTAATAACTGTAGCATGCATTCCTGCATGTGGCTGGTAAATTTTGCAACCATACCAAGATCAATAAGTGCGATTTTACTGTTTTTGGTAAATTGAATATTGCCAGGATGCGGATCTGCATGTACAAAGCCGTCGTTTATAATTTGTTGCAAATAAGCTTCAACCAATTGATCGACCATTGGCGCGTAATCTACTTCCAGTTGTTTTAGTGGCGATAAAGAAGTGATTTTTTTCCCGTCGATAAATTCCATTGTGAGAACTCTGGTTCCGCAGTAATCTGGGATTGGTCTTGGAACTATCAGATAATTATAGGGAATTAAGTTTTCCCGTAAAGTGATAAGGTTTTGTTGTTCCTTAGAATAGTCTAGCTCATTCATTAAAATTCGTCGCAGTTCTGCTAAGACCGTATCTATAGCATATTTTTTTGCGACTTTGGAGTGCTTAACTGCAAGTTCTGCCATTTCCTGGAGTGTATCCATATCTTCCAAAAACTTGCGCTTAATTCCCGGTCTTTGGATTTTTACTGCAACTGGTTGGCCACTTCTAAGCGTAGCGTAATGCACTTGTCCTATGGATGCACTGGCAATAGGTGTTTTTTCGAAGGTATCAAAGGCTTTCGAAATTCTGGTTCCTAAGTCCTCTTCAACAATTTGATGTACTTCTTCATAAGTAATAGAAGGTACATCGTCTTGGAGTGTGGCTAACCTTTTTAAGTACGCATCGGGAAGTAAATCGGGGCGTGTAGACAGTAATTGTCCCAGTTTGATATAAGTTGGCCCCATGGCTTTTAAATCCTCTACTAATTCTTCTGGAGATCGATCAAACTCTTCTTGGTTTTCATTTCTGCTAGTAGCATCATCAAAAGCATTAGCAGTAGTCGATTTAAAAAGATCACTATTTCCATATTTCAGCATAAAACCGAAAAATTTTCTATAGCGATTAAAGTTTTCTGGCAATAGAGACATAGGCACTTTGTAGCATTACATTCCCTGCAAATTACGATTCTTTAGAATTCTAACAGTCCTTCTTTTGTTACTTTTAGCACTTTGATAAGCTACCACTACTTTGAATGTATCTTATCCTGTTTTTGGATTAAATAGAAAGCAAGCTGTTAAGGTGATTTATATTTGAAGGATTACCAAAAATGTAAATTAAATCGCCTCTTTTTATTTTTGTTTTAGGTGTTATTTCGGTTAAATATTGAGTGTCGCGTTTAATCGCCAATACTGTAACGCCGTAATTTTTCGCAATACCAGATTCCTCTAAAGTCTTTCCAACAATATTTTTATTTTTTTGCTGAACACTTAGCGTGGCAATCTCTTTATTGGGAATATTTAAATGATGCAATGCAGGATTATGTGGTTTGTCTTTAATTTTTGTAAGCATCTCGTAATCTGCTGACCGAATACTGCTGGTGAAATCTACAATTTCATCGTAAGGAACTAAATATTTCTTCAACACACGCGTAAATATTTCTATGGAAGTTTCGAAATCTGCCGGAATTACTTCATCTGCGCCCACTCGAAGATTTTCCTCGATTTCTTTTACTTGTCTTGTTCGTACGATAATAAATGCAGTTTGTGTAAATAATCTTATCGAACTGATTATTTTTTTTGTTGCCGTAGCATCAGAAATCGCTATTACTACAACACGACTTTCCTGAATATGGATATGTTTTAGAATTACTGAATTGGTAGCATCTCCAAAAACAATTGGTTCATTATTTCGTTTTGCATTTTCAAAACTATCGGGATCGATATCGACAATTACATAAGGAATATTTGCGCTTCTAGCGGCTTTTGCAATGTTTTCTCCATTAGTACCGTAACCGATAATTACAATATGGTCGGTTAAATTTTCTTCGGAAAATTGATCTTCAGATTGAGTGTTTTTCTTAATGTTGGATAAGCGATAGCGTACAGCTGAAGGAATGGGTGCTTTTAAAATAGCATAGGTAAGCTTAGAAGCATTCATAATCAAAAACGGCGTTAGCGCCATACTTAAAATAGAAATTGCTAAAAAGTACTGGTAAATATTATTTGGAAGCAATCCATTTTCTAGACCAACGCTAGATAGTAATAAAGAAAATTCACCTACCTGAAATAGACTAAATAATGTAAGAAACACCGTTCTAGGTTTGTATTTAAGTACCAAAACTGTAATCCCTATTACCAGCATTTTTAGTAGAACAACCCCAAGTACTAAGAGAAGAATATAGCCAATATTGGAGAAAAAGAACTTTAAATCCAAAAGCGTTCCTACAGAGATAAAAAAGAAACTAATAAATATTTCTCTAAAAGGAAGCACGTTGGCTGTGGCCTGATGGCTATAATCAGATTCAGAAATAATAAGTCCGGCGAAAAAGGCACCTAAGGCAAGCGACAAACCGACTGAACTTGTTAACCAGGCGATCGCAAAACAAAAAACAACAACGGTTAGAATAAATAACTCCTGATTTTTGGTTTTTACTACCCAACCAAGAACTTTAGGTACTACATATTTTGCCAAAAGTAAGATCACTACCAAAACCAGTGCAATTTTCCCTACTAAAATCCCAACGGTCATTAAGATATTATCAGATTTTCCAGCTAAAATTGGTGTAAGTAGCATCATGGGAACAACAATTATGTCCTGAAATATTAAAATTCCTATACTAATTCTTCCGTGGGGAGAAGTGATCTCACCACGTTGCTGAAATAATTTTAAAACAATTGCTGTACTACTTAGAGAAAATAAGAATCCAAGGAATATAGAAGTATTTAAGGGTAAACCTAAAATCTGGGCTGTTAGAGCTGTAAATAAAATGGTACCACCAACCTGTAAACCACCACCAATAAAAATAGTATTTTTAATTGCGGCGAGGCCCTTTAAAGATAGTTCTATCCCAATTACAAAAAGTAAGAAAATAATACCAATTTCACTTAAGAGTTCAACCTCGTGGCCGTTGCTTATTAAATTAAAAGCATGCGGTCCAGCAATAATCCCCGCTAATAAAAAGCCAAGTATACTGGGTATTTTTATCTTTTGAATAACCAGAATTATAAGTACAGATAATCCCAGAATAACAACAATATCTTGTAAAATTGGGATTTCCATCAGTAAATTGGTTTAGGTTAGTTTGTTGGTAATTTAGCTGAATTAAATGAAAAAAAAAAGCTGCTTAAAATTGATCTTTAAACTATCCAACTTTAGATAGTAAAGAAAAATTCTAAGCAGCAATAATTCAGTCTTTTAAAGACTATAATTTAATTTTTAAGCCATGCTTTTCTAAGTTCAACTTTTGGACTTCCAGCTGGTAAATCCATTTCTGTGATCGAAGTTTCTTCAGTTTGTGGCTGGGAAGTTGTGGCAGTTAATGTCATTTCTTCACCATCTCTTTCTATAACAAATTCCACTTCTTTTCCTTCTTCCCAAGATCTAGAACTATTAATAAGGGCATATACATTTTGGATTGTATATTCAGTCCCATCAATTTTCTTGATAACATCACCGCCTTTTACACCTAATTCTTCAAGAAAGCTATTCAATTTAATGCCTTCTCTAAAAAATAATTCTTGGGAAGTTGGCTCGCCATCGATATAAGGAACCTGGCCATGCAGAAAATATCCTGTGTTTACCATTTTGCTTTGCTCTTCAAGACCAACTTTAGCAAAAAATTCGTCGTAAGGAATCGGAGTTTCACCGGTAACATACGAGTCGCAGAAATTTTGAATTTCAGGATAAGTCAAGTCTACGATATCACCTATTAAATCTTCATCGTTAAAGGGTTTATCTTTACCATATTTCTTACTTAATTTTTTCATTAAGTCCAGAATACCCATTTTACCATTGCTTAATTCTCGCAGCCTGATGTCTAATGCCATACCAATAAGCGCACCTTTTTGATATACGTTATAATAACTGTCTTTGTATTCATCAGTTAAAATATTTTCACTCATCACCGTAAAAGGTACTGTATCATCAAAATTCATTGAAGATTTGATCTTATCAGCCATACGGTCATAGAAATCCTGATTATCAATCAAGCCTTGATTTACCTGAAAAAGGTTGGCGAAATATTCAGTAACTCCTTCGTACATCCATAAATGTTGACTCATTTTAGGGTCGTTATAATCAAAATAATGAATCTCATTAGAATGAACACTTAATGGTGTTACGATATGGAAAAATTCGTGCGAAACCACATCCTTCATACTTTCATCAAGCTGCTCGTTCGTCATTGTTTCAGGAAGTACAACTACCGTACTGGTATGATGTTCTAAAGCACCGAAACCACGAGCATCTGGAGCTTCTAGATTTGAAAGATAAAGTAATATCGCATATTTTTTAGTGTCGTTTATGTCTCCTAAAAATTGCTTTTGCGCACTAATCATTTTTTGAATGCCAGGCTTGATATCTTGTGCTGAAAATTTCCCAGATGGTGAATACACATCCAAAAGAACTTTCATTCCCTGTACATCAAAACTAGTGGTATCTGGTTTTGCATACATGATAGGATGATCGGTAACTTCAAAGTAACGACCTACATTATAAATATCTGTGCTAACGCTGTCAGTTTTATCTTCATTTTTTGTTTGAGAAATTAAGCTTGTACCTGCGATTAAACCGTCTGGACGTGTAACTTCTATGCGATAAGGTTCTTCCTGCAGCGAATTAAAATAACCTACAAATCCATGCAAATTCAGCATAAAATTATTTGAAGCATCGATATTTGTACCTGCTGGAGAAAATACATCTTTTTCGCCTTCGATATCAAAACTATCATTTACCTGGTAAGAAACTTTATCTAAATTTTTAGCGTCGCTTATTGTCCAGGTGTTGTCGTCGTTGTGCGATACTTGTAATTCGTTACCGTCGTAATCATAGGCTTTAAAATTTTCTACAAATCTGCCGTAATTATCGGTGGAGTAGGTCCCGGGAACGGTTTTCGGGATAAAAAAGCTAATTTCTTCGGTAGTGATTTTTGCAGGATCTATGGTAACTTTTACTTTGTCGTCTTCAACATTTACCAGATCTAATTTAGCAATAACCGGCTGATCTTTAGAACTTAGGTTTTGAGTGGTCTTACATGAGTACAAACTGGCCAATAAAGCCGCTGTATACAGTATTTTCTTCATTGTATTATTTTCTTTCCTATTTAGACTATTACTAACAGAAATTGTTACATTTTATTATAATTTATTTTGGGTACGGATATAAAAAAAGAGTGACTTTTTAAGCCACTCTTTTTTTAAGTCTCAATTTAAATTGAAATTATTCTCTAATGTGTCCATCACCTAACACATAATATTTATTTGTTGTTAATTGTTTTAATCCTAATGGCCCGCGGTGGTGTAATTTATCAGTACTAATTGCTAATTCTGCACCAACTCCCATTTGGCCACCATCTGTAAATCTGGTAGAAGCATTATGGTAAACAGCAGCACTATCTACTTGTTCCATAAATTTAGTTGCTTCCGCTTTATCTGTTGTAATAATGGAGGCAGAGTGCCCACCTGAATATTTATTAATTTTTTCGATAGCAGCGTCTAAACCATCAATACTACCAATTACAATCTTCATGGCAAGAAATTCTTCATACCACGTAGATTCTGATGGTACTTCTTCTTCGTCACTAAGTATTTTTTTAACGTCCTTATCAACCAAGATTTTGACTTCGTTAGATTTGAACATCTCCTGAAGTTCTTTCAACTTTTCTTCATAATTAGGAACATTAACGTCTACTAAAACTTTATCTAAAGCATTACAACCAGAAATCTTATCGATTTTTGCATTTAGCATCACTTTTTTTGCAGTTTCAAAGTCGGCATTTTTAGAAACGTAAAGGAAATTATTTCCTCTACCACTTACTAAAACTGCTCCTGTAGCATGTTCTTTCACGAAACCTATTAGTCGTTCTCCACCACGTGGTACTATTAAATCTAATTGTACTGGTGGGTTTTTTAGGAATTCCTGAGTTTCTGGTCGACTAAGGTGCAATAACTCAATCCAATTTGAATCTAAATCATTTTCCTTTAGTGCATCATGCCAACATTGCACAAGAATTTTATTACTATTTATTGCTTCTTTACCACCTTTTAAATATATCTTATTATTGGCTTTAAAAGCAAGTACGGCAGCTTCTATAGTCACATCAGGACGAGATTCGTAAATAATCATGATGTTTCCAAAAGGTGCCGTTTTGTTAGTGATATCCAGACCAGTATCCAAAGTTCTTTTTTCGATCGTCTGGCCAACAGGGTCTTCCTGTTCCATTACATCTTTTACAGATGTAATCATACCATCCACTTTTTTATCATCACAAACCAGTCGATCGTACATCGCCTGATCTCCTTCTCCAAAAGCTTCAAGATCCTTTTTATTTTCTGTGATAATTTCTTGGCGTTTTTCATCTAGGATGCGCATCATAGATTTTAAAACGTTATTCTTTTTATCTGAATTTAAAAGTATCATTTAATCTAATTTTAGTGGTTTAATCCTATATATAGGATTTAATTTTATTTAGTTTCTGGAATCTTACAAATTGGTTGGTTAGTTATTTAGTGTATTCCAGAGTTATTTTAAGAGGTAAATTTGGTTCCAACCGGTTTACCTTTCACTATATCGAGAATCACATTAGGTCTTTTACCATTTGCGATATATGTAGTGATATTTTTAGAGGCTGTTTCTTTTGCAATCTTAATTTTAGACTCCATTCCTCCACGACCTTCACCTTCACCTTTACCAGATTCCTGAACGTATTTTTCAACATTTTGATCTACCTGGACTTTATTGAGTTTTTCAGAATCGTCATCATCTGGATGTCCAGTATAAAGCCCATCTGTATCACTTAAAATGATAAGAGAATCTGCACCAATAAGTTCAGCTACAAGACTAGCTAGTTCATCATTATCAGAAAACATCGACATGGTGACTGATACGGCATCATCTTCGTTCGCAATCGGTATTATTCCTTCAGAAAGTAAAGATTCGTAACAGTTAATCATATTTTCTCTATGAATCCCTGGGCTAAAATCTCTTTTAGTGGCAAGTACTTGGGCGCAACGCATTCCGTAGTCATGAAAAATACTATAGTAATGTCTCATCATTCTTGGTTGCCCTACTGAAGAGTATACTTGTCTTCTTTTTGAAGGTTCTTTGATATTAATTTCTCCCAAGATTTCTTTACCTGCAATAGCTGAACCTGAAGATACTAAAACCGTCATAATATCTTCTTCGTATAACTCTGAGATTTGTTCTACTAAATGTTTAAGTATTGGTCCCAGAATTCTATTGTCTTTATTGGTCATAACATTAGTACCAACTTTTACGACAATTCTTTTCTTTTTAGTTTCCATTATAAAATTTTGATAGTATTAGTTAGTTAATTACTCTTCGCCAAGTTCTACAGCACGATTGAAGGCTGCGTATGCCGCTTCTTTAATTAATTCTTTCACATTATTATCGTCCATCGAGTCTAAAGCTGCTCTTGTAGTTCCACCCTTAGAGGCTACTCTTTCCATCCAAGTATCTGGCGAAAGATCGTGCTGATTAAAAAGTTCTACTGCACCTTCAAAAGTCTGGCTAACCAAAACTTTACTATCATTTTCAGAGAATCCCATTTTTAAAGCTGCTTCAAGCATAGATCCCATAAAATAGAATACGTATGCTGGTCCACTACCACTAATACCTGTAGAGGCATCTATGAAATTTTCGTTTTTAACTTTTATAGATTCGCCAGTGGTATCCAACAAATTTCTAACCATTAAAAGTTCTACTCTAGAAACTTCCTTCGCAGCGGTGTAAGAAGTAACTCCTTTACCAACTTGTGCTGGAAGATTAGGCATAGATCTAACAACTTTCTTGATGCCTAAGCCATTTTGTATGGTTTTAATGGTAACACCTGCCATTAAGGAAACAAAAATTTGTTCGTCATTAACCATAGGGCTTATTTCTTTGAAAAGCTCTTCGGTATGATATGGTTTTACAGCTAAAAATACAATATCTGCTTGCGGTAAGCAATGGTCTATTTTATCGAAAACATCAAAATGGTCTACTTTACTTAAGTCGGTAATAACTTCGGCAGATTTATCGAAAATCATAAGATTTCTTCGATTTAGCAGACTGCTTTTCGCCATTCCTTCGGCGTAAGTGAGTCCCATATTTCCTGCTCCAATAACTAATACTTTCATTTTTATGTTTTTCAATTTTGTTTGCGACCTCTGTCGCATTTATTTAGTTAAACTTTGTTTTATATCTCAAAGACCGTGCGAGCCAAAATGTATGTTTCTGCTCACAAAATTTAAGAGGGCTTAATATAGGATGAAATTGTTTTAACAAAATCTCAACTGGAGTTAAAGAAATGCAAAGATTTAAAGAATGTATTCTGAACTTTATATTATTTAAAGCAATATATAAAGGTCGCTAGAAGGTGTTTGGAGAGTATTTAGCCACAAATATTTAGATTTTATTATTGTTAAAATATCATAAAATTTATTAATTGAAATGAGCGCGCTATGTATGTATTGAAATTTTCTATGATTAATAATTATTTTTTATAGCTGCCGAACTGACAAATGCAACTGATAAGCTGGCAGAAACTTTAGTCCCGCTTTTTAATTTTTGAACTAAAATCTTGTGAATACCGTGCATTTTAAACTCTTTTGTATTATTACAAATGCAATTAATCCGATATATTTGACATTTACACGTGTAAACTACTGCTCATAAATTTTAATGACTAGAAATAACAAACTAACGACGCAAAAAGTAAAGCAGATTAATAGTAAAGATGTAGAATCCAGGATTATTGCTGTTGGAGCAAGTGCTGGGGGACTAGAAGCTTTAAAAGCTTTTTTCGGTGGCTTACCGGAAGAGGACAATAACACCTATATTGTAATTCAGCATCTATCACCCGATCATAAGAGTATGATGGGAGAATTGCTTGAAAAATTTACAAATCTGCCTATAAAACAGATTCAGGACGGTATCACCATAGAAGATAAAACTATTTATCTTATTCCGCCAAAATCTAATCTTTTGATAGAAGACGGGAAACTTAAATTGGTGAAAAAACCAGAAAGAGCACATCTTAATCTACCCATAGATATGTTTATGGAATCGCTTTCACGCTATAAAAAGAACAGAGCGGTAGCAATTATTCTTAGCGGTACGGGGAGTGATGGAACCAGAGGCATTAGAGCGATTAAAGGCAATGATGGGATGGTAATGGTGCAAGATCCCAATCAATCCAAATTTGATGGAATGCCTAAAAGCGCCATCCAAACTGGATTAGTAGATTACATTCTACCTGCAGAAGAAATGGGGGAAGAGCTTAGAAAATTTATAAATGCCCCTTTAATTTTTGATATTGAAAATCATGATGTAGAATTTGATCAAAAAACGCTTTCTAAAATATTGAGTTTGATTGATGAAAAAACTGGGCTTGATTTTAGAGAATATAAGTATTCTACATTAGCAAGAAGGGTAGCTAGACGTGTAAATGTTTGCAGTTGCAGTAGTTTAGAAGAGTATTACGACATGCTATTAAATAACGATGAAGAGATACCTATGCTTTATCGTGAATTCTTAATTGGTGTCACCAACTTTTTTAGAGATGAACGGGTTTGGGAAATTGTTGCAGATGATATTATTCCAGAACTTGTTGAAAGTAAATCAAATAACGATGTCCTTAAAATATGGGATGTTGGATGTAGCACGGGAGAAGAAGCATATTCCTTAGCAATGCTTATTCATGAAGAAATGCAGCGCCAGGATAAAGTGTTGGAAGTTAAAATTTTTGCAACAGATATTTCTCAGGAACATCTTGATATTGGTAGTGCTGGGATTTATTCTGAAAGTGTTGTTGCAAATGTTGAGGATAAATTTCTAAAAAAGTTTTTCGTAAAAAAACCGGAAGGCTACCAAATCGTAGAGAAAATTCGCCGTATGGTGATTTTTTCTAAACATAATATTATAAAGAATCCACCTTTTAGTAATATGGATGCGGTATTTTGCCGTAATCTATTGATATATTTCCAGGCATCTATTCAAAAGAAAACAATGGATGTGTTACATTATTCGCTTAAAGAATATGGGTTTTTAGTTTTAGGCACCAGCGAAACAGTGACTTCTCACAGAGAGTCCTTTGAAGATATTAGCAGAAAGTGGAAAATTTTTAGGAATGTACATCCTAGATCCAGAATTAGAACTCGAAGTCTGAAATCGACTACCGGAAGAAATCACTCAGAGCGAGAGGAGGAATATAAAAGAGCACCTAAAAGCAGAGATAATCGTAACTATAATAATAGTAAGCAGAAGTTTGTAAAAGAACTTAATGATGCTATTATGGAACAATTTGGAGCTGCGAGTGTATACGTAGATTCTGAATTTAATATAATGGAAGCTGTTGGTGAATTTAGAAAATACGCCAACTTACCAATTTCAGGTTTTACTACAAACCTGATCGAAATGCTTAATAAAGACCTTAAGCATGTGGTGCAGTCCACTACAAAAAAAGCAGCGAAAGAAAATAAAAGAGTTGTATATCACGATGCAATCGTTAAAGAAGGAGAAGATAGGCTTATAAAAATGGATATCGTAGTTAAGCCATTTAAGCCTAAAAATCTTGATAACGAAAATAATTTTGTGCTTACTTTTATTGAAAAAGAAGTAAAAGAGGAAGATACTATTGAGGTTGAACAAATTACTATTAGTGGTAGAACTCAAGAATATATTGTTGAACTTGAAGAGGAACTAAGAAGAACAAAAGAGGAACTCCAAACTTCTTTAGAAGAGATAGAAACCAGTAACGAAGAACTGCAAGCTGCCAATGAAGAGTTATTAGCCTCTAATGAAGAATTACAGAGTACCAATGAAGAGCTACAAAGCGTTAACGAAGAGATTAATACCGTTAATGCTGAAAATATTCAGAAAATGGATGATTTAGCTCAGCTTAATGCTGATATGAATAACCTTCTGGAAAGTACGAATATTGGTACTATTTTCTTAGATAGCGATTTACGAATTAGAAAGTTTACTCCGGCAATAAAAAAACATTTTAGTCTTATAAACGCTGATGTAGGACGGCCTATCGACAACTTTACAACCAACTTTGGTGTTAATAGGGGAAAAGGCCTTGTAGATCGTTGCCATAAGGTGATGGAAACCAATAAAACATTAGAGCGTAATATTCTTTCTAAAGAAGGAAGAAATTACCTACAGCGAATTTCTCCATTTAGAAATGGTGAAGATAATACAGAAGGGATTGTAATTACTTTTGTAGATATAGAATCACTTCAAAAAGCTAAAAATAAACTACTTGCTAGTGAGCGAAGATTCAAATCGTTTTACGAGGAAGATCCTGTATTACACTTTAGTGTAGATCCAAAAACTTCAGAAATTGTTCAATGTAATCAAGAAGCTGTTGAAAAGCTAGAATATGATTCTAAAGAGGATATTATCGGTAAGCCAATCTTCGAGCTTTATGAAGACGAATCTAAACTACGTGCATTACGCCTTAATAAATTATTTCAGGAAAAAGGAGAACTTAAAAATGTAGAGCAGGAGATGGTCACTAAAAATGGTCGTGTTGTTCCTGTAATCATGAATTCTACTGTAGAACTGGATGAAAACGGTAATGGGATCACTAATCGCTTTACATGTGTAGATATTTCTGAATTGAAAACAGTGCAGGATGAACTAGAGCAACAAAAGAAAGATCTTCAAAGAGCCAATCATGATCTAGAGCAGTTTGTTTCTATTTGTTCCCACGATCTTCAGGAGCCTTTGAGTACAATTAAATTTGGAAGTGATATTCTTGGTAAAATCTATTCCGATAAGTTAGATCAAAAAGGTAAAGACTACATAAAGTATATAGACGAGGCTTCCGATCGATTATCAGCGCAGATAAAAGCCTTACTAGAACATTCAAGAATTGGTAGAAATACCAAGAAAAAAATGGTTGATACCAGAGAACTTGCCGAGGTTGTGAAGTATGATTTAACCAAAAGAATAAAAGATACTAATGCAAAAGTTCATATTGGTAGTTTACCAAAATTGAAGGTGTATGAGGTAGAAATGCGATTGCTTTTCCAAAATCTGTTAAGTAACGCTTTAAAGTATTGCGCTAAAGATAAAACTCCAGAAGTTCGAATTTCATCTTATCAAGAAAATGAATATTGGGTATTTTCTGTAATGGATAATGGTATTGGAATTTCAGAAGAAGATCAGAAAAATATATTTACCATATTTAACAGAGTTCCTACAGAAGAAAAATACGAAGGTACTGGTGTGGGACTTGCACATGTTCATAAAATAGTAATACTTCACGGAGGAACAATCTGGGTGGATAGCCAACCAGGAGTGGGAAGTACTTTTTATTTTAAAATTAAAGCAAAATAAATGGCGACAGGCGCATATAGCGAGCAGGAAATAACACTTACTAATTGCGATAGGGAACCTATACATATTATAGGAAAAGCACAAGAACATGGGGTTATCATGATTTGTGATCTTAATACCTTAAGTGTTTCTCAATGCAGTGCTAATGTAGAAAGTATTTTTGGGATTGATCTTGCAACGATTTTAGGAGCGCCTTTAATAGAGGTTTTACCCAAAAAAGTAGCTAAATCTTTTAAAAGAAAATTAAAAAATAATGAGAGCCTACTTCCAAAGAAGTTTAAAATAGGTAATCAAAAATTTTTAAGCATTCCTTCTATATCAAAAGATTTCTTGATCCTGGATATAGAGCCCTCGGGAAAATCGTTGGATCCAGTTGGTTTTCAAGAACAACTAACTAAAATTTTAGCAGAGCTAAATGATAGCGGTTCTGTAAACGATATGTGCCAACAAGCTGCCATGCTTGTTAAATATCTTTTCGATTATGATCGCGTTATGATTTATAAATTTGACGAAGATTGGAATGGAGAAGTCGTAGCTGAGGTTAAAGAGCCGCAATTAGAAAGTTGGCTGGGTCTACATTATCCTGCAACCGATATTCCTAAACCTGCTCGTGATATTTTCATGAAGCAGGGTGTTCGTATAATAAGTGATGTAAATTATAAAGCCTCACCGATAATTCCTGAAATCTCTCCGATTACGGGACAAGCTTCAGATATATCTAGTTCAGAATTACGAGCGGTTTCTCCAATTCATATAGAATACCTTCAAAATATGGGAGTTGGTGCTTCTTTAACTGCTGCCATTATTCTGAATGGAGAATTATGGGGATTGGTGGCATGTCACCATGCTACACCAAAATTTATAAATTACCATCAAAGACAATCTTGTTTATTTTTAACTCAGGTTTTTTCGAACAAACTTGCTTTAAAAACAACTAATTTATTCTTAGTCAAAACTTCAGCATCAGATGAGATCCGCAAAAAATTAGTTTTGCAGATGACGTCGATTAATAATATAGTACATGCACTTTGCAATTTTGATCCAACTTTTGTTGATATATTAGATTGCGGTGGCGGTGCAATTGTTAAAGACGGAGAAGTATATACTTGTGGTGAAACCCCAGAGAAAAAAGAAATTGCAAAATTATGTGATCATTTTTTAGTTAATAAAGGAACTTACTTTTCTTCTAAGTCCTTGTCTAATTTATATCCTGAAGCGAGTAAATTTAAATCGAAAGCCTCAGGAATTCTTAGTGCGCGATTTGGTAATGAGGAAGGTGATTATATAATTTGGTTTAGACCAGAGGCTAAAGAAACGGTAAGCTGGGGCGGAAACCCACAAAAAAAAGGATTCATAAAAAACGGAATCGAATATCTTACCCCGCGCAAGTCGTTTGAGCGTTGGGCAGAAAAAGTTTCTGGAATAGCCAAGCCATGGGCAGATTATGATCTTGAGGCTGTAAGTAGTTTGTGCGAAAATATAATCCATATTTTAGTTAAAAAGCAAAAGGACGAAATTTATTCACTTAATAGTAGGCTAGTAGAAGCAAATAAAGAACTGGAAACGTTTAGTTATAGTGTCTCTCACGATTTAAGAGCACCTCTAAGGGGGATAGACGGTTATGCTAGGATATTACAAGATCATTATTGGGATCGCTTGGACGACTATAGCCAAAAGGCGGTAAAAACTATCGTAAAATCGGCTGGAGAAATGGATATAATGATCGATGATATTTTGTCATATTCCAAAGTAGGGCAAACAAAATTATCTAAACAATTGTTATCGATAAAGCAAATTGTTACTAACGCGATTGAAGCACAAAACGCTGAAAATAATTATCCTGGTACGATCATTAAAATTGATGAAAATTTACCCAAAGCTGTTGGTGATCGCCGCATGATTTCCCAACTGATCAATAATTTAATAAGCAATGCTTTAAAATATAGTAGTAAAGAAGAGCTTCCTGAAATAGAGATAGGATTTTTTAAGAAGAAAGAGCAAAATGTTTATTTTATTAAAGATAATGGTGTAGGTTTTGATCCTAAATATAAAGAGAAGATTTTCAAATTATTCTCCAGAGTTGCTTCCAAAGACTACCTGGGAACGGGAATTGGTCTTTCTATTGCAAAAAAAGTAGTAGACAAGCATAATGGGCAATTATGGGTAGAAACCGAACCGGGCAAAGGATCTGTTTTTTATTTTATTTTGCCAGATTTTGATGAATAGAATTTATTGAAATCTATTTTGTATTTTTCCCACGTAAATAAACCAAATTTATTAGATGATTACGACGGCGCTAAAAATTTTATTAGTAGAGGATTATGAGGTTGATGCAGAGTTAATTACGATGCAGATTAATAAAATTGTTGAAAATCCTGAAATTGAGGTAGTAGATAATGTAGAAGATTGTAAGAATAAGCTTCATAATTTTGTTCCAGATGTAATACTATCAGATTATAATCTACCTACTTGTACCGGGCTAGATATCCTTAAGTTAACTAAGAATTTTGATGATAGTCTTCCTTTTATATTTGTGACAGGAACTATCGACGATGATGAGCTTGCCGCAAATACTATTCTCGCTGGAGCTTCAGGCTTCATATTAAAGAAAAATATGAAGAACTTAAGTGAAAAATTGAAACCACTGCTTAAAAAAGTAGTCTTCAATATGCTGGAGCAGGAAGAGTTACGAGAGAAAATTAGAAGAAATAAAATAGCAGTAAATCAAATCTATCAATACTTAGATGAGATTAATGCTGAAAATGACGAGCAACGTCTTAATATTAGTAAGATTAGAGAAAATATAGATAATATCACTTTAGATAATGATGTTAGAAACGCTTAGAAAAGAAACATCAGATTTACATAAGGAGATTGAAAGCGATAACGCTGCGAGTCTAATTATGGATCATGCCATTACCCTAGAAGAATATAGGACGCTACTGCTTCAAAATTTCTTAGCATATCGTATTGTTGAAGATGAAATAAAACAGTTTTACCCTAATTTTTCTACTGATAAAAGTGAGCGATTGGCTATAGATTTAAAGATGCTTGGTGTAGAGTTTGAAACTGCTTTGAGCTATTTTAAAAACGATTTTTATTGTAGGGATAAGATTGAAGCTCTGGGAGCTTCTTATGTTCTAGAAGGTTCGGCAATGGGCGGTATGCTCATTGCAAAAGAACTTCAGCATTGCGAGCATTTAAAAGATATTTCTCAGCATCATTTTTTTAATGGGGACAGAAAAAATGTGGAAGGCTGGAAACAATTTATGAAAGAAGTCAGCTCGAAAGAATTTACAGAAGAAGAAATTCAAATAGCTACGGCAAAGGCTCAGGAAACCTTCCGTTTTTTTGGAAAAGTTTTTAATTACAATCCGTTAAACCAGTACAATTTTTAGTTGATATTATTTTCAACAATTAAATTTAGAAAGTTCAATAACTTCACCACTATCCATTTGGTTTAGTTTTTCGTTGCCTATGCGAACTCGAACTAAACGGAGCGTAGGAAAGCCAACCACTGCGGTCATCTTTTTTACCTGCCGGAATTTTCCTTCCGTTAGGGTTATCGAAACCCAACTTGTTGGACCGTGTCTTTCATCTCTAATTTTCTTCGCACGCTCAGGAAAAACAGGACGCTTTTCTAATTTGAAAGCTTTACAAGGGAGTGTCTCATACTTTGTACCATTTATACTTATTTCTACACCATGCTGTAATAATTCAACCGCTTTTTCAGTAATATCTCCATCAACCTGTACATAGTATTCTTTTTCTACACCACCACCGGTAATTCTAGCGCTTTCTTTACCATCGGTAGTAAGAAACAACAAACCTTCAGAATCCTGATCTAATCTTCCTACTGCCATCGTTTCTTCCGGAAAATCGCCAAGTTCACCCAGCAACTTTTTCTTTTTTCTAGGTTTTTCGTTGGTGATAAACTGACTGAGATAGCCGTAAGGTTTGTAGATTTTAAAATACCGGTGCATAAAAAATATTTTCTGAGACGAAAATAGACAATCTTGCTTAGAAAATTTAAAAGAGTAAAAGCTTACTCAGTTTTGTTGAGGTACTTTTTTGAGCGCTCATTAAAATCAGCTTGCTCTATATTCTTTTCAAGAATGGCTAGGTGATCGAAAATCGCTTTGCTATGATTCATTATTTCTTTTACAGCTTTATCACCAGCATCCCAATGTCGCTGCATTTCGGGCAATTTAAGTCGCGCCTTTTTTGAAAGCCGAAGTAAGTGTTTCCTTTTATCTTTAGGATCTTTAACTGAATTGATATATCCTTTTTTCTTCATTTTATCAACCAGCTGCACTATTGCAGGGTGGGAGAGGTGTAGTTTTTCGGCAATTTCCATAACGGTTAATCGCTCATGTTTTTCTAACAGAAGAAAAATCATATGCCAATTTGGTTCAATTTCAAGACCATTATCACGATAAAACTGGCGTGTTGAATATAAAAAGGAATCGCTAAGTCGTTTCAATCTGCCAGTTAAACCTGCATAACCCATTTCCACTAAAAAATCGTCATCCATATAGTTAAATTAAAAACTAGCAGTAAAAGTAAGCACTTACACAGGTTTATTAAAGAAAATAGATAGTCCCATTAAAATTTATTTAATTCTATAAAAAATAGAATGGTTTTGTTGAACTGTTTTTATCATCCTTAAGAATTACAAAATCTTTTTTAGATCCTTCAAGATGTAAAAGACCAATAGGATAATATTTGTAAAGACTCAGCAAATCTTTCTCAGGTTGATTTTCATTCTCAGTATCAATAGTTACAATTAAACGCTGTAAATTGAACTTCTCGAATACTCTTTCTACAGAAGATATTATACTATTTTCACTTTCCTCTTTACTCAGGTTAACATGTTCAAACAAAGTAAATTTAATCTTAGCTTCTCTACCTTGGGTAATATTTGTTACACTTACAAAGCCAATGGTTTCTTCTTTACGAGACCAAAGCAAATGATAATTTTGTGTTTTTTTCTGCTCCAGGTTAAGCTCTGCGCTTAAAAAGGTTAATAATTTACCTACGTATGGTTCTGCTTGTTCATTATTTTGAGCAATATGAGATGTTTTAGGTAGAAACATAGATGCAATGTTGTTTAAATCCATTGCATTGAGTTCTTTAATATCTAGTGCTAAGTTGTTTTTTCTTTCTAAGATCATAACTCATCTGTTTAAAAATTGTCTGTCAAATTTCTGGGTAAAATTTACTTTAATTAAATAAAGCGTAAGTGCTTACGCAAAATTAGTTAAAAATATACGTAAGAGCTTACATTGTTATTTCGATTTAACTATTATTTAATATTCGAGCTTATATTGACATTGTGATAATTAATAGGTGATGTTTCATCTTAATTTTGATGATACCTTAAAATATTGTTATTATCTAAATTTTGAGAATCTTGTGAATTAAGGGAAATGGGGCTGGTTTCTTGATTAATAATAGCTATCGAAATTTTTTGATCAAAATTCTTCAACTCAGATCCGAGATCTAAAAACAGCTCATTTGAAGTCTTCAGACTTTTAATTACTAGCAGGATGATAAGGAATCTAATTTTGACATCCTCGTGAGAAAATCTTTTAAATTTCAAGTAAGCCTAAGATCATTTGATTTCAATTTCCACTCAAAAATTTTAATAATGTTTTAGCATGAGCGCTAAATTCATTTTTCAACTAAATGCGTATTTTTGTCTAAAATTAGACATATTTTAATTTTTTGTCGAAAATGGAATCCAAAGAAGACTTTGTAAAAAAACAGATTATAGACGCTTCTAAAACGGTATTTAAAAAATACGGTTTTAAAAAAGCCACGATGGATCATATTGCCAAAGCTTCCGGTAAAGGCAGAAGTACTTTATATTATTATTTTAAAAATAAAAATGAGGTTTTTGAGGCTTTTGTGAAAAATGAATATGAAAGCAGAATTCTAGAAACTTCAACTGAGATTTCTCATGAATTTACCATCAAAGAAAATCTTTCTAAATACAGAAAGATTAAGCTTGAACATCTTATCAAACTTTCAGAGACTTACCAATATCTATTAAGCGATTTAAAAGAAAACACCAGTTTTTTGTTTCAGTTATTATATGAAATTCGGGCAGAAGAAGTTTCAATTATCGAGAACTGCCTCACGTGGGCTATCGAAAAAGAAGAAATTACTTCGGTACCTAAGGCCGATTTAAATTTTTTAGCCCTAGCTATTGTGACGGCAACCGATAGTCTTGAAAAAGAAATTTTCTTATATCAACGCTATTCAAACGATATGTTCGATCGTTTAGATTGGATTAATCAACTTATTATAAAAGGACTTCAACACTAATACTTTTTAAACCTTAAAACTATGCGCACTATTCGTTTCACTTTGCTAGTCTTTAGCATTTTTCTGGCCATAAGCTGTGGTGAAGAAAAAAAATCGACTCCTATTCAACCTATCGAGGTAAAAACGATGACGATTGGTAACCCAAGTTCAGCTCAACAAAATCAGGACATTGGTTTTACCGGTAAAATTATAGCCAATAAAAAAATAAATGTAAGCTTTCAAATAGGTGGAACTATTGAATATTTAAAAGCCGATATGGGCGATTTTGTTCAGAAAGGTGAATTATTAGCCGAAGTTGATGCCACCGCTTATAAAGAAAAATACCAGGCAAAAAAAGCTCAGGCAGAATTAGCTAAAGAGAACTACGAGCGTATTAACGAAGTGTATTTAAAAGGAAGTATTGCTGAAATTAAAATGATTGAAGCGCGCTCTAAATACCAACAGGCAAAAGCTGCAGCAAATGCCGTATACCAAAACGTAAAGCATAGTAAATTATACGCACCTACCAGCGGATATATTGGTGCTAAAATTATGGAAGCCGGAGATTTAGCAAGCCCCGGGCGTCCGGTTTTTCAGTTATTAGATATCAACAAGGTTAAAGCTGCCATTCCTATTCCGGATGAAGAAGTGAATCAGCTAAAAAATGGCGATAGCGCTAAAGTAAAAATCAATGCTTTAGATAATGAAATAGTTCATGGACAGGTTTCTGAAATTTCTATTCAGTCTAACCAACAAAATCCGGTTTACATAGCACAAATCACAATCAATAACCCCGATCGAAAAATAAAACCCGGTATGTCTTGCGCTGCTATGCTCGATTTCGATAAAAATGAAACCTCAAAAAACACGTCAATTGTGTTACCGGTTGAAGTAGTTTCGGTAACCGAAAATGGCGAAAATTTTGTGTATATCGTACAAAATGGCAAAGCAAAACGACAAATGGTTACTACCGGAAAATTGTACAATAACGGTATTGCAATTACCTCAGGATTACAAAATAACGATCAAGTAATTACTTCCGGCTATCATAAATTAACCGACAATACTCCCATAAAAATAGCTAAATAAGCTAAAAAGTTCGTGTAGATTATGAAAAAAGATAACAGCTCTATTATAGAATGGGCTATGAAAAACAAATCGTTTCCGCTTGCGGTTGCCGCACTTTTGGTAATTATCGGGCTTATTGGTTTGTTTAATATGCCACGTAACGAATTTCCGGATTTTACCATTCGCCAAGGATTATTAATTGGGTATTATCCGGGAGCCAATTCTGAAGAAGTAGAACAACAATTGACAACTAAAGTTGAAGAATACCTGTTTAGTTTTAACGAAGTTGATAAAACCAAAACCTACTCCTATTCCCAAGACGGGAAAATGTATATGTACGTTGAAGTTGCTAACCGAGTAGATGAAGATGCTACCGAGCAGTTTTGGAATAAACTTAAAAATGGTTTACTCGTTTTTCAGCAACAAAAATTACCCAAAGGCGTTCGCGGAATTATAGTGAATAGCGAGTTTGGAAATACCGCGGCTATGATTTTAGCGGTGCAATCTCAAAACCGACCCTATAAAGATTTACAACGCCACGTAGAAGATATTGAAGACAATCTTCGCCAGCTAGAAAAGGTAGCAAAAATAAGTCACGATGGTGGATTAACCGAACAAATCGCTGTGTATGCCGATCAGAATAAATTAGCAACCTACGGCATTAGTCCGGGAATGCTAATGCAAAGTTTACAAGATCAAGGTTCCATAAATCCGGGAGGAACTTTAGAGCAGCAAAAATTTGATCGACCTATTCATATTGATACTTTTATTAAAGATGAAACCGATGTGGCCAACCAAATTGTACGTACCGGAGAAGACGGCAGTGTAATTCGGGTAAAAGATGTAGCTGAAGTAAAGCGAGAATATGAAGATCCGGACGCTTTTACCACTTCTAACGGAACCAAAGCGATGATTATTACCTTAGAAATGGCCAAAGGAAATAACATCGTACAATTCGGAAAACAAATTGAAGAACGCTTAACCAGCATCGAGCAACAACTCCCACAAGATATCGAAATTCATAAAATAGCCGATCAGCCGGATGTGGTGCATAGCGCTATTGGCCATTTTATGAAAGAATTTGGTTACGCCTTGGTAGGAGTAATTTTAGTAGCGCTGTTTTTATTGCCGTTTCGTGTAGCTTCGGTTGCCGCTGCCACTATCCCGATTACCATTTCAGCAACATTAGCCGTTATGTATATGTTGGGTATGGAATTAAATACCGTAACGCTGGCGGCACTTATTATTGTGCTGGGAATTGTGGTAGACGATCCTATTGTGATTATCGATAATCACGTAGAAAAATTAGACGAAGGCGAATCGATTTGGAAGGCAGCCTACCACAGTGCGTTACAATTATTCCCGTCTGTATTTACGGCTACCTTAGCTATTACCGCTACCTTTTTACCGCTTATCTTTTTCTTAAGCGGTACGGCGAAAGACTTTTTAAGCACGTTCCCCTTCACTATTATGATTGCGCTGTTTTTATCCTTAGCCATATCTGTGTTAATTGTGCCTTTTTTCAATACTATTTTTATTAAAAGAGGGCTTCACGACGTTAAAAAAGAGAAGAAAAAAGATAAAAAATCCATGTTAGATCGGTTACAAAACTTTTTCAATTCTTCTATACAAAAAGCAATGAAACACGCTAAAATCACCTTAGCCGTAGGAATTGCTTCTGTAGTTTTAGGAATCATTTTATTTTCAAGCTTAACTCAAGAATTATTCCCGGTTATTGAACGAAACCAGTTTGCAGTTGAAGTGTATTTAGCCAAAGGCAGCAATTTAGAGGAAACGGCCAAAGTGGTTAAAAAGTTTGAAAAAGAAGTTTTAAAAGATGACGAACGCGTACTGAATTACACCAGTTTTATTGGAGAAAGTTCGCCACGTTTCCATATGGTTTACGCACCTAATTTACCGGCTAAAAATTATGCTCAAATTTTAATCACCACAGCTTCTGAAGATGCAACCGAAGAAGTATTAAAAGATTATGATAAGCATTATGCCGATATATTTCCGAACGCCTATTTACGAATGAAACAGCTAAATATGGTAAATAAACCGGCACCTATAGAAGTTCGCCTTTTTGGAAACGATATTGAGCAATTGCGTACCTATGGCGATAGCATTATTAATTTAGCACGGCAAACCCCAGAAACCATTTGGTCGAGAACCAATTTTGGCGAAAAACAGTCTACCATTAACATCGATATTAAAAAAGATGAAGCGGCACAAGTTGGCTTAAGTAAAGAAAATATTGCCAATACGGTGGCGATGTATATGGAAGGTTTAAATGCTACCAAAGTGTACGATGAAGATTATGCCATTCAGGTAAAAATTAAAGCCGAAAATAACAAAGCACAAACCGTAGCCGATTTAAGAGAACTTTCGATACTTTCTGCAAAAACCCAAAGTATGATTCCGCTTCGGCAAGTAGCCAATGTAAAACCCGGTTGGGAAGAAGAACAAATTACCCACCGTAACGGAATGCGTTGTTTAACCGTTCGGGTAGATATTACCAAAGGTGCCGTTGCCAATGTGGTATTAGAAAAACTTAGGCCAAAAATCAAGAAACTAAATATTCCCGATACCATTCGAGTAGATTATGGTGGTGAATACGAGATGCAACAAGAAAATTTGGTTCCGATGGGCATTTCACTTTCCATTAGTGTATTAGTCATTTTCTTGATTTTAATCTGGCATTTTAAATCGATAAAACATGCAACGTTGAGTTTTATTACGATGCCGTTAAGTATTTTAGGAGCCGCATTAGGCTTAATGCTGATGCAATACCCGTTTGGTTTTACCTCGTTCCTTGGGATTTTAGCCTTGTGCGGAATTGTAGTAAGAAACGGTATTATTTTAATAGATTTTGCTGATGAACTTCGGTACGAAGAGAATTATAGCGTTAAAGAAGCTTCAATAATGGCAGCGCAACGTAGAATGCGCCCCATCTTTTTAACCTCTTCAGCAGCAGCGGTAGGTGTGATTCCTATGATTATTAGTAGGTCTACTCTTTGGGGACCTTTAGGAACTGTTATCGCCTTCGGGTTAATGATTTCTATGGTACTAACGCTGTATGTTTTACCTGTTTTATATTGGATGTTCTTTAGAAACGAAGAAAAAGAAGATGAAAATAAAACCGAAGAAGCTTAATATTCAAATTGAAAAGAAATGAACACTAATTTTTCAGCATATTTAAAAAAGCTTGGCATTTTTGCACTATTCACGGTAGCTATTACAGCAAATGCACAAGAAAATTATATCACGCTAGAAAAAGCTAAGAAAGCAGCTTTACAATATAGCCACGATATTAAAAATGGAAATTTACGTATAGAAAAAGCTAACGCACAAAAACAAGAAGCCTTGGCCAATTACTTTCCTACGGTGGAAGCTTTAGGCGGAACGGTGTATGCCTTCGACAATTTTATAGATCCTATTGCTTTATTAGGAATACCGGAAATCGATAATGTATATTTAGCTTCGGCCACCGCATCTGAAGTGGTTTTTGCCGGCGGAAAAGTAAGAAACGCCAACAAATTAGCAGAAATACAAGTAAACGCCAATCAAATTCGGGCAGAACAGTCTGTTGACTCTGTTATTCTAACCACCGAAAAAAAATACTGGCAATTGGTACAATTACAAGAACAGCAAAAAGTAGTGGATGCCGCCAAATTGTATCTTTCTGAATTATTAGCACAACAACAAGATTTATTAGAAGCCGGATTAATTGCTAAAAATCAATTACTACAAGTAAAAGTAAATAGAAGTAAGGTTTTACTTAAGGAAAGCAAATTAGCCAATATGCGGAAATTATCTTTGCTAGATTTGGCCGTGTACACTGGTTTAGATTACGATACTACCCAAGTTGCTGTAGACACCTTACACCAAGTAATACCACCAGAACTGAAATATGAGCATACGGTAAATGTTTCAGAAAATAAAAATTATCAATTATTAGACGAGCAAATTCAAGCCTCTAAACTACAAACTAAAATGGCACAAGCCAGCCAGTTGCCGCAAATATCTGTAGGAGTAAATGCCAGTAAATATGGTACTTTTAATACCGGTTTAGATTCCGATATTCAACCATTAGCCTTTGGACTCGTGCGAATTCCTATTTCAGCTTGGTGGGGTAAAGAAAAACAACAAGTAAAGCAGCGAAAAATTGAAGAGAAAATAGCCATCAATCAATTAAAGAAAGGGCAGGATCAAATTAGGGTAGGTATCACAAAAAGCTGGTACGATTTAATAGACGCATACAAGCAAATTGAATATGCCAAAGATAACTTAGAATATGCGGAAGAAAATCTAGAAGTGCAACGTGACAATTACAATAGCGGTTTAAATAATTTAACCGATTTGTTGGATGCCCAACGATTACAACAAGAAGCTAAAACGGAACTAGTGAATGCTTTTGCTGAATACGAAGTAAAAGAAACCGTGTATTTATATAGAAATAATAAGTTAGATGCTCCCGAAATGGAAGAATTATCTGAGGAAAACGAATATTAATTTCAGTTTAAAAATATAATCAGAAGCCATTTTGGGCTAAAAAACAAACCGGCTACATTTACCAAAATGTAGCCGGTTTTTCATTATTTGTTATAATTAAATAACTTATTTGTTAGGAACAGGGAAACCACGATCGCGCATTAATGCATCAATATTGGCATCTCTTCCTCTAAACTTTTTGTAAGCTTCAGCAGGATCCATGGCATTTCTAGGCGCAAATAGAAACTTCACCAACTTGTGTGCAGTTTCTTTATCATAAAAACCGTTTGGCGCTTCAGCAAAAGCTTCAGCAGCATCGGCCGTTAAAACATCTGCCCATAAATATCCATAATATCCGGCTGCATATCCTTCCCCAGAAAAAATATGACCAAACTGCGTAGAACGATGGCGCATAGGTATTTCTTCAGGTAAACCAAGATCGTCCAGTTGCTCTTTTTCAAACTCTTGCACATCTGTAATTTCAGAAGGATCTGTGGTATGATATTTCATATCCATTAAAGCAGAAGCCAAAAATTCGGTAGTACCAAAGCCTTGATTGAAAGTAGCCGCTTTTTTGATCTTTTTCACCAATTCTTCTGGCATTGGCTCATTGGTTTTATAATGTCTCAGAAACTGATTAATTACTTCATCTGTAGATAACCAACGTTCTAATAATTGAGATTGAAATTCAGTATAATCTCTTACACCGCTATTCAATTTAGGATATTTAATATCTGCGGAAAGAAAGTGAAGTGCATGCCCAAATTCATGGAAGAAAGTTTCAGCATCATCCCAACTAACTAGCGTAGGTTCTCCTTTTGCAGGTTTAACGAAATTTGAATTATTAGAAGCCAACACCGGTTTATTTCCACTTAATTCATCCTTACTGCGATAGGTCGTTGCCCAAGCACCAGAGCGTTTCCCCGGGCGAGCGTAAGGATCTAAATACCATAATCCAATGACTTCTCCATTTGTTTTATCGTTAACCTCGTAAACTGTTACATCTGGATGAAAAACAGATACATAACTGGTATCAACAGGCGTAAAATCGAAATTAAACAGTTCTCCTGCTACATAAAAAATGGCTTTTTTAAGATTGTCGAGTTGCAGGTATTGTTTTACCTCTTCGCTATCAAGATCGTATTTTTCTTTTCTAACTTTTTCCATGTAATAGCGATAATCCCATGGCTCTATAGTAATGTCTTTGCCTTCTTTTTTGGCAAATTCCTGCATATCTTTTACTTCTTCTTCAACACGACCCAAAGCAGCAGGCCAAACGGCTTCCATTAATTCCATTGCCTGTTTTGGTTCTTTAGCCATACGATCTTGCAAACGCCATTGCGCATAATTATCGTATCCTAATAATGAAACACGCTCATCACGAAGTTTAAGAATTTCTTTGATCACCTGATTATTATCAAATTCGTCTCCGTTATTTCCACGAGAATAATAAGTTCGCCAAACTTTTTCTCTTAATTCACGTTCATCTGAATAGGTTAAAAATGGATCCATAGAAGATCGCGTGTTGGTAATCGCAAATTCACCTTTATGATCTCTATCTTCTGCAGCGCTGGCAGCAGATTTTACAAAACTTTCTGGCAATCCGCTAAGCTGCGTGCTATCGATATATGTTACGTAACCTTCTTCATCTGCCAATACGTTATTAGAAAATTTCGTATATAATTCAGAGAGTTCTTTATTTATTTTGGCGTAACGTTTTTTATCTTCTTCGGAAAGATTAGCGCCATCCATTTCAAAATCTTTGTAGATAAGATCGATGGTTCGTTGTTCAGCTGAATCTAGCGGAGTTTCTTGAGATTGGTCGTAAACAGATTTGATTCTTTGGAAAAGCTTCTCATTTTGTGAAATCTTAGAACTGTATTCCGATATTTTTGGTGATAATTCCTTCTGAATTTCTCTAAATTCTGGAGAAGACAGATTACTGCTAAAAATTCCGTAGTATGTAAAAGCGCGATCTAGCGCCTCACCAGATTTTTCGAAAGGGATAATCGTGTTTTCGAAAGTTGCTTCTTCAGGATTGTTAGCGATACTGTCTATTTCTTCAAGATGTTGCTGCATCCCTTCAAGAATTGCGGGTTTCAGCATTTCAACTTTCATTTTATCAAAAGCCGGTACTCCCTGGTAAGGGCCGGTCCATTCAGCAAGAATAACATTGTCTTCCATAGCATCATCTTTATTTTGGGAGTCGTTTTTGCAAGCAGCGAATAGTACAATTGCTGCCATACCTAAATTTTTTGTAAACTTTCTTTTCATGCGTTTTTAAGAGCGTTGAGGTTTTAAGGCCTGAATATACAAAGACTGTAAATTCTGAAGAATGAACTGGTAAAAAAGCTTGAAAAATTTATCGATTCTGAATACAAAATAATTCTATATTTATCCGCAATTTCAGTGAATTACAATAATTCGAAAAATCAATCAAAAAAATCAATCAGAATGAATATCAGGAATCTATTTTTTATCGTTTTATTATTTTCAGTATTCAAAATTACCGCTCAGGAGCATCAATTTGGACTAAAAGCGGGCGGGAATTTAGCAAAATTCACCGATGCATCTGGTAACGATTATCGTTTTAGAAATCGAGGGGATTTTAAATTTAAGCCAGGATTTTATGCTGGAGCGTTCTATGCATTTAGGTCTGGAAATTACCAGTTTCAGCCAGAAGTTTTATTTGGATTACAGGGAAGTAAAATGGTGAAAGATGATCTAACTGTTCCTGCTTTCGATTATTATGGCAATCCTATTTCATCTTCAACATACGAGTATAAATATGATGTTCACGAATTAAGTATTTTAATACCTTTAATGTCCCAGTTTTACTTGACCAAAGGATTTTTTTTGGAAGCGGGACCACAGTTTGCTTTTATTGTAGATCGCAATTTACAATCAGATTATCAGGTGATCGATGGGGAGAGCGATACTTTTATTATGCGCGATGGAGATCGTTTTGACGCCGGCTTGAATATTGGAATTGGCCACCATATAAACAAGTCGATATTAGTGAATTTTCGCAGTTATTTTGGAGCAATAAAAAGAGAGAATGAGATTAGAGGTATTGTTTTAAATTTAGGCTTAGAATATCGAATTTGGTAAATTCTAATGAGAATGTTTATGATGATCGTGCCTATGTTCATCATCGTGATCATGTTTTTCGCTGGAGATAAGTTCACAGGTTTCGTTATCTAATTCGGTTTCGATAGTGTAATGATCAAAATGGTATTCTTTAAGTAGGTTTTTTATCTGTTTTTTTACCTCGAGTAATTCCTGCAAATAGGTAATATTCTTTAGTTTTATGTGAGATGTAAATACGTGATGTTCTCCTTCTAAACTCCAAACATGCATATGATGTAACGATTCGATATTGTTGATTTTAAGAATGTCTTCTTTAATTTTTTCAGGATTGATCTCTTTGGGAACTCCCTGTAGAAAAATGTATAATGTTTCTTTGAGTCGGATTATTACATTGTAAAGAATATACAAAGTAATTAAAAGCGATAGCGCAGGATCTAAATATTGATTATCTGTAAATTTAAGTACGATTGCAACAATTAAAACCGCCACCCAACCTAGAACATCTTCTAGTAAGTGCCAAGAAACTGTTTTTTCGTTAAGACTACTACCGCCGCTTAATTTCCAGGCTGCGTATCCATTTACTAAAACGCCGATAATTGCAAAAATTATCATTCCCTGTGCATCTGAAGGCTGTGGATCGAAAAGCCTACCAACCGCTTCAGAAATCACATAAACAGAACCTGCGATTAATACGAGACTATTAATTAAAGCACCTAATAACGAAAATCGCTTGTAGCCAAAACTATATTTATTATCTGCTGCTTTATGAGATTTCTTATCGAGATACCACGCAGTTCCAAGAGAAAGGCTGTCCCCAAGATCGTGAACAGCATCAGACATGATAGCAACACTATTTACATAAATGCCTCCAAAAAACTCTAATATCGTAAATCCTAAATTTAAGAAAAACGCAATTTTTAGGTTTTTGCCCGATTGATTATGATGGTGATGGTGGTGGTGTGACATGCTGTAAAAGTACACTAGGATTTTTGCAATCCTATTGCAATTCTTTAAAGCTTTTTAATAATTGAGATAACATCTTCTTCACCAAGTGCTACTTCAGCATCACTAAATGTTTTATAAGTCGTATTGCCCAGAGGTTTATCAAAACCACTTTCTTTTGCAAGTCTTAAATCTTTGGTTAAATGCGCTAAAGTAAATGCCGCTTCATAATTTTCTTTTATTGCCGCTTCTCCTTTTATTTTAACAAAAGTACTTCCTAAAGCACTGTTATTAATAATTTCCAGCAAATCTTTAGTGTTTACATTTTTAGTTTTTGCAAACTGAATAATTTCAGCTAAGCCTTGGGTTACTATTCCCAAATAAGTGTTTACTGCTAATTTTGCTGAATTTCCTACTCCGTTTTCACCAACATAAACAGCTTTTTTAGAATACGTTTTTAATAGTGCTTCTGTTTTTTCGAAAATTTCTTGTGATCCCCCAACAATACTTACCAGGGTCATTTCTTCTGCCTGCTTTACACTTCCAGATACGGGTGCATCCAAATAAAAGCCTCCCATGTTTTCGATCTTTTCAGAAATTTCTACGCTTAGTTCAGGAGCAATTGTACTTGAATTTATAAAGATCTTGTTGGCGATTTCCGTAGAAAAAATTCCATTTTCATGCTCAAAAACTTCTCTAACTGCTTTGTTGTCTGAAACCATTATAAAGATAACTTCGGTTTCTTTTATTAGTTCTCTAATATTCTCGGCAGTTGTAGCACCTTCAGTCTCTAATTTTTTGTTTTTTTCTGAAGATCGGTTATAAACACGAAGGGGATATCCGGCTTTTAAGATCTGTTTTGACATGGGAATGCCCATTTTGCCTAAGCCAATCCAACCTACTTTAAATTTTGTTGTATTCATAATTAATAATTTCTACGTTCCATATCAATATTATATACAAAAGCACGATATTTTAAAAGAGCTACGAAAACCCCGCCACCTATAGAATTTCCGATCAGAGCGAAAGACTGAAACTTTAAATAGTCCAGAAAAACAATGTTTGGTGATACCAACATACCTGCAAAAACTTCTACGCTACCTATTATACTGTGATGCAAACCTGTAAACGCCATAGTTGCTGTAACGATAAAAATCAGGATAATACGGCTCATACTATCTCTAGCCGATGTTATTAACCATGATAACAATCCCATTAACCAACCCGCCAAAATAGCGCTTACAAATATTACAATTCCGTTATAATCGGTAACGTGCTCTGCTATTTTTTCGATCGCAAAATGCTCAAAAATATGTAGTTTAGGACCAATCCATACTAACAAAATTGCCATAATATAACCTCCTAAAAGATTACCTGCGATTACGATTCCCCAAATTTTAAATAAACTTCTTATGCCTCTTTTATTATTAAGTACTGGGAGGGTTAAAAGCGAAGTTTGTTCAGTAAATAAAATAGATTGGCCAAGTATTACCAAAATGAATCCTACAGGATAAACCAACGCCATTATTTTAAAAAGTGCACTTTCAGATACGCTATCGCTAAAGAACGAAAATACCGTGCATAACAGCAAATAACTAAAACCAATTTCCAAACCCGCGGTGATGGAACTTAGTAAAATACTTCTAGGATTACGATCGTAAGTTTCCTGCCCCTCTATAATTTGTTGCTTTAATATCTCTCCATGAGATTTTGTACCATCATTTGAAACCGAAGTAGAATCTTTGAGTTCTTTGTCTATATTTTCCTGTTTTTTTTCTTGCTCTTTCTTTTCTTTTTCTTTTTCAATGTTTTCAGCGTTTTCTTTTTGCATCTGTCCTTTTGTTATTATATCTCGCTGCCAACGGTTTAAGCTAATAGCTGCGATATTTTTTACTAAATTAGGTAATTGGACGATTAAAGGTGTAGTTATCTTAATTCTTAAAGAATTTTTTAACACAGTAAGTCATTTTTGCTTATACCTATAGTTGATCTAAGCGATGCTTTAAAAATAATATTCCTTATAGCTTTAAATTTAATGGGGTAAAAAATCTTCTTACGCCATAGAAATTAATAAAAAAACACAGCGTGTTTGTTTTAAATTTGAACTTCTTAAGAGAATAGAAGCTTATTCTTTCTAGAATATGTTGTGTTTTTAGGCGATTACAAATCTTTTTAGCATTAAAAAAAAATAATATTGTAAATTACAACTGGATGAAACACTCAGTTTATCGGATAAAAAGATTTACTCGCTATCATATCTTAACTTTTTATGTCATTATATTTTAAAGATTTAGAGCATACTTTAGAAAAATTGATCGCTAAAAACCCCACTATTCTAGGCTTTTTTGGCGAGCATATTTTTGAATGTATTTGGTTTATAGATGTTGCGGATCAAGCAATTTGGGGCAATTTTCAAAAAGTTCTAGATAAAAATAAGGTACTTGATTACGGTAGTCTAAGTTTATTGAAGAATAGCAACCTTAATTTTGTTCAATTTACAGAGGCTTTTATTTCATCGGCTGAGAAAGTAAGCCATATCGATTTTCACGATCAGCATAACGAAAAGAAAAAATGGCGATTTCATTTTAAAAAATTACAATGTACTCTCGATGATGTTGCGTATGAATTTGTCTTTATCCTACAGCAATTTGTACCTATCGAAGAAAAATTTTTACATCTGAGTGACGAGAATAGTTATTTGAAAAAATTAAACGAAATTTTTGAGAAAACCAACGAAATTGCTCGGGTAGGGGGATGGATGGTTGATCTTAAAAGTAACCAAGTTTATTGGACCAAAGTCACAAAAGATATTCACGAAGTTGAAGAAGACTATGAACCAGATTTTAATACCGGAATAAATTTTTATCTGGAAGGCGAAAATCGAGACCGTATAATCAGAGTTTTTACTGAAATTGCTGAAAATGGAGGTTCTTATACAGAAAACCTCCAGATCCTCACTGCAAAAGGACGGGTAAAATGGGTTAAAGTTTTTGGGAATGCTGAACAAGAAGCAGGAAAAACGGTAAGAGTATATGGTGTATTTCAGGACATTACTGAAAGGAAAAAACGAGAAGCTGAATTACACTTAACGCAATTACGATTTAAGAATATTTTTGAATCGTCACCATTAGGTATTATTTTAGTTAATCCTGAAAGTGGTAAGGTATTTCACTTAAATCAATCTGCTCTAAAAATTTTTGGTTTCCAAAACAAACCTTTAGAAGAAGTTTACAGTCTTTCTATAGCAGACGTGCTTTGTGATGATGAACTAGATTCGGTTTTAAATCAACGTAAAAAATTGATGAATGGCGAATTTGATAGTTTCAAAAATGAATGCAAATTTCGTAAAGATGACGGTAGCCTATTTTGGGGACAAGTTCATACCTCGCTTTTAAGAACAGAAGAAGGCACTCCAAATCTCATTATTACCCAGATAGAAGATATCACTACTCGTAAAAATCTTGAAGCAGAAGCCTATAAAAATGCATCTCAGTTTCAAAGTGCTTTTGATTATTCTCCAAATGGTATGGCATTGGTAGATCTAGATGGGAATTGGATCAAAGTAAACCGAAATCTTAGCAAGATGATAGGTTATAGTAAGGAAGAGTTATTGGAAATGTCTTTTATGGACGTCACCTATTCTGAAGATTTAAATAAGGATCAGAAATTACTACAAAAATTAAAGGCAAAACAAATCGAAACCTATTCTATGGAAAAACGATATATCCATAAAGATGGTAGTGTGATTTGGGGGCTGCTAACGGTGTCGCTACAAACCAATGAGAAGGGAGACGCTTTATATTTTATTTCGCAAATTAACGATATCACAGCTAAAAAAGAAGCACAGGATAGGATCAATAAAGCCTTTAGAGAGCTCCAAAATATGATGGATGCTACAACCCAGGTTTCGATAATAGAAACTGATACCAATGGGATAATAAAAAAATTTAATAAAGGTGCCGAAAACTTTTTTGGCTATAAGGCGGAAGATTTAATTAATAAAAAAAACGTCCTTATATTTCATGATGAACAAGAGATTATTAATCGTTCTCTAGAGCTAAATGATCAGTACAAGAAAAAGGTGATAGGTTTTGATGTTCTTACCATTGGAGCAAAGCTTGCAGAATTTGAATCTTTAGAATGGACTTATATCAGAAAAAACGGAGAGCGTTTTCCCGTACAACTTGTAGTAACAGCTATTAAAAATGCTGAAGGTGAAATTACCGGTTATGTAGGGGTAGGAACAGATATCTCTAAATTAAAGCATTTTCAGGAGGAATTAAAAGAAAGTGAACAGCGTTGGCAATTTGCTTTAGAAGGTGCCGGCGATGGGATTTGGGATTGGAAGATCGATAGCAATACGCAATTTTTATCTTTAAGAGCCAAAGAAATGCTTGGTTTTGATAAAAGCGACGATCTTACCGATTCAGAAAAATGGGATAAAAGAATTCATCCTGAAGATCGTGAAAAATCAGAGAAAGCATTAAAAGACTATTTTGATGGAATAACAGAAGTCTATAGTGTAGAAAAAAGAGTAAAGAGCAAAAACGGCAAATATATATGGATATTAGATCGCGGTAAAACTATCGAGTGGAGTAAAGACCATAAACCATTAAGAATGATGGGTACCCAAAGTGATATTAGTAATCGTAAAATAGCAGAACGTAAAATTAAAAGAAACGAAGCTAGATTTCGATCATTATACGAGCTATCACCAATAGGTATAAGTTTGATAGATTTAAAAACCGGATATTTCTTAGATGCCAATCAATCTTTAATAAATTCTTCTGGGTACACCAAGAAAGAGTTTACAAGTTTGTCTTATAAGGAAATTGTACCAAAGGAATATGTAGAATCGATACAAAATAGATTTGAAAAATTGGTTTTTAACGGTAGAACTGAACCTTTTGAAAAAAGTTTTATCAAAAAAGACGGAAGCGTTTATCCTGCGCTAATTAATGGAGTAAGAATTAAAGATGCCGATGGTCGTGATATTATTTTAGCTACAATTCAGGATATTACTTCTAGAAAAGAAATGGAGAATAGTCTACTGGATGCAAAGCTAAGGGCCGAAGCCGCTAGTAAATCAAAATCTGAATTTCTTGCGAATATGAGCCATGAAATTAGAACGCCTTTAAATGGGGTAATTGGTTTTACTGATTTATTGATGAAGACGGAGCTTAGCAGTAGCCAAAAGCAATATATGGAGACTGTTTATAATTCGGCAAATACATTATTAGATTTGATTAATGATATTCTTGATTTTTCTAAGATTGAAGCCGGCAAATTGGAGCTTAATATCGAAAAAGTAGATCTACTTGAGTTGTGTGGTCAAACTGTTGATGTCGTGAAGCACAAAGCTCATCAAAAAGGTTTGGAAGTACTACTTAATATTAGTCCAAATGTAGATCGATTTATTTACGGCGACTCTGTAAGAATTAGGCAAATTTTGATTAATCTGCTTGGAAATGCTGTAAAATTTACTTCATCTGGAGAAATAGAATTAAGGATTGATGCTGAAGAAGTTAACAGTGAGAATAAAAGAACATACAAATTTCTTGTGAGAGATACAGGTATTGGTATAGCTCCAGAAAATCTTCAGCGTATTTTTAAAGCATTCGATCAGGAGGACGGCAGCACCACTCGTAAATATGGAGGTACAGGACTAGGTTTAACGATTTCTAACAAGTTGTTAGGACTAATGGGGAGTAGCTTGCATTTAGAAAGTAAGCTGGGAATAGGTAGTACTTTTTCTTTTAAATTAGATTTTGAGTCGGAAGCCGGAGAATCACTCTTAAATACAGAATTGTCTAAGATTGAAAAGGTATTAGTGGTTGATGATAATGCGAATAACCAGATGATACTTCAGGAGATGTTGGCCATTGAAGCAATTGATTGTGAAGTTGTTTCTAATGCAATAGAAGCATTAACACTTTTAGAGAAAGAAAATCACTTTCAATTAGCCATAATAGATTACAACATGCCTTACATGACAGGTATAGACCTCATATCTCACTTAAGAAATGAGCTGAAAATAAATTCAGAAGAATTGCCAATTATATTATTGCATAGCTCTGCAGAAAAAGAGAAACTTAGCATACGTTGTAAAGAATTAGGTGTTCAATTTAATTTCACAAAACCAATTAAGATTGGTCAATTATACAATATGTTAAACCAGATTGAAGCACCGGTAAAAGATATTAAAGAGAATCCAGCAGATGTTAGTGAAGAAATAAATTTTGAGGATAAGTTTAGAATTTTAATTGCAGAGGATAATCCTGTGAATACTTTTCTGGCAAAAACTATTTTGAAAAAAGCGATTCCTAATGCCGAGATATTTGAAGTTGAAAATGGTCTCGACGCTGTTTCTTTTTATAAGGTAAACGATATAGATATCATTTTTATGGATATCCAAATGCCTATGATGAGCGGTTTTGAAGCTTCTCAGGAAATTAGAAAAATAGAAGAGGACAAAGAATATCATATACCTATTATCGCACTTACCGCACGCACGGTAAAAGGAGAAAGAGAAAGATGCTTGGATGCCGGTATGGACGATTATATAACTAAACCAGTAGTTTTTGAGACTATTAAAACGGTGTTAGGTAAATACTTATTAGGCAAAAAAGAGAAAATTAATAAAGAAGAAAATCTTCAGTCTTTTGATAAAGAAGAACTTCTAAGAAAATTTGATAACGATCAAAATACGTACAATGAATTAATTACTATAGTAAAACAAGGATTAGAGGAATTTTCAGCACAATTGAGACAGGAAATAGAAGACCGCAATTTAGTGGGTATCAAAAAACTTGGCCATAAACTAAAAGGTTCCTGCCAAAATTGTTGTTTTTATAAACTGGAATATCTTTCTTCTAATTTAGAAGAGATTTCTCAATTTAAAGAATCTACTATTTTAGAATTAGAAGAAAAAATAGAAGCAGAGATTAACCATTTGAAGCGTCTAATATAAAACCCTAATTGAAATAGAAAATTTATTAGACAATAAAATAGTGTAGGATATTAAAAAATGAATACTGATATACAGATTTCAAAATTGATTTTAATTATACATAAAAATTTTACCAGTATCGAGCCAATTTACCTTCGTTTTACCAAAGAAGGCTACCAATGCTTATATGCATCAAATGGTTTAGAGGCTATAAAAAAATTAGGAAATAAAGATATTTTTGCCTTATTGGTAGAAGAAAACACTAGTCCGTTAAATGCTTATCAAACCATAAACTATATTTTTACCGAATTAAAAATGAGCCCCTTTAATGTAGTTTTGCAGGATCCCGAAAATCCTGGGAGTATAGATTCGCAGGTAAATATTCATATAGATGGTTTTTTTGACCTGGGAGGAGACGTAGAGGTTTTGCTGAAAGAAATTGATAACGGAAAACAAAGTAAAATAGATAGCTCTTCTTATTCCATTGGTTACTTAAAAGAAGTTTCTGGGGATAATGCGCAGTTTATAGAAGAATCTTTACAACTTTTTTTAAATTCTGTTGTTAATGATATTGAAGCATTGTATCTTCATTTTAAATCAAGTTCTTTTGAAGAAATTCGGCAAATTGCACATAAAATAAAACCATCTTTTTCAATGGTTGAAAATAATAAAGGTGTAGAGCTTTGTGATAGAATCACTTATAAGGTCAAAGACGAAGATTTGGAAAAGCTAATTGAAGAGTTACATGCTGAATTTTTAAAGATTCAAAATTCAATTAAAAAGGATTACCCCAATTTAAACCTATAAAAATGAAGAAGATTTTAGTTATCGAAGACAACCTAATGGTTATAAAATCTCTTCAGTTTAAGCTCTCCAAAGACGGGTATGAAGTTATTATTGCCCCCGATGGAAGAGAAGCTATGAAGCTTTTAAAAACAGATACTTATGATCTTATCTTAACAGATCTTAATCTTCCTTTTGTTACAGGAAACGAGCTTATTGCGTATGTGAAAGAAAATTTGCCAACAGTGCCCATAATTGTTTTGTCTACATCAACTCAAGAAAATATTATAATGGATGCGTTTAATATGGGAGTTGAAGATTTTATAACAAAACCTTTTAGCCCTAACGAATTATCCTTACGAGTAAAACGTCTTCTTTCCTAATTTTGTAGGTAGTTGCAAGGTAATTGCTTTGTGATTTTTCATTTATGGCAGTTATTCAATTTATAGATCTAGAATGGATTTTTCGGTATTTTCCCGAGGGTATTCCTTTTGTAATAAAGGTCAATATTTTGATGACTTTTGTTTTTTTGTTTTTTTCACTTCTTTTTGTCGCTTTCATTTTATTCTTGCGGCTGTATAAAAATGTTAGAACTAAAAAAAAGCAAACACAGCAATTATTACTTCAGGATATTCTAAACTCTTATTTATTTGATGAAGAATTTGAAGAAAGAATAGAGTTAAACCATTTTGAGCAAAAGTATCTAAGATCGTCATTAGAAATAAAAATGGCTATCAAAGAAATTCTTCTTTTTCATAGCAATATAAAAGGAGAATCGGCAGAGCAACTTCGCAAACTCTTTTTAAGATGGAAACTGGACAAATTTTGCATCAAACAGTTATCCCGTGGTGCATGGTACACAAAATCCAGAGCTATTTTTAGTCTTTCAGAAATGCTTATAGCTGTAGACCTTCAAACTATAAAACCATTATTAAATCACAAAAGAGACGAGGTAAGACAGCAATCGCAGTTATATTTTGTGAAGCTTGCAAAAAAACAACCATTATTATTTTTAGATCATCTTACTAAACCTTTAACGATTTGGGAGGAAATTTATATTGAAGATGCTCTACGAAATGAGTATCAAGGAGCTATTCCTGATTTTTCTAAGTGGTTAAAATCAGACCTTGATAGTGTTGTAGAATTTTCAGTTAGGATGATTGCTAAATTTAACCAATTTGAAAATATTCCAGCCCTTTCACCATTATTAGATCACAGTGCAGAAAGTGTTAGAAAAGAAACAATAAAATGTTATTATGTTTTGGAATATGTAGAAGTGGTTAAGCTCTTGGTCGCAAAATTTGAAAATGAATCCCATTCTGTAAAAAAGACTATCTTAGAGGCCATAAAGCGATTAGGAGATTATGATAATCTTCTTCAGGTTGCAGCTAAGATTAAAGATTCTGAATGGGAACTTAAAATAATATATTACAAGCTGTCTGAATATTTTGTACCTGAAGAAAAACACAAAATCTACAATCAATACGAAGAAGAAAAAGCTAGATTGCTATAATGATTATTACCTTCGATGACATTGCAGACATCGCCAGCTGGCTTTTTTTGGTCTATGGTATTCTTATAAGTCTGGGTTATCTATTTTCCGCTGTATTTTCTATTATCGAAATTAGGGACTATAAAAGGTCTAATAACTACGACGATGAAATTTCTTTGCTTCAGGCTTCAGAATTGCCTTCGGTATCCATTTTAGCACCTGCTTATAACGAAGGACTTAATATCGTAGAAAACGTAAGGTCTCTTTTAACGATTAATTATCCGAGTTTCGAAATTGTAATTATTAACGACGGAAGCAAAGACGATACGCTACAGCGTTTAAAAGATGAATACGATCTTGAAAAACAAGACTATTTTTTTCACTATTTCATCAAAAGTAAGACGATAAAAGGGGTATACAAATCTAAAAATACAGCTTTTAAAAATTTATTGGTCATCGATAAAGAGAACGGGGGCAAAGCAGATGCCTTAAATACGGGTATCAATGTTTGTTCTTACGATATGATCTGCTGTATCGATGTAGACTGTATTTTAGAACATGATGCAATGCTTAAACTGGTAAAGCCGTTTCTAAACAATAGTAAAAAAGTTATAGCATCGGGAGGAGTAATTAGAGTGGCTAACGATTGCGTGATTGAGGATGGTAGAATTATCGATGTACGCTTGCCAAGTAAGTTTGTAGCCAGAGTTCAGGTTATAGAATATTTTAGAGCATTTTTAATGGGGCGTATGGCCTGGTCTCGTGTTGATGGTTTGTTGTTAATTTCTGGTGCTTTTGGCATGTTCGATAAACAATTAGCGATAGAAGCTGGTGGTTACAATCATAATACGGTAGGTGAAGATATGGAGCTTCTGGTTAGGATGCGGCGAATGATGCGAGAAAAGAAAATACCGTATAAAGTTGGTTTTGTTCCAGATCCTTTATGTTGGACTGAGGTTCCACAAAGTTGGGAAATATTAAAACGACAGCGTAATCGTTGGACGCGTGGCACTGCTGAAACACTGATGATTCACAAAAAGATGATTTTTAATCCTAAATATGGTGTTCTAGGATTATTATCAACACCTTTTTGGTTATTTTTTGAATGGATGGCACCGTTAATCGAATTTACGGGAACTATTTTCTTTATACTGCTACTGTGGTTTGGATTAATTAGCTGGAACTTTTTCTTGACTTTTCTTGGTGTCGTTTACGCTTTTGCAGTATTATTCTCGGTAACTGCTTTGTTTTTTGAAGAATATAGCTTTCAGCAATACAAAAAGCCGAAATATATATTTAAACTAATTGGCACTGCTTTTTTAGAACCATTAATCTATCATCCTTTTGTAATGTGGGCCGCCGTTCGCGGAAATTGGGATTTGATTATTGGCAAAAAAAGTTGGGGCGAAATGACTAGAGCCGGACTTTCCAATTCCAGCAAAAAGCAGGATTAAAATCCGCTAATCATATCTTCAAATCCTTTTTTATCTTCAATTTTGGTTTTTTTCCCTTTGGTAGAAATGTAATTATCTTTTTTCAGTTCAGCCACTTGACGAATGCAACTCTCGGTCGCTGTACCTACTACATTTGCAAGATCCTCTCTGGTAAGGTTTACCGCTAAAAAGCCTTCATCATCAGTTCCAAAATTAGCTTCAAGATATAGTAAAGCTTCAGCTATTCGCTGCTTTACATTGTGCTGAGACATATTAACGATAAAATTATCTGATTCCCGAAGGTCTGAAGCCATAACCTTTAATAGGTTTCTGGTGAACTCGGGATTTTCATTTATTTTGTCGATAATAAGCTGTTTTGGGATGTAGCACATAGACGTATCATTCAATGCGGTAGCGCTTAGATTGGTTTGCTCGTCTGAAACTACAGAGCGCTGTCCCAAAATTTCGCCTTTTTTGGCGATTTTGACGATTTGGTGTTTACCATTTTCACTAAGCTTAGATAATTTAGACGCACCATCTCTAACACAAAAAACACCACTTAACTTTTCACCTTCTTTAAAAATTTGATCTCCTTTTTTAAATTCTCGAGAAACTTTATTGTCAGAGATCGTTTTTAATTCTTCTTTACTGAATGCTTTTAAAGAGTTAAACTGTCTAATAATACAATTTTCACATCTAGTTTTTTCCGGGGTTTTCATAAGAAAGCTATCAGTTTTGGTTGAAAAAATTTTAATACAACAAAGATAATGATTTATACCAACTGACATTTATCATATTTTAATTTCTATTAGTAAGCAATCTTTGCATTACGATTAAGTTTTGCAAAATTATGAAATCATGTTACCACTGTGGTGAAGCTTGTAAAAGTGACGCTCTTGTTTTTGATAATAAGGATTTTTGCTGCAACGGTTGTAAAACCGTCTACGAGATATTAAGTAGTAACGATCTGGATTATTATTACCAATTGGATGATCGCCCGGGAATTTCTCCTAAAACGCAATCTGGTAAATTCGATTTTCTTAAAAATGAAGAAATTACCGAAAAACTGCTGGAGTTTAAAAGCGAGCAAGTTTGCATTATCAATCTTTTAATTCCAGAAATTCACTGTAGCTCCTGTATTTGGGTATTAGAAAATCTTTCAAAATTACATTCAGGAGTTAAAAATGCACAGGTTAATTTTCCTGAAAAAACGGTACGAATTCATTTTTCTTCAGAAACAATTAACCTATATCAACTTGTAGAACTTTTATGCAAACTTGGTTACGAACCTTATATTTCGCTTTCAGATGGAGATAAGAGTGAGCGCAAGATCGATAGAAGTTTAATTTACAAACTTGGTATTGCAGGTTTTGCTTTTGGAAATGTGATGTTTTTATCTTTCCCAGAGTATTTTGAGGTAAAAGAATTTTGGCTCGATCAATTTAAATATGTGTTTCGCTGGTTGATGTTTGGTTTTAGTCTGCCGGTAGTTTTTTATTCGGCTAGCGGATATTTCGTAACTGCTTTTAAGGGCTTAAAGTCTGGCATTTTAAATATAGATGTACCAATAGCATTAGGAATAACGGTATTGTTTATAAGAAGTGCGTTTGAAGTTTTCTTCGATCTGGGTACTGGTTTTTTTGATAGTCTTACTGGGTTAGTTTTCTTTCTTTTGTTGGGAAGGTTTTTTCAGCAAAAAACCTATTCCTATCTTTCTTTCGAGCGAGATTATAAATCCTATTTTCCTATAGGAGTCACAAGAATTAATCATCCTAATACCGAAAATCAAAATGAAGAGCAGGTAGAAGTTTATAAACTTCGGAAAGGGGATGAGATTCTAATTCGGAATAATGAATTAATTCCTGTTGATGCTCGTTTGGTAGAAGGCGAAGCGCTTATCGACTATAGCTTTGTAACAGGTGAAGCTATTCCTGTAACTATCAAAAAAGGAGAGAAAATTTATGCCGGCGGAAAACAAACTGCAGGTTTGGTACAGGTAGAAGTCATTAAAGCGGTAGAGCAATCTTACCTTACGCAATTATGGAATAACGAAATTTTTGATAAAGATTTTAAATCTTCTTTTCAGGATTTAACCAATAGAATTAGTGGTTATTTTACCAAAGCAATCTTAAGCATTTCTATAATAGCTGCGCTAGTGTGGTATTTTATTAATCCTTCGATGGTGGCGCAGGTATTCACTGCCGTTTTAATAATAGCCTGTCCTTGTGCGTTAGCGCTTGCAGCGCCTTTTACTTTGGGAAATTTACTTCGCATATTTGGGCAGCAAAAATTCTATTTAAAAGAATCCAATATTATTGAAAAAATGGTGCATATCGATGCCGTTGTTTTCGATAAAACCGGTACGCTTACTTCAACAAAAAAGAATTTAGTGACGTACGAAGGTATTTCGCTTTCTGAAGAAGAAAAATCTTTACTGAATAGTACACTTCGAGCTTCCAACCATCCGCTTAGTCGTTCACTTTACGATATTTTGGAGCAGCATGATATAAAAACTTTAGATCATTTTACTGAAGAAGTTGGGAAGGGAATGGAAGCGACCTCCAACCAAAATTCAATAAAAGTTGGTGCCTTTAAATATGTTGCTGAAAGCACTGAAGCATCATCAGAACAGCTTAATCAGACTACCGTACATATTAGCGCCAATAATTTGTACAAAGGGCGATATATTTTGAAAAATGAATATCGTAAAGAAATTAAAGAGCTATTTCTAGAACTGGGTAAAGATAAAGACCTATTTGTTTTGTCTGGGGATAATGATGGCGAGCGTAAAACGCTTGAAAAATTATTACCGCTAAGCACCAAAATGAGTTTTAATCAAAAGCCCCAGGATAAATTACAGTTTATAAAAAAACTTCAGCAAGAAGGAAAATCTGTAATGATGATCGGAGATGGTTTAAATGACGCCGGAGCTTTAAAACAAAGTGATGTTGGTATTGTAATTTCAGAAAATATCAACGTCTTTTCTCCAGCCTGTGATGCAATTTTAGATGCTTCGGTATTTGGGAAAATTAGTCAGTTTTTTGGTCTTTCAAAAAGTGGCCATAGAATTATAAAAATGAGTTTTCTATTTTCTCTTTTTTATAATCTTATAGGTCTTGGTTTTGCTATTACCGGTCATCTTTCACCGATTGTGGCTGCGATCTTAATGCCGCTAAGTTCTATTAGCATTGTGGCTTTTACGACGATCGCAACGCAGATTTCAGCAAAGAATATTCTAAAAAAACAGGAATAAATATATCCAAAATCCAATTTCAACTAAAACCTGATAAATGTCATTTTATCCAAGCTATACTAGCGATAATTTTACAAAAAATTAAGATTCATGAACATCATCTATGTTTTGCTAAGTATTAGCGTAGTGGTAGCCATCGTATTTTTTATTGCCTTTATTATTTCAGTTAAAAACGGGCAATACGATGATACGTATACACCATCTGTAAGAATGCTTTTTGAAGATGAGGTTGTAGAAAAAAAGGAAACTTCTAAAATCACCGATAAATAATCTTTTATAATCTTATGGAAAAAGAGCAGTTTTATTACGATAACAAGGTCGTAAGGAAATTTATTAATGCGACCATTTTTTGGGGTATAATTGGAATGACTGTGGGGCTCTTACTGGCCTTTATGTTTTTATTTCCTAATCTTACCGATGGTATTTCTTGGCTAAGCTTTGGGCGTTTAAGGCCTTTACATACTAATGCGGTGATATTTGCCTTTGTGGGTAATGCTATATTTGCCGGAGTATATTACTCTACTCAGCGCTTGCTTAAAGCTAGAATGTGGAGCGACGCACTTAGTAATTTTAATTTTTGGGGCTGGCAGGCTATTATCGTAGCAGCAGCCATTACTTTACCTTTAGGATATACTACTTCTAAAGAATATGCCGAGCTCGAATGGCCTATCGATATTGCAATTGCACTTGTATGGGTTGCTTTTGGAGCTAATTTAATTGGTACGATTCTTAAACGTAGACAACGTCATCTTTATGTAGCCATTTGGTTTTACCTGGCCACTTTTGTAACGGTAGCAGTATTGCATATCGTAAATAGTGTAGAGATTCCGGTAAGTGCTTTAAAAAGTTATTCAGTATACGCAGGTGTTCAGGATGCCTTAGTGCAATGGTGGTACGGGCATAATGCGGTGGCATTTTTCTTAACCACACCGTTTTTAGGCTTAATGTACTATTTTGTTCCTAAAGCAGCGAATAGACCGGTATACTCTTATCGATTGTCTATCGTACACTTTTGGTCTTTGATCTTTATTTATATCTGGGCAGGGCCACACCATTTGTTATATTCAGCTTTGCCAGATTGGGCACAAAATCTTGGTGTAGCGTTTTCAATTATGTTACTAGCTCCATCTTGGGGAGGGATGATTAATGGATTATTAACCCTTCGTGGTGCCTGGGATAAGGTAAGAACAGATCCTGTTTTAAAATTTATGGTAGTGGCTATTACCGGTTATGGTATGGCAACTTTTGAAGGTCCTATGCTGTCTCTAAAAAATGTTAATGCTATTGCACATTTTAGTGATTGGGTTATTGCGCACGTTCACGTTGGAGCTTTGGCATGGAATGGCTTTCTAACTTTTGGAATGATTTACTGGTTGGTGCCTCGATTGTTTAAAACAAAACTTTGGTCTACCAAACTAGCCAATGTTCACTTTTGGGTAGGCACATTAGGTATCATCATGTACGCATTACCTATGTATGTTGCAGGTTTTGTTCAGGCTTCTATGTGGAAACAGTTTAATCCTGATGGAACTTTAACTTACGGTAACTTCTTAGAAACCCTTACAGAGATTATCCCGATGTATTGGATGCGTGCGATTGGAGGTAGCTTATATATTGCCGGTGCATTTATTGCTTTGTACAATATTGCTAAAACCGCAAAACAGGGTAGTAAAGTAACAGACGAGCTTGTAGAGGCTGCACCTTTAACAAAAATCACAAATAAAAGAACTTCTAAAGAAGGATATCATACCTGGTTAGAAAGAAGGCCGGTTAGACTTACCATTTTTGCTACGATCGCAATTTTAATTGGTGGAATGGTACAGATTATTCCATCTCTAATGGTAGATGAATATGTACCGGTAATCTCTAGTGTAAAACCATACACACCTTTAGAATTAGAAGGTAGGGATATTTATATACGAGAAGGTTGTGTGGGTTGCCATTCTCAAATGATTCGTCCTTTCCGTAGTGAGGTAGAACGTTACGGTGAATATTCTAAATCTGGAGAATATGTTTACGATCATCCTTTCCTATGGGGTAGTAAAAGAACTGGTCCCGATCTATTTAGAGTAGGAGGAAAATATTCTGACAACTGGCATTTAAATCACCTTTATGATCCGCAGAGTACCTCTTCAGGCTCAATTATGCCGTCTTACAAGTGGTTACTCGATAGAGAATTGGATAAATCTTCTACTGAAGATAAAATGGAGGCAATGGTAAGTTTAGGAGTTCCTTATACACCAGAGGAAATTGAAAGAGCGCAACAATGGATGAGCGAACAGGGTAAAACGATAGAAGAAAATCTATATAGTGATCCCGATTTTGCGAAAACCTACGAAGCAGATAAAGCCTATGCAAAAGAAAATAATGAAGATTTCGTGGAAATGCGTAACAGAGAAATTGTGGCTTTAATTGCATATCTACAGCGTCTGGGAACAGACATTAAAGTAAAGAATGTAGATAAAGAACAGGAAGCAGCAATTATAGGTCAGTCTGAAGGTGGATTAGAAGCCGGTATGCACTAGTCCAATTTAAAAAAGAATAATAACGTATAGCAGGTACACTAATAAAATTTAAATCATGCTAAAATTTGTAAAAGGAAATCTTGAAAGTATCGATGGGGTAGCACTTTACCCCATGATATCGCTACTGATCTTCTTCATCTTTTTTGTAGGTCTTTTTGCCTGGGTAATTACTGCAAAGAAAGAACATATTAACCAGGTTAGTAACATTCCTTTAGAGGAAGATAATAATGAGCTATTATGAGAAATACCGCATCATATTTAAGAGTTATAGCAATTACCATTCTCGCTTTTATATTTCTGCAGCTTACTGTAGAATCTTCAGAGGAATGGGCATTTATAGAATATCCAGTAATCTGGGCAGTACTCGGGATTTTACTGGTATTTGGTATTGCTATGGAAGTTATTCTTGCCAGTATTACATCTGTATTATTTAGAAGTTTAACTCCTGAGGCCCAAGAGCGCTACTTGCACCAGCAATCGTTAAGAAGAAAAAACAGATTTGCTAGTCTTAAGACGTTCTGGAAGAAAATGAATGATAGTAAACCGGTAGAAGAGGAAGAAGAAATTATTCTGGATCACAATTATGATGGTATACAGGAATTGGATAACAATCTTCCGCCATGGTGGTTATATGGATTTTATGCATCCATTGTATTTGCAGCAGTTTACCTAGTAAGATATCATGTTTTAGATGCGCCCAATCAACGAGAGGAATATATTGCTGAAGTAGCTTCAGCTAAAAAAGCCATCGAAGAATATAAAAAAACAGCTAAAGATCTTATCGATGTAAATACAGTTGAGCTGCTAACCGGTGAAGAAGACATTAAAGCCGGAGCATCCATTTTTGCAGGAAACTGTGTAGCCTGTCACAAAGAAGATGCCGGTGGAGGTATAGGTCCTAATCTAACCGATGATTATTGGATTTTAGGCGGTGGTATCAAAAACGTATTTAATACAATTTCTGAAGGGGGGCGTCCCGGTAAAGGAATGGTTGCCTGGAAAACCGATTTAAAACCGAGCGAAATTGCTCAGGTAGCCAGCTACGTGCTTAGCCTTCATGGTAGTACACCAGCCGATCCCAAAGAACCTCAGGGAGATTTATGGGTAGATGAAAATGCACCTGTAGACGAAGTTGAAGTGACCAAACCCGATTCCACTTCAGTAGAAATTATTATGGAAGATGGAGTGACAGGTATGGATGAAGAAGAATAATTAATTATAGCGCCAGTGTCTAATCGCTGGCGCTAATAAAATCTTACTTAAGTAAGTAACCGTTATGAGTAATTCCCCCGAAAACAATTTTAGAGATTCATTAGGTACCGTAAATCAAGAAGGCAAGCGGGAGTGGATTTTTCCCAAAAAGCCATCTGGTAAATTATATAAATATAGAAAGCTGGTAAGTTATGTCTTATTGATATTTCTTTTTTCAGCTCCGTTTATCAAAATTAACGGTAATCAATTCTTACTCTTCAATGTGTTGGAACGTCGTTTCAACTTCTTTGGGTATCCTTTTTGGCCACAGGACTTCTACTTAGTGGTGATCATGATGATTATAGGGGTGGTCTTTGTGATTCTATTTACTGTGGCCTTCGGAAGGATATTTTGCGGCTGGATTTGTCCCCAAACCATTTTTATGGAAATGGTGTTTAGACGTATCGAATACTGGATAGAAGGCGATCGTGGTAAGCAAATGCGGCTTGCCAAACAACCATGGAATGCTGAAAAAATTAGAAAAAAAGGATTAAAATGGATTATATTTTTTATTATTTCATTTTTAATAGCTAACATTTTTCTTGCCTATTTTATTGGTAGTGATGTCTTATTAGAATATATAACAGAGGGACCTGTAGAAAACTTAAATACGTTTATATCCCTTCTTATTTTTACAGGAGTTTTCTACTTTATTTTCGCCTGGTTTAGAGAGCAAGTATGTGTGATTGTTTGTCCTTATGGTCGGCTTCAGGGAACGTTGCTTGATAATAAATCGATTATTGTAGCATACGATCATAAACGTGGTGAAAAAGAAAAAGGAAGAGCAAAATTTAAAAAGAAAGAAGACCGCGCCGCATCTGGTAAAGGAGATTGTATTGATTGTATGCAATGTGTACATGTTTGTCCTACCGGGATAGATATTCGTAATGGTACACAATTAGAATGTGTAAACTGTACTGCTTGTATCGATGCCTGTAACGCGATGATGGAGGCGGTAAACTTACCTAAAGACTTAATTCGTTATGCCAGCGAAGAAAATATAGAGAAAAAAGCCAAATTTCAATTCACTGCTCGATTAAAAGGCTATACCGCAGTATTGGTGATTTTAATTGGGGTGTTAACCGGCATGCTTTTTTTAAGAAATGATGTAGAGGCCAGAGTGCTTAGATTGCCCGGGCAGCTTTACGAGCATCAGGAAAATAATAGAATTAGTAATGTATTTACATTTAAGCTGGTCAATAAAACTTCAGAAGATATTAATGCCGTTCAGCTAAAACTAATTTCGCATAAGGGTGAAGTGCGTTTGGTTAAAAGTGAAAGTCTAACCGTCCCAAAAAGAGGCTATGCCGAAGGAACACTTTTTATTGAAATTCCCGCGGCTTCCTTAGAAGGAGAAAAGGAAAAACTTAAGATTGGCGTTTATAGTAATAATGAATTAATAGAAACTACAACAACCAATTTTCTTGGGCCACGTAGTTACAGATAAAAAATAATATTATGAAATTTAATTGGGGAACAGGACTTGTAATAGGAATGTGCTGCTTTGTAAGCTTTATTCTATTCTTTGTGATTAAAATGAGTACCGATACAAAATATGACTATGATCTCGTGGTAGAAGATTACTACGGGAAAGAATTACATTTTCAGCAAGAAATTGATGCTGAAAAGAATCTAAATTTATTTTCTGAAGAGATTACAGGAAAGAAAACAACTGAGGGATATACGCTTTATTTTCCTGAAACTACAGAAGAAATCGAAGGAAAAATATCTCTATATCGTCCTTCTAATAAAAAACTTGATTTAACCATTCCATTAAAATTAGAAGAGGGTAAAATTCTAATTCCCGATAGTCAATTAGTGGATGGTCGTTGGGATATTTCCGTAGAAATGAAATATCAAGGAAAAGAGATTTTATTTAAAAAATCAATTATATATTAGATGTTTTTTAGCGCTTTTTTATTCGGACTTTTAGGTAGTTTCCATTGCATTGGGATGTGCGGTCCCATAGCATTTCTATTACCATTAAGTCGGGATAAAAAAACGCTAATGTTCCTTCAGTTATTCCTTTATCATTTTGGAAGATTATTATCTTATGGAGTTATAGGCCTTCTATTTGGGCTTCTAGGAAAAGGCTTAAATCTTTTCGCTGCACAACAAAAATTGTCTATAGGAATTGGAGTTTTGATGATTTTGACAGCGATTATTTCCTTCGGAAAATTTAAATTCGGTAAAATAGGAACTCCTTTTTTTAGCATTATAAGTCGGTTAAAATCAAAAATTGGCGCTGGTTTAAAGAAGAAATCACCAGATACTTTTCTTTCTATAGGTATGCTGAACGGATTTTTACCATGCGGACTCGTTTACATGGCCATGCTGGGTGCAATTGCTGAAGCTAATGCCGGGTTTGGAGCTTTATACATGGTTTTTTTCGGTCTTGGCACTATTCCATTAATGACCGCGGCTGTGGTATTATCTAGTAAGCTTTCTAGCGGAGTAAAAACCCGCGAAAAAATAAGAAAGCTCATACCCATATTCGTTGTTTTAACGGGCTTTTTATTTATTCTTCGTGGTTCTGGTTTAAACATTCCTTACCTCTCTCCAGCAATGGCTGAAGATAAAGTAGACGCTAAAATTGAATGTCACGAGCCAGTGCAAATCTCTTTTGAAAAACAATAAATTAGAATTTAAAGCGCTTCGTCTTTTAGAGATTAAATGAGCGAAAAGTGAAACCATTTGAAGTGATGTTTCATTTCGAGTAATTTAGAGGTAGTGAAAATGAAATTAGATTTGGTTCTAGAACTACTGAATTTACGTACTGCTAACTAAAAACGACTTCCCGATACAATAACTTTTTACCTTTTACTTCAAAAGAGATAACTACCAATTGCTTCCTGAGGTTTATTGTTTTATTGAATAAATGAGGAAGATAAAGATTAACTCAAAAAGACCAAAACGGGAATTATACTAAGCCTACATTTGCTTCTTAAAAAGCTTCAGGAGTTATTTTTATATTGATATAGTGTATTGTTGCTTCAGCAAGAGCAAAACAAGAGCAATTAGAAGCAAGATGAGAGTTCGCTAAATAAAAAATAGCCTAAAATAAAGTTGAGAGATCGTATGGCACTACAAATCTAGTTCAGGTGATTGAAACTTTAGATTTACTTGCTTTCTAAGCTATAGACGCTAAACATTATTTAAGTAAAATAGATTAATGTATTTTACCCATTCTCTTGCAGGTATAAGTTATTCAACTTTGATATTTCAGTCAATGATTTGAGGAAAGGTGAAAAGACTTCGTAACATCTGCCTGTAATAAAAGAAAAGGCTTTCCATACAACTTATCTACCTGCTTCTCAGAAAATCCCCGAAATCTTATGGAGCAGTATGTAGTTGTAATAGAAAGCCTTATTAAAAAGAAGACAGAATTTAAATCGTCATAGAAAAGAGTTTTATATCTGGTTTTTTACGTTGCAACCTTAAATCGAATGCCATACAAACATTACGAACAAACGCTCTTCCTTTTTCAGTAATTTCAATTTTTTTATCGAGGATTTTTAATAGCCCGTCGTCTTGCATTTCTGCTAATTTTACAATCACATCGGGGAGTTCAGAAAAATACATATGATTATCTGCCCAACTTGTCTCGAATTTGCACATTAGGTTAAGAATATGTCGTCTAATAATCAGGTCTTCGGGGCTTAAAATATGTCCGCGATAGATTGGGAAAATACCGCCTTCCACCAGGCTTTTATATTCTTCGATATTTTTGGTGTTTTGCCCAAATGCATACCACGAATCTCCAATAGCAGATACTCCTAAACCAATCATTAATTGTGTAGTCTCGGTAGTATATCCCATAAAATTTCGGTGAATTTGCTTTTGCTCTAAACTACGAGCCAATTGGTCGTCTGGTAAAGCAAAATGATCCATTCCTATTTCTATATACCCCGTTTCTAGTAGCATTTCTTTCCCCAGCTCAAACTGTTTCTTTTTCTCATCTGGAGAGGGCAAATCTTCATCTTTAAAACCACGTTGCCCATTTCCTTTAATCCATGGCACATGGGCATAGCTATAAAATGCAATGCGCTCTGGCATTAATTTTTTAGTAAGATTTATAGTGTTTTCTATATCTTTTGTGGTTTGAAAAGGTAGACCGAAGATAATATCGTGCCCTACTGAGGTAAAACCATTTTCTCTAGCCAAAGTTGTTACCTTTTGAACATTCTCGAATGGCTGCACACGATTAATTGCTTTTTGAACGCTTAAATTATAATCCTGAACGCCATAACTAACCCTTGTAAAACCAAGATTAGCTAAAACCTGAAGATGATTTTTTGTGGTATTATTTGGATGTCCTTCAAAACTCAGTTCAGCATTGGCTCTTTCAGCAGGATCTTTAAATAGACCCTCTAAAAGCAACTTAAGATTTTCCGAAGAAAAAAAGGTAGGTGTACCGCCTCCTAAATGTAATTCAGAAATTCTAGGGGTCTCTTCAAAAAGCGAAACATATAAGTCCCACTCTATAAGAAGTGTTTTGATATAAGGAATTTCAACCAGATGATTTTTGGTGATCCTTTTATTGCAGCCACAAAAGGTACACATGCTTTCGCAGTATGGAAGATGTATGTAGAGGCTAATTCCATTTTCTTTACTTTCTACATAACTCCTTTTTAAACATTCTTTCCATTCTTTTAAGGAGAAAGAAACATCATCCCAATACGGTACTGTTGGATAGCTTGTATACCTTGGACCGGCTACGTTATATTTACTTACCAGAGACTGCATGATTATATGCTATTTCCTATAATTAATAGTATGTTTATTAAAACACTTGCAGTGAATAAATGAAAAACTGTAGATGGTTTTTGCACTGTTAATATCGATGCGTTGTGAGCACTACATATAGCAACACTAATAAAAACCAGAAACATTTGGAAAAGCTCGTGACCATGTTGTAAAGTGGTCATAATCGCAATTCCTCCCAAACAAGTTGAAACAATCATTCCTATGGCTGAATAACCCATGAAATTCTGACTAAATTCTTCGTTTAATTTTGCGTAAAGTGTCATAACTAAGAGGATTTAAATTATACACCAAAATTACCGCAGAAGCAGGGCATAAAATATGATATTTGTCAGGTTGAAATTTTTTATTCAAATTTTTAAAAGAAAATAATAAGATTTTACATTTAAATGATTCTTTTTTAAGCAATAAGAGTGCGTTATGGGGATAAATTAATTTCAATTTTAGATATTTGCTTTTTTTAATTGAAGAATGGAAGTAAAGCACAAACAGCGCATCGCATTAAGTATTTGTTTTTTTATAAGCGGACTCGCATTTTCTACCTGGGCATCCCGGATTCCTACTGTTAAAGAATTTTTTGATTTAAGTGAAGCCGAGCTTGGTAGCTTGTTGTTGGTACTCCCTGTTGGAAATATTGTAGGGCTTCCCATTTCTGGTTGGTTAGTTTCTAAATTTGATAGTAGAAAACCACTGTTTGCCGGGATTTTTTCCATCGCATTAAGTCTGGTGGCGATTGGTTGGTCTACTAGCATATATGCTTTAATTGCTTCGATATTTTTCTTCGCTTTTTCCCTGCGGATTATGAATATCTCGATGAACACCCAGTCCATCACCTTGCAAAAACATTTTTTGCGTAAAATCATAGGGTCATTCCATGCGGCATGGAGTTGCGGAGGTATTACCGGGGTGGCACTTTCTACTCTCATGGTACGTTTTGGTCTAGGAATGGGACTGCATTTAACTATCGTCGGAATTTTAATTATAATATTAATTGTAACTGGTTTTCCCTTTCTTCTTAGAAATGATAGAACAACCTCTGGCGGTAAACTGAAATTAGGCAAGCCAAATTCTTATATTTTTATCCTAGGGATTTTGGCCTTTTTCGCCTCTATTTGTGAAGGTGGGATGTTCGATTGGAGTGGTGTTTATTTTAGAGATGTAGTGGGCGAGGAAATTTTTACTTTAGGATATCTTATTTTTATGGTGTTTATGGCGCTCTCCAGGTTTTTTTCAGATATAGTGATCGAAAAAATAGGGATGCCTAAAACCTATCTTATAAGTTCGTGCATGGTGGTAATAGGAGTGAGCACAGTAGTGATATTTCCACATTTTTGGCCGGCACTAGCTGGTTTTAGTATTGTAGGAATAGGAGTAGCCGCAGTAATGCCTATGACGATGGGCTTAGCTGGGAAATCCCCAAAATATAGTCCGGGTATGGCGATATCTATAGTTACCACTTATAACGTAACAGGCATGTTATTAGGACCGGCCGTAATTGGATATTTAGCCGAACTTATAGGATTAAAATTTGCATTTTTGTTTTTCTTAATTGCTGGCTTAATGCTTACTCCTATATCCAGGCAGTTTTTTAAAAGACAGAATACTAATATTATAGATTGATAACTTTAATTTAAGTTAAAATAGCTGATATGGTTAAAGGTTTTTCTATCGAAAATTTATTTTAAATCCACTCTGCTTCAATACCTAATTTTTCAAAATCTTCAACAATGTGGTCTTTGGCGTAACATAAGGTTACTTTTTTTAAGTTGGGAAAGTGTTTGGCATCGGTTATACTTTCAATGTCCCAATAGTCTATATCACCGCCAGAAAACGGAATTAAATTCATATAAATATCGTTACCGCCATCTTGGTAAATCTCAGTAAGCTTTGGCGCTAAACGTTTAGGAACCGGAAAATCTTTAAAATATTGAGTAACTTCTTTAATAGGAAAGTGGCCCTCTTCATCTAAATCAATTTCTCTTTTTGTATACCATTTCCCAAATTCGTGTACATCAAATTTAGGAGTCAATAAACCTTGAGTATACATTAACTCTTCAATCACCGAGAGTTTAAACCCAAAATCGGTAAATGTGATGAGTTCTTCATCAGGTTTGTTAATTGCATATTTATCTTTTGGTATACCTTCAGCTCGATCGTAAGGCTTGTAAGTACTAAGTTCTATAGCCTTTACCTTATCTTCTCGTACATCAAACCAAGCACTAATGGTATTTAGAACTAAAGCGCCAGAGGTATCGTCTTTAAAAAGTTTTACGTGTTTTTCTTCGTACTTATGATAATAACCTATAATGTCTTCTTGGTTAAAAAGAAAGGTGCCCGAGAATGTTTGGGACGGACTAAATTTATACACTTCTTGCTCTAATTCAAGACTTAGTGTTTCTATGTTTTTACCATCTTTACTAAAGGCGATAATACCTAAATCATTCCACGTAAAAAGCGTATTGTTTTTGGTTTTAAGTGTACTGTAATTGTTACCAATAATGGCTTGTAAATTTTCTATGGAAATAGGAAATTCAACAGAAATAGTGTTAATTTTAAACGAATCTGGATTTAATTCTAAATGAAGCATAATACAAATGGGTATAGGAATTTATAAAATATTTATCGTTTTCAGAAACAGATCAAAAGATTCTGAAATTTTAGTAATATCACCACCATCGTGATAATAGATCCATATCGAAAAATTACTTTCTGGATCTAAGTACAGGTAATCTCCATTTTCGTGACCAATCACAAAACCTTTGGCTACACGCTTTAATTCAACACAACCAAAAGCTGAATCTATATAAAGTTCGTCTAAATTCTCTCCTTCGATATGGGTATAAAGCTTTAAGCATTCGTAATTCGCGGCTTCACCAACACCGTTCATCGTCCACCGTTTTAATAAATCTTCTTCGCCCATCATATTCCAAGTACGTTTATCATAACGACCGCTAATTTTTATTTTAGTACCCTTAGGGTTTTCTTTAAGAAATTTGAGATACCTGCTTGGTAATTCTTGCTGAAAGGTTTCGCTAAATTCTAATTTCATACGATGTGAATTTTATTAAAAAATTGGTGAATAATTTGATTACAAAATTGAAAACATTTCAATCGAATAGAGTAACCGTTTTCAGTGATTTTAAATTTTAGTACTAATGTTTTCTTTAATACATATTGAAAATCTACAATTAGATTAAAATTCCCCGAATTCAGGGATAATAATAAGGAGACTGAAGAGTTAACTTTGTAAGAAATTAATATTATGGCAGATACTAATAATCCACAAGCAGCTTTTTTAGATTCATTAAAGCGCAATAACGATAAAATAAGAGACGACCGTGCAAATGCTATTGCAGAAGATGCGCAGTTAATGTACAAACGAGAAACCGAAGATCTAGCCTTGTCTTTAAAGCGCTTAAAACGCGAACAAGAAAATATGCTAGATATGAGTCCTACAGATGCGAATAGTTTGGTGTTGGCTTCAGATTTTGATGCTAAAGATTATGTAGCCAAAGACTTAGAAATGGCGGTTAAAATAAGAAACTTAGAAATTAAATTAGAATTGGCCAAAAAACGCTATGCGTATTTATTTGGAGCTAAAATAGAAGAATTATAATTATGGGAGGAGGAAGATTTAGTAACGAAGCTTACGAACAGTTAAGAAATTCTAAAGGATATCAAAATAAATCTCGCGAAGAGATATTTACTGCCAGAAATATAGATCCAGAAATGGATCCGTCAAAAGCCTTAGTGCGTGAATCTAGAGATTCTGAAGAGCACCCAGAATCGGTTTCGATTATTGTAGGTCTAGATGTTACCGGAAGTATGGGATTTGTTCCCGAATTGATTGTTAAAGAGGCGCTGCCAGATCTTATAGGTTCGCTTATGGAAGCCGGGATCGAGCATCCACAAGTCTTATTTATGGGACTGGGAGATTTTGTTTACGATAGTGCTCCTTTGCAAGTAGGTCAATTTGAGTCTTCTGCCGAATTGTTAGACCGCTGGTTAACCCGTGTGTATTTAGAAGGCGGCGGTGGCGGTAACAATCAAGAAGGGTATAATTTGGCGCATTTATTTGCGGCACGCCATACCGCTATAGATTGTTGGGAAAAAAGAAAACAAAAAGGATTTTTATTTACCATTGGTGATGAGCCTGTTTTTAAAGAGCTTCCAGCAGAAATTATTCGTAAATATACGTGTACCAATGAAGCTTCAACCATAAGTACTGAAGCTATTATTAAAGAAGCGCAAGAAAAATATAACGTATATCACATTCATTTAGAACATAATGATTGGTCTAAAAAAGAAACCCGAAAAGGAAATTGGAAAGAATTGCTAGGTGAAAATTTTATAGAATTATCCAATTATAAAAAAGTAGCCAAGCGTATTGCTGAAGTAGTGATTCAAAATCATCAACCTGCTGCATCTTCTGTAGGAAACAACACTTCTTCTAATTCGAATATTGATGTAGAAAATATGCTATAAATGCCGAAGTGTAGTATTGTAATAGATTTAGGTTTTGGCGATGCCGGAAAAGGAATAACGACCGATTTTCTGGCATCGCAACAACCTGAAGAAAGTCTGGTGGTTCGGTTTTCTGGTGGGCATCAGGTAGGGCATACGGTGGCAACAGAAAATCTAGAACATACTTTTAGTAATTTTGGTTCAGGTACGTTTCAGGGTGTTCCTACCTATTATAGCGAGCATACCACACTTTTTCCGCCTGCCATTTTACAGGAAGGAAACTATTTAAAAGCCTACCATCCTAAGTTGTATTTACATCCGTTGGCCATGGTAACCACTGTGTATGATATTGCATATAACCGGGCTTTAGAAAAACAACAAGGCCATGGTTCTTGTGGTTTAGGTTTTGGTGCTACCATAGCTCGCCATCGAGAAGAGGTGTTTTTTTATGCGAACGATTTACAATTTAAATGGGTTATAGAACAGCGATTACAAAGTATTCAAAAATATTATCAAAACAAAATAGCGCAGCAATCTAAAGCCGTTCAAGAATATTATACAAATGAATTAAAGCAATACGAGGAAGCTTTTTTTGTAGAGACTTGTCTTACAATGCATTCTTTTTATACAATTGCAAAATTGGCAGACTTAGCTTCTTCATTTCAGCATTTTATTTTTGAAGGCAGTCAGGGTATTTTGCTAGATACCCAACACGGTTTTTATCCGCATACCACGTGGAGTTACACTTCTTCTAAAAATGCCATTCAGCTTATTGCAAATGAATTGAATGATGCCCAAATCAATATATATTATGTAACGCGCTGTTACCAAACTCGCCACGGCAACGGCCCGATGAGCAATACTCCAGAAGTTACCTTAATTAATAATGAAAATGAAGCTAATGTAACCAACGAGTTTCAAGGGGAATTTCGAACAAAAACGCTTGATCCCAATTTACTTAATTATGCCTTAAGCTGCGATCAAATTCATCATCAAAATTTAGCTATTACCAAAAATTTAATGATTACCTGTTTAGATCAGTTACCTGATTTTTCGGTAGAAAATTTACTTCAAAAAATTCCGATTTCATTTTCAAAAATATATGCTAGTTATGGTCCTAGTAGACAAACCATTAAACTCATAAAATCTACCAATTAAACTGTTTTCCAAGCTAAAACATTTTTTAATTAGAATGTTTATTTTCCAAAATCACCTTTTTCAGGGATAAATTGTAAGCTATTCTACCATAATTTCGTTTTGTAAAAATGAAGTTATGATGAAAAGTATAATTGCGTATAAAGAAGATGTCAATCAGAAGAAGTGGAACGATTTTCAGTTTGAACCTATTCAGATAGAAACACTTCCAACTTTAGAAGATCCTGAAGATTTTAGAAATAGTTTCACCTTTAGAGATTCGCTACTAGAAGCTTTCGAAGAAATTTCAGGTAAAAATGTTTTAAAACTGTTATTTATAACTCCAGATTTTAATTTAAATTCAGCATTTTACGGCATTGCCTACCTAGAAACGAAAGAGATATTTACCGCTGAAATTCAGCAAACTGAAATTTTCACTCAGTGGTACGATGCTGTTCTTGATGAAGATGATGATAAAACAGATGCCAAGTTATTTCATTTTTCCAAAAGCAGTTATAGTTACAGCCCAATAAATGCTAAAAAACACGAACAGCTTTTTGAGCATACAGGAGAATTTATTGTACAAAACATTCCCAATCATTTTATTGCAGAACAATTAGCCAAAGAGAAAGCAGATTTTATAAATCCGTTTATTCATTTAGAAGTCGATTATAACTTTGAAACTATAAAAGCAAATTTTGAAACACTGGTAGCTAAAAATTCATGGAAGATTATTCCTCCAACCGATAATCAACAAATTTATAATGAATTTGAAGCGGAAGCCGGTTTTGTATTTCCACAGCTGCTCAAAGATTTTTTAAGCCTTCATAATGGAGTAGAAAAAACCCGTTTTTTAAATGCTGAATCTATTCTACAAGAATGGAGAGAATGGAAAAACATATATCAAGATTGGACGCAAGAAGAATTGCTAGATACCTATAGTACTAATGAAGGGAAAACTTTGTTGATGTACACCACGCCGTATTGGATTCCCTTTTTCGATTTATACAACGGTAATTTTATAGCCTTAGATTTTGCGCCTACAGAAAAGGGAACGCCCGGACAAGTGATACGTTTTGGTGCCGATCAAGAAATTGGTTATCAGGAAGCAGAAAGTTTAAACGCCTTTTTAGAAGAACTATTAACTTCTGAAGAGTTTGATGAAGACGAGTATTAAACTGTTTAAAGATAAGGCATCATAAAAACAAAATTTTAGTTGCGCAACTTTACCAATGCGGACTTCAATAAAAAACTGCAACCGTGGAAAATAATTTGAATAGCGAAATTCCAAGAGAGACATTTAAAAATGTAATAATCCCCAAAATAAACACTTTTGAGTTAGATACTGCCGCTCTTCAAGCTTTAGTAGAGGTGTTAGAATTATTGCAAGCCCAAGATTCTCGTGTTTATATTGAAACAAAAAATACAGTAGAGTTACAGCCTATCGCTCCTGTATTTTCAAAAGTTTTAGCCCAACAAATATATTATCATCCTGAGGTTTACGCAGATGAAGATCGAGGATTTGAATGGATAGCGACTTGGATCCCTTTGCTAAAAAAAGGTTTTTTTCCAGATGAAGAGAGTGCAGAAAAACTGCTAGAATTTCTTTATTTCGGGTTAGTTTTTTTACAGTCAGAAAAAATTTCAACAGAAAGAAGGAAAAATGTATTTGAAGTCTTATACCTTTTAGTGCATGGTAAATCTGAAGCGTCGTTACCGGTAGCTCGTTTTTTAATGGAACGTGCTTTTGATATTCGAGATTATCAGAGTTCTTCGTTTATTGTTCAGCAGTGTTTAAATTATAAATTACTGGCCAAAAGCTATTTTGCAAAAGATAATAATGAAATTTTACAGGAATATCCATTTCTGATTACCGATGATTTTGTAAATCATTTTTATCAAAATAGTTTTTACTTGTTGGCAAAAAGCTTTCACGAAGTTTTACCGGTAAGTGAAGAAAATACACCTGGCGCTTATGAGTTGCTGAAACCTTGGCTAACAGAAGATTTAGCTGATTTTTATGCCGCGAATGAAGATTTTGCAAAAAGCGCACATCAAGTCTTGCTAGAGCGTTTGTTTTTTGTAGAAGATGAAAGTTTTGATTACCTCAATCTTCGCACTGCAGAAGGATATTACCCAATAATTGCAGCTTTCAACACTAAAGAATGGAATGAAAGAGATGTACTTTTATTTAGCTTGAAGGATAAAAATATTCCTTTAAAACAAACTGAACCCGGTTTTTACAAACTACAAAATTGGCTGTTGGCAAATAACGGTACTAATTTTAACCGCCCTGTTGTAGACAATTATGCAAAAGCAGTTTTTGCTGTAAAAAGTGCTCGAGAATTACCGGTAAAATTAATTTTACTTTGGTTCGAGATGAGCAAATGCTATCACAAAAACTTAGCTAGAAAAGTCTATTTTAATCAGGTATTTGCATGTTTACTTTCAGATTGGAAAGCTAAAAAATTGCCGATCATGAGTCATGAAGGTGAAGCTTTTCAAGTCACCGGAATGTATGTGCTCGACGGTTTATTAGAAAATATTTACTTATTAAAAGATTGGCTTCCGAATTACCAACGTTTAGGTTTTGCAGATCCGTTAAATCAGTTTTTACTCCTTTGTTTTTACGATGTTCGTACAGAATTAAAAGAAAAGATTAACGAAGAAAGTAATGCGGTTTTGTATAACTACTTGCTGACATTAGCTAAAGATGCCAGAGAAACAGAACCTTATTTACGAGAAACCGGTGTAGAGATTTGTGTAGAAATTTTAGCGGAAGTTTACAAAGACACTGAAAATTTTAAGCAAGTAAATGAAATTGCATCCTTAAAAAATATAAATCCTAGCCTAACAGAATACTGCGAAGAGTTTTCAAAATCTCATTATGTAAATACAGAAATTCCGTTAACCGCTAACCTCATACAAAGTTGGTATTTATTTTTAAACGATTATTACTACAGCTTAGGCAAAGAAGCCTTATGGGTAGAAGAAGTATTAAAAACTCAGGGAGCTCGTTTAGCTAAGTATTTTAATGAGAATGAAGAAGGAAGTTTTCCTAGTGAGATACTCTTTAGGTTGAATATGTTTTTAAAAATGTGTAGCAAACATTCAGAATCGTATCCTAAATTAAATGAAATAGGTTTCGCTATTGCTCAGCATATCTACCATTTGTTAAAAGATTTAAAACCAGAAAAATTGTCTAAACAAGTAGTAGAGGTTTTATACAACTACATTATGGGGCACGAGATTAATGCCTACCATAACATGCAATTAGAAAGTGTGATTCTTCCTTTTTACAAATATTATTTTCAAGAAGAAGAAAAAAAAGAAGATGCCGCAGAATTACCAATAGAAACTGCAATAGAAGAACAAACCACTTCACCAACTGCAGAGTCTATAGTACTTTTATCAGAAACGCAATTCAGTAAAGAGGTTTTAGAACATGTAATTTCAGGATTAGAAAACTATAAAACCAACGGAATAGATAGTAGTGTTTATAAAACATTTATAGAACAACACGAGACTGAAATTAAAGCTTTGCTAGAAGAAAATATGGAGCTTAAAATGAAAATGTATCAGGTTTTATATTTATTGATTATCGATTTAGAAGCCGCACCCGACACCAAATATGAAGCTTACGGAGACTTGAGTAGAAACCTTTTTGTGACGCTGGTAAAAGGAAGCACTATGGCTTTAAGCTACGCACAAGGATTAGAAATGATGGCTTCATCTGGTGCCTATCCCGAAAAATTAACCAAAGCTTTATTACAAGTAGTGACCAATTTAAAAGCCTAATTAATGACTACAGAAGAAATTACACCTCAAATACAAAAGCAATTAAACTTTTCGGCTTTGCTTTTAAAAAAACACGCTCACGAAGTAGATCTTGAAAGTTGGTTTGGATTTGATGTACATAACGAGTGGCATGTTAAAGCAGCAAAACGCTTATTGAAGTACTACGGAATACATTCAGGCTTAGATTTACGCGGTAAGTTGTTTGAATATGAAAACGGAATTATAGCTTCCACTACTTTTGAAAAATTAGCAGCCAGTTTACGCCTAGATACCACCAGCAGTTTCGAAGCCAAATATAAATCTTTAGATAATGTTATTCAAGAGCACCAATATACGCTTGCCTGGAAATATAGATTTAGCCTTAAAGATCAGAAGCTTAAAGGCTATGAAATGGCAAAATATGTATTTCTGATGCGTTTGGGCGGCATCTTAAATTACATGGAGTTAGAAGAAATTACCTTACGCTTAACGGAAGCAGAAGCCTTACTTAAAAATACATTTACTAGCTGGGGAGAGTTTCATCGAAACGTATGTATAGGAGATGAGTTTATTAACGGAAGCGGAGAACAAGATAGAAGTTCATTCCCGGGAATACTAACCCTTTGGGAATGTTACCAGCGGATGCACATCACTTATTCAACTTGGTTTAAAGAATGGTAATTATGGAATTGACAAGAGAACAAGTAATCACACATATAGAGCAGGCTGAAGCAGCTTACGCTAACCAACTTAACAGACAATTAGAATCGCATATTGTTGTTATTCAAGAAAATTTTGATGCTTTAGAAGCTCAAGACCAAGCCATATGTATTCGATATTATCGATTATATATGCGTTTTTTAACGCTTTTTGATGAGGTGAAGATAACAACAATGCAAACCTATTTTGAAGCTTTAGAAAATGAAGGTGTATTAGAAGCATCAGATTACGAACTCATCTGTAGTTTTTACAAAATATGTCCGCAAGCAATTTATGAAAAAGCGTTAATGGCTTATTCTTATAACGAAACCTTGCATCTGCATTATGCTTTAAAACTGAAAGAAGAACGACGTTTTACTGAAGCTATTGAAGTACTAGAGTATATACTAGAATGTTATCCGGGAAGTACAGATTGTCGCTTTTTATTATGGGAAATTAAACAAGAATATTTAGATGAATTATGTAATTCTGAAAAAGAAATTGAAGCAACACAGCTTCTTGATTTAGCTTCTGCAACCCACAATAAATCGGTTTTAAAAGGCTTAGAACTAGATCCTCGATTAACACCAGCCGAAAAATACCACGTTCAAATTCAATTAGCTGTTTGGCAAAATAGATCGGTAGAAAATCGTAACCAATGGAGAGCCGAATGGAAACATGTAGAATTAGCAGACCAAACTCGTGATTTATTGGCAGATTATGCCAAAGCATTTATGATGTATGATATGGTAGATGAGGTGCTAAAATTTCCTGAGGCACCTAATTTTCCTGCAGAAAACTATAGCGATTTTGCAGCTTATAGAACTTACATGCTAGCGCTTACTAATGCAGGTTGGCAACGAGCTCAACATCAATATTTATTAATAGGAAAGTCGTTTTATCATTATTCAAAAGACTTGAAGAAAATGGCATATTGCCTACAGCAAGGCTTAGCGCTTCATCCTAAAAATCCGTTATTATTAGAATTGAAAGGGAAGTTTTTCTTCTTTCAAGCAGATTATCAGCAGGCATCAGAAGCGTTTAACGAAGCATTTCAACAAGGCCTTTCTGCTACCGATTATTTACAAACTTCAATGGATGTATATGATCGGGTAAACAATTATAAGGGAATTTTACAAACGGTGAATCAGTTTCATCAACGGCATTTCCCTAATGCAAAAAGTACATGTTTTAGAGGAATAGCTTTAGTTAAATTAGGCTTTTTAGATCATGCTTTTGAAGTTTTTACAGAAGGAATAGAAAATTATCCACAATCGGCATTTCACGCTTGGATGTATTATTGGCGAGCTGTAATTCATAAGCATTATAAAAATTATGATTTGATGCTGAGAGATATTCAGAATGAAGTAAAATTTTACCCGGAAGGGAGTAGCGACTATTGCAACTCGATGAACTTGTGTATGGTTTCGTTTTTTGAAACGGGAGATTACAAAAAATCGCATCAATACGGTGTATATTGTTTTGAACAAGGACAGCTGGATGCAGATCTTCACAATGTATTAAAATGGATTTGCTTTTATAGTTATCTACCAAAACCTGAAGGATTAGAAAAAGCTTCAGAAGCAGATTTAATTGCTAATCCGAAAACCTTTATTCATTATCGTAATAACGGATTAACCTATTGGATGATAGGAAATTATACAGAAGCTATAGATTCTTTATTAATTGCTGTTGAAAAAGATGTAGAAAAAGACTTGTATTATCAATTAGCTTACCTTTGTGCGAGAGAAAGTCCGGATAAAGAATCGGCGGTACGCATATATAGAGATTTAGTAAAAGAAGTTCCGGAAGCTAGAAACTGGGAGATCGATATTTCTTACACCGGTTTATTAGAGCGAACCCAAAATTTTAAAGAAGCAAAAGAGGCATTTCTCAATTTTACAGCCTCGTATCCGTATGAAGTATTTTATAATTTTGCGCAACATAAAAGTATGATTATTCAAACCCTTAGAGAATCGGCAAAAGGGGAAATGAATATAAAAGATTATACCAGATACAGTGCGGTACTTTTAAGTAAAGAAAATCCACTTGAAATATATTTAGAAGAGCATCAACAAATTGCTGAAGATTTTCATAAAGAAGATTTATTTTTATACCATAATTTATTAGCTGGTAGTAAAACAGAAGTAACAGAAGAAAAAACAAAGAAACTAAGAAAAATAAAAGCTGAAATTATACAAAACTACTTTGCTTAACACTTTCGCGAAAGCGAATGAATTCATGAAAATATTAAAAATTTACATTTTAGGTATGCTCTGGCTATTGGCAGGTTATACGCCTGTTTATAGCCAGCAGAAGCTTGAAATTACTTCAATAGATTCACTTTCGGCAGTATATCGAAGCAACTTGAACAGCCAGCCTAAAATTGCAAAGCAAGCAGCTTTAGCTTGGTTAGAGGCGGCAAAAAATTCAAATGATCAATTACAGCAAGCGCAGGCGCATTATGCATTGGCTAATTTAGGGAATAGCGCCGGCGATTATCAAAGTACGGTTGCCAATATCCAAGAAACTATTAAAATTTTAAAAGCGCTAAATCAAAAAGACGGCTTATCGGCGAGCTATAACTTATTGGCGCTGGGCTATAAAAATATGGCGGAATATCCAAAAGCAATGGATAATTTTCTGAACTGTTTAAAGTTTGCCGAAAAAGAAAACAACAAAGAGCAACAAGCCAATGCTTACCAAAATATTGCCACCTTATATATTCTACAGGAAGATTATAAAAAGGCAGCTGAAAATTTAGACAGAGCAGCAGATCTTTTTCGAGAATTAAAAGATGATGATGGCGTGCTTACTACTTTATTCAATTTTGCAAATATTCTAAAAGAACAAGGTAAATTTAATGAAGCAAGGAAACACTACCAAACGGTACTAAAATACAGAAAACGCGAAGGAAATAAATCGGTGATAGCTTATGTGAATATGAATCTTTCACAAATGTTGCTGGAAGAAAAAAAGTATCCTGAGGCACTTATCGCTTTAAAGAAAACATTAGGTCTTTTGCAGGCGCTTCAATTTAAATCAGATATCGCGGTTGTTTATAATGATTTAGGACTTTGCGAAAGTAAATTAGGAAATAGTCAAAAAGCCATATTTTATTTTGAAAAAGCTTTAAAAATAGGAGAGGAGCAAGCACTTTTAAAGTATAATTCAGAAATTTATAGTAACATTTCGCAGCTATATAACAACCAAAAAAATTATAAAAAAGCGTTAGCATTTTATCAAAAAGCGGTAAAAACAGAAGAACAGCATAATAGCCTGAACAAAGAAAAATATGTCGCTAAACTTCAGGAGCGTTACGAAACTCAATTGAAGGAAACCCGCATTAAATTGCTGGAAAAAGATCAAAAATTAAGCGATGCCGAATTGCAAAAGGCAGCCTTAACTTTAAAACGGCAGCGTGTGGTAAGAAATGCTTTTATAGCCGGTTTTGTATTGGTTTTAATTACATTAATTGTACTGCGCCTATTTTATATCCAGCGGCTACGTGTTCAAAAACAATTGAGTTCTCAGAAAGAAGAAAATGCCAGACAGCGCATTAATCAAATGATGCAAGAGCACAAGCTTTCTGTAATAAAACGCTATCAGGAAGGGCAAGAAGAAGAGCGTTCTAGATTGGCGCGAGATATTCATGACGGTATTGGTAGCGATCTGGCAGGAATTAAAATTGCCTTTGAGCATTACTTGGAGGGAGCTGGCTTACAACCTAACGCAAAACGTTTATTAGGAGCGATTAACAATGTGTGTATTGATGTACGTACACTATCTCACCAGTTACATCCATTACCTTTTTCTAAAATTGGTTTTAGTAGTTTTTTAAATGAATTTATTAATCAGGTAACACAAAAAAATGAATTAAAAATTCAAACTTTTTTGTTTCCGGAGGAAGAGATAGATGAACTACCGGACGAACTTTTAGCAGATACGTATCGTATTGTGCAAGAGTTAATCAACAATATTTTAAAACACGCCAAAGCAACACAAGCAGAATTACAGCTTACTAAACACGAAGATCACCTAAATATTGTTATTAACGATAATGGCAAAGGTTTTCAGAAAGCCAAAAAACAAGGAATAGGACTTCGCAATATTAAAGAGCGACTGCAAAAAATGCAAGGAACTTTAGATATCGACAGCGGCTCAAAAAACGGTACTTCAATAACAATCGACATCCCTCTAAACTAAATATTTTGAAAAGAATAAACATCATAATAGCAGACGATCATTTAATGTTTTTAGAAGGCATCAATACCATTTTACAGGATATGCCCGAAATTGATGAAATACATTTAGCTACTGAAGGAAAGCAGGTATTACGCTTGCTAAATCAATTTGAAATCGATTTGATTATTAGCGATATTAGTATGCCAAAGATGGATGGGATCGAGTTGCTAAAAGAAATTAAAAAGAAGCACGCAGAGGTGAAAATTATTATGCTGAGTATGCTCGACAATCACCGTACCGTACACAAAGTAATTCAAAAAGGTGCCAATGGTTTTGTGCCCAAATTTACCAGCAAAGAAGAGTTGCAAAAAGCGGTGAGAACCGTTTTAGAAGGCGAACAATACTTTTCAGAAGTGATTAAACAACGTTATATTGAAAGTGTTTTTGAACGTAAGAAGTACAAAAACATCGAGCTTTCTCCCAGAGAAAAAGAGGTGTTGAAGCTTTTAGGAGAAGAATTTACTTCTAAAGAAATTTCTGAAAAACTGTTTATTTCGGTGAATACCGTAGAAACACATCGTAAAAATATTTTGCTAAAAACAGGTTCTAAAACTACTACTGGAGCCGTGAAATTTGCGATTGAATCGGGATTATTTGATGACTAAATAAGCTAGAAAACAAAAAAACCTGATATTGAATCAAGTTTTTTTGTTTTGAATAGAATCTTAAAAGCCGGTAGAAAACGGAAGTTTTTCTTTTGTATTCTCCCAATATTCTTCAAAAAAGTCTACATTAGCAATGGGTTCAACTTCGGTACGGATAATCTTTTGGGTTTCAAGATTAAAATATTGAAAAATAACCGCGGTTATTGGCGCCATTGAACGTTTAATAATAGTATCGTCAGTTTCAGATTTATCACTTAAAAATTGAATCCAGACGGCATCTTCAAAAGTATCTGCATTTACAAAAACCTTACTTGCCGTATGCATTTGGTATTGATGATCGAGAGGTTTTAAATAGTTGTTTGTTTCATCTTCAATAAATTTTTCAATTAATTTATAATCTTCTGCTTTAGTGTTGAGTGTGAAATAATTCAGTTTCCAATTTTCTTTTTCTTCTGAAGTGGTTTTGGCTTGCAAAATAGCCGATGAATACTGAGGTGTTTGTATATTGAAGTTAAAATAGTTAGCACATAATAAATTACTTTTATTAGTGTTCATGGTAGTTATTAGTGTAGAAAGTGTTTCTTTAAGCTGATCAGGTTTTGGAATGCTTTCAAATTGAATTTGCGCATCATAATAGTCAAAATCTATAATTATACCGTTATTTTTTAAAGGAACAATCATGCTTTGTTTAATACGGTAATCTTTTTCAAATTCTTCATATTGTTCTTGAATAGAAAGTTCCTGAAAACTTCCCTGTGATAAAGAATCTTGCTCTTTCATCACTTTAGCGTCAAAATGTAAACCGAACCGAATCTCTGGAATTTGTTCATCAAAAATTTCAACAGTAAACATATTGGGATTCATATTGCCTTCATTCCAAAACCGGTTAAGGTTGCTAAAACCCAATTTTTGATCGGTATGTTTTTCAAGATATTGAGTTAATGTTTTTGCGGCTTTTTCTTTACTCATTCCCCCAAATAATCTGGCACACGAGCTAAAACAAGCTATAACAATAGGTATTAGAATTACGATATATACTATATTTTTCATGAGCTATTTATATGAATAAACTAATTTAAATAATAAGCAAAATAAAAACTCACGGAATTCCGTGAGTTTTTATTTTCATTAAAACAGGGCAGTTTTTTTTCAGTAATAGCCAATACTTTTGAAGTATAAATTTCAATAAAAAACACCATGGGATTACAAGAAAAAAAAACAGCAAAAGCAATTGAAGATCAGTATTTAGCAGATTATCAAAAAGAAATCAACGAGATTGTAGGGAAAGAATTGCCTATAAACATTAACTGGGATACGTTTGAACTAGATTTCATGAAGTTTGTACCTAGCGTTTGTTTACAACGTCTTACCGATGCTTTTAAAGAAGTTTGTGCAGATGATATGGGCAAAGAAGCTGTACAAGAAAGCATTAATACGGTAGAGGTTTATTGCATCGCTAATGAAGGCGCAGAAGATAAAAAAGAATTAAAAATAACAGATGGTGTATTTTCGCTTACCGCTTGTTGGGGTGGCCACCACAGTGGTTATTTCTCTGATTTGGTGATTCGTGAATTTTTAGAAAATAATTTATAATCACTACTTTTAGTACCTTATAAAAAAACGGAAAGCTGATTAAGCTTTCTGTTTTTTTTGCATTTTATTTGATAGTTCAATAATTGAAAAAGGAACTAAATTGTGAAACAAAAAAAACGCCTTTATGAAAATCATAAGACGTTTTTATGCTTCAATAAGCCATTAATTCACTGTTACTTTATTAATGACAACTCCTTTTAAATTTGCAGAAAAATAGCCGTTTTGTTGATAACCATTATTCTCGGTAAACGATTGATTATAGCTTTGTGCAATAGATTTTTCAAAATTGAGGGTTATATTAGGTGTATCTTCATTTTTAAAGAAAATTTTTATAACTCCAGACCAATCGCTAGGGTGGTTGGCAATCCATTCTAAAAATACTTGGTCTGGCTCGTTATTATTACAACCAGAAGCGTAGACATCTATTCTTTTTTCAGATTCATTATTTAAATCGTAAGCAGTAGAAATACTATAATCAAATTGCTGTAAGGTATATTTCTTTTGTGTGGTTTCATCTTTGTTTAAAATGAATTCTATGCGATCTATAACAGTATTAGGTACCATAATATTTAAATTTTATAAGTTTTTTTCGATTTCGTTTTGAAGTTGAATTTTATTGAAAACACTTTTCCAGCCTTTTTCAAGATTGAAGCTAATAGTTATTGTACGTTCGTTAAGTGATACGGTGTTTTCTTCAGAAAAATTAAAATTAATCACATCAATACTTTCTGAAAAAGCTTCTTTTGCCAGGTTATTTTCAGCAAGCGTACTTATAGTTTCTTTTATGAAAGCAATTGCTTTTTTAGCGTAGAATTTTTCGGTGTCTGTTGGGTTTTCTCCTGCATCAAATTTGATTTTCACTTCTTTACCTAAAGATTCTTGAAGTGCTAAAACGGCAATCTTGATCTCTTTTTTTAATTGAAGCTGTGTTGGAACGTCTTTAGAATCTGGCTTAAACGGTATTTTACCATCAGATAGCAGGTGCACGTAATCTTTTACGTTTTGTAACATAATACACGATATGCTATGAAAACTTACATACTGTAAATCGGCCTCGTTATCGTACCAATTTCCTATTAAAACCATCCCTTTATCGGCATCGTAGTTTATAAAATAACCAGAAATAGTGCCATCTGTATTGCTAAAGCTAATTTTTGGCATATTTGGGTTCTCTCGTTTACGTTCGTTGTCTGCAACTTCCTGAAGTATTTTTAACACCTCACTCGTTTCTATAACTGGTAATTGTAACATTGTTTTAAAGTCCATCGTGTATCGTATTTGTGTACTACAAATTTGGACTTTCAGCGTTGAGTTTGTATACCGGTATTCCGTGAAATTTAAAATTCATTCTTGGGGATTTTTGACTAAACCCACTTCTTAAAAAAATCATAAACCCTGAAAATGGGGAGTATTTAGTTTCAGAAAATCAGTTTTTTTGAAGTCTAGTTGAAATTGAAAAAATAACAGCAGTTTTGTATTAGCGTAAAGTATGGTTTTCCTACTGCAATCACTCTTTAACCTGAGTTAATAAAGTTTTAAACACCAAAGATAGAAAAGCAATAAAATGAAAATCGCCCCAAATTTTAATTATTATATTTTATTACTAAGCGTAATAGGTCTTTTAAATGCTTGCGACACTTCTAAAAGCTTGTCTGAACATAAAACAGAAGCTTCTAAAACCGTGATCGATACTATGGAATTCGATAAAACGTCTCGTTTTTCTTATGGTATTGCGCGGGTAGAAAAAGATAGTAGCAGTTTTTTTATCTTCAAAAATGGGCAACCTGCATTTCAAAAATTACTGCAAGAATTCCATCCGCTAGATAGCGTAGTTCCTGTTAATGGCGGAATGGTACGATCCTATAAAAATGAAGAAAAAATAATGCGAATCGTGCAGCTTGAAAATGGAAAATATGGAATGCTGAATCACGCAGCAGAATGGAAGTTAAAACCAGAATACGATAAAATTGAATTTGTATATAATCGCTATGTGAAAATCGAAAAAGACGGAAAAATGACGTATGCCGATTCTTGGGGTAAGTTATTGGTTCCCCTAAAATACGATACGGTTCAGATCATCTCTCCCCGCTATTTTGATGTAAAAAAAAACGATAAATGGGGTATTTATGATGCTGAAAACGATAAAATAGTTATTCCTTTTGAATATGACAAGTTTGATTATTGTAGCGGTTGTGGGCAAAAGCCAGATTATTTTTATGCTGAAAAAAATGGAAAATGGGGCGTTATTGATCTCAAGAATGAAGTTTTGGTTCCTTTTAACTACGAACACGTACACTCCAATATGCGAAGTGACGAATGGGTTGCCGCATTTAGAAAAGAAGGAAAAAACGTAATTATAAATATTCCGCAGCAAAAAGAATTTGGAGCCCCCGAGTATGATAAATTTCAGATTGAAAACGGACACTTAATAGCCGCAAAAACCATAGATAATCAGCGTTATTATGGCGTGATTAATCGAAAAGGTAAAGAGGTAGTTCCTTTTAACTATTCAGAAATTTACAGTCCGTATTCAAGTTTTCAATCGGGGCCTTATTTATCAATAAAAAAAGATGAAAAATTGGGAATTATTGATACGTTGGGAAATATCATTATTCCGCCAAATTATACTAAGGGTTTACGAGTGCGAGACGATTATTTTATAACCCAAAAAAATGAAAAAGTTGGTTTACTTAATCTAAAAAATGAAGAATTATTGCCGAACGAATATGATTGGATTGATAGTGATAAAATCACCATTAGCGAGAATAAAACAGCTTCAATCTTTAGAGTAAAAAAGAACGATAAATACGGTTTTTATTTTCCAAAAACCGCTCAACTGATGAATCCTGAGTACGAGCATATCGAATTTTTTAGCGATCGACAGCGCAATACGTATGGTGCTCGTCCAGTAGGATTAATAAGTTTAGAAAAAGACGGGATCGATAAGTTGTACAACATCAAGACTCGTAAAATAATTCCGGGAGATTATGCCGCATTTGAACTTCAACCGCAGCATAAAGTAATTTTAATGAAAGAAAATTATGGAGACCAAGGCCTTTATGATTTAAAAGAAAACAAGTTAATTCTACCCATAAAATATAAATCTATACAAGTTTTTAAGGATCAACCTAAGCTCATAAAAGTGGTAAAAAAAGTAGGTAATTACCAAACCCAATCGGGTCTTTTTGATGATACGGGTAAAGAAATTCTACCTATAAAGTATGCCGATATTAAACAAATTGATCCGTCAAAATTTTTATTGCACGAAAAAGATAGCTTGTATTATATGTTTTCGGCTAAAAAGCGTAAAAAAGAAAAGCTTCCTTTTTCAAAAGTCAGTGTAAATGATAGCACTTCCTTATTAACTGTTCGAAAAAATGAAAAATTCTATTTGTACGATTCTAAACGAAAAAAGCTTTTGTTAGAAGACGGGTATTCAAATATTCACCAATTCAGAAACGGAAATTATATCGTAATTCAAAAAGACAGCACCAATCAATTAAAATTTGGGTATGCTAATAAAGACGGAAAAATTATTGTTCCGGTAACATACGATATCAGACGTACAGCATACTTGCCTAGTCTTGAAAACAAGCGGTATTTATTTTTGAAGAAAAAAGACAAAGCTACGGGAAATATGCTACAAGGCTTTGCGACTTTTGAAGGAAAAGTTGTAGTTCCGCCACGTTTTGATAAAGTATATCCCGATGGAAACGGAAATGGTTTTTTTACCATGAAGAATAATCACTACGGCGTTATTACGGCTGATGGAAAAGAATTATTAAAACCGCTATATATTATCGGGATTGACGGTCCTTTTAATAGTCGCACACTAGAAATGAATTTTCACTTTCCGGTCCCTTTTCAAGAAAATAATAGTTGGAAATACATGACGAAAGACGGAAAAATTTTACCCATAAAAGCGAATGATTTAATTCTGTTTCAATAGAAATCACTTTATTTTTTAAAAAATATAATGCGACGTATAGCTTTATTACATCTAATTTTAGCGATATTTTTCAGTCCATTAATTTGGGCTCAGCATACCGCTTCATTCGTAAAAGAAGCGAAAATTAACTACCAAAAAATTACTGAAAATCTTGCTAATTATAGTAATAAGACTGTACCGTTATTAGAAAATTCGGCTGAAGGCGCTACTATAACCGGGTATTATCAACATTCTCATTTAAAAATGATGAGCGCTAGTTGGTTTAGCGAAACCGGTAAAAAATCTACTGAATTTTATATTGAACAAGGCAAACTTTTCTTTGTTTTAGAAAAGACTTACACCTACAACCGCCCTATTTATTGGGATGCTACGAAAGCAAAGAATAATGGTGATGATGAAGTTTTTGATCTTAAAAAATCGAAAATCACTGAAAACAGGGTGTATTTTAAGGATAGTAAAATTGTACTTTGGCTGAATGAAAATCAACATAAAGTTGAAGTGAGCAAACAAGTTTTTGCCGCTAAAGAAAAAGAACTTACGACACAAAATTCTCGCTTACAAAAACGATTAAAAAAACAAAAAAATGCTGATTAAACAATTAAAAAATATCTTATTCTTTTCGCTGTTTTGCTATAGTAGCCTTAGTAACGCTCAAGATGAAGATTTTGTAGGTACTTACACGCATAGTGAGATGGAGCTTGCCGAGCAAATTCATATTTTAGATTCTTATCGGTTTTCTTGGCAACAGGTTTATGGAGCGAGAAATATCGATTTAAGGGGGAAATGGGTAGTAAAAGAAGATACGTTAGTAATAACGCTAGATCCGCTCCCTAATGATAAAAATCCCGGTCCGTTAGAAGCTGTATTAACATCCTCCGGAAATTTAAGTTTAATAAAATTTGCCGGTAAAAGTGCTCCAAAGGAAATAATCTATCGGCGTGCTACACGAAATTTATCGGAAGAAATGGCGAAAGAATTAGCGAAACCTATAGATTATTCAAAAGTTATTGCTGCGCAAAAAGATCAGTTAAAAAGACAGCAAGAAAAAGAACAAAAGCTGATGCAAAAAATCATCAAACAGCGTAAAGAATATGGTAAATACAACGGTTTTTTTAAAAACGATGATCCTGATTTTCCTGTAATGTTAGGATTAAATGCTAAAAGAAAACAATTTATACTTTCAAAACCAGCTACTGAAAAAGGTGCGGTAAATTATTTTCAGGGAACATTTACGGTGAAAAACGATACCGCTTATGCAACTACAAGTGCAGCTCATGATGAAATTAAACTTTACGGATCAAGTTCTGAAACTATTGCTGATGATGAACTCGTAATTTATTTTAGAAAACTCGACTTGAAAAATCTTCAAGTAAAAAGTGGTGAAAATTTTGAGGAAGCTAATTTTATTTCTTCAAAAAAATTCAAAACTGAAAATGATAGCGTTCAATATGTACAGCTACAAAAAGGAGATCGTCTTTGGGTGCGTATAGGTAAAAAAGAAGCCCATATTTATAGTTTTTCGCTTCAAGATTCAAATTACAATCAACTTTTACTTCAACCAAATTACGCACACGTAGAAACCTGGGTAGAAAAACCGATTTATATTACCGATGAAGATGAAATTAATTCACTTTACGACGGTAAAATTACTTTAAAGCTTAGCACGCCAGAACGTGTACATCCTCCATTAGGTATGATGCCGTCTACTCCCAGGTTTAATGGGAATAGGTACTTTTCTATAGATCGAGAACAGCTTTTTAAGCTTCAGAAAGACTAAAATATTTTAAAAAAGTATATTGAAGGTACTTATTTTCAATAAAAAAAGTTAACATCTTTTTAAACAAGATACTTTTTATCATTCTATTTTGTAATGCTGCATTTTTGTCGGCCCAACACCAGTTGAATGCTATTCAGCTTAATCTGCCCAAAACTGTACATTGGGAATCTAAACCGGCACGTTTTAAACAAGATTCTACGCAACGCATTCAGGCTTGGTTTAAAAAAGATAAGCAAGGAGAAAAAGCTATAGCCATAATTATTTACAGCCAAGATAAAAATATAATGAGTACCGATTTTAAAGGTACTCAACAAGCTGCGATTAATGATTTAAAATATGGTGAAAAAGTAAGTTTGATTACCGAAAAGCAACTTGAAAACAAGTACCCATTCGCGCTTTATAGAGTCATTTTAAAAAAGAAAGAAAAAGGTAAACCCGGTTCTTATTTAATGGCTATACTAGAAACTGAAAATAGCATTCATACCATCTTTGCACGGCAAAAAGATATAGAATTATCGAATCAATTTATAGAAACTTGGAGCACTATATTAGAACATCCTAGTATTCAAATGGCAAAAAATGAAGCACTAACAAAAACTCAAATTACTTTACATAGCTCTGAAAAAAATGCGCTACAAAATGAAGTCGTGCAAAAGCAATTACTAAAACGCATTCAAGGTAGATTTGGTAATCATTTTTTAATAAAACCTAAAAAATTTTCACCTAAAGAAGGGAAAATAATTCTTGAACTTATCGGAAATTATACTCCCGATTCAATAAGAGAAAATTTAACTAAAGCTAATTCGTTTCAATTGCTTCCGCTATACAGAGGTAAAAAATATGCTTCTTTTCAGAAAAAAGTCACAAAATTGTTAGCTGCTGAAGGTAAAGAAATTCAGGCTAAAACAGATTCGAGATTAGCCTATTTTGCGCGTTTACCCAAAGAAAGCAATTTGTTAACCGAAATTCAGCAATTGGTAGCCAAACAAAACTTTGCTAAAGGTATTAAGTTGCAAACCGGGCCGGAAATGGGGAGTAATGCAATCTTACTCTATTTGATAGATAGCCGAAAAGAAGTTGTAGATCAGACCCATATTCTTAAAGTAGCCGCTACTTTTAATTATAGGCAATATCCAAGTGTTCAAATAACATTTGACCGACAAGGTACAGAAAATATTGCACGATGGACGCAGAACAACGCACCACAATATTTAGCATTTTCGATTAATGATAAAATTTGGAGCGCTCCGTTTGTTAACCAAACTATACCCGGCGGCCGGCTTGAAATTACAGGTGGTTTTACGGTAGCAGATACCGAAAAAATAAAAGATTTACTCAATGATACTTACCCCATTCCTATTCGGGTAGAAGAAGTTAGGGTGATTAAGAATTAATTATAAACAATTTCAACATTCCTCTACCACCAATTCTGAAATTCTTAGTGCAGAATTATTTTCATCTAATTCATAAGTTCCTTTCCCGGAAACCGGGATGCTTGTTACGTAATTCATTCCGCTTATAGGTGGTTCTTCTAGATTTACATCAAAGGAGAATTTGGCATTTTTAAACTGAAAAGTTTTGTTCATTTCATCGAATTTAACCTCTTCCGCAGCCAGCTTTACCTGCCAAATACTTGGTGCATAATTCCCCAGCTCTTTTTCTACTAACAATGTAGACCAGCAGCTGTGCATATTGCATATTAAATCAGCTAACTCTTTTTTCATTTTAATAGTAATCGGCACTAAAAAGAAAGGAAAGCTTTTTGTGGCTGAACTCTTTTTTGAGTTTCGTGTAATTGGGCGTTAATAAATTTTGATAGGTTTTAGAAGGTATATTATTACCACTAAATTTAGAAATATAATATTTCACTTCTTTTAGTTTTAGTTTATGAAAGTAGTCAGGAATGTCATTTTCAAACGTACACCCATTAATTCCTAGATATTGTAGATTTTCGAGATCGGCAATCCATTTAGGAAAATTGACAAAATGAATACCTTCCAAATAGAGTATTTCCAAATTTGAAAACTCTGTAAAGTTTACCGATTATAAAAAGTTCATAAATACTATCCTGCGGAAAATTACTTTTTTCTTGTAGCTGTTTGTAGTAAGATTCTATATTTTTCAGGCTAAATTTCATGGTAATTCTATTTTTAGCTTTTACTAAGTTTATGCTTAGTTAGAAAGTTTATACGTATTCATTTTTTTAAGAATAACCGGCGTAAACAAAGCGAACCGTGCATTAAATTCTTCTTGTGAGCTTGCAGTATTTAAGTTGTTTACCATGATTACCCAAGTATGCATTATTTCGTCTTCTGGATTTTCGTGTTCAGTTTCTATGGCAATAGCTTTGGCTAAATCTAAATGATCGTCTAACTCATAAAAACCCGTTGGTTTAACCAGTTTAAAAACTTCTTCCAGTTTAGGTTGGGTAGCGAGTAATTCGCTAGGTTGAATTTCGGATGAATCTGAATTTAAGCTTTCAAATACATCGACCATTAAATTTTGTACGTCATCATTTATACTTTTATCTAAAATTTGCATGATTTATTTATATTTTGAATTATACATTTTTTGATTTACCAATACGTGCCGACTAAAAAAGTCATTCTTATAAAAGCAACCACACTTTCTGAAGTAAGCTGTAACGGCGTTTGCAAATCGGTAACTTCTTCATCATCTATAAATACCAGAAATAATCCGTCTTTAAATGCAATGAGTACATTATCGATGGCTTCTTGTTCGTTTGCTAAATTTTTATTGGCTAGCTCCCCAAAATCTACTTTACCGCTTTGGGCTTGATTTTGAATTTCTGACGGACTTAAAAAACCAATCACATTCACTTCTAAACGTTTTTTATTAAACGCTTCTACCTGATTTTTTACACAACCAATAAGTAAGTCTTCTAAGGTTTGTGGGGTTTCTGCTAAGGTGAACGGTATTTTTTTTACCTTTTTTTTACCTAATCTTTTTAATTGTAAAGTGAGTTGCATAGTAAACGTAACTTTTGCGTTAGCGATTGTCGTGAAAAGCCCACAGTGCGATAGCACGCGGACTTGTAACAGAAAGCGCGCCCCACGAGAGTGGGGAACGCCCTAATGCTAATTTTAATTATTGATTTGAGCCAAAATGGTTGGATCTTGTATTTTATGGTCTTGGGCAAGCAGTTTCATTTTAGAAATAAGCTCGGCGGTTTTAGGATCGTCATCTACAAAAGGTAAAAACATACGGCCACGATGCTGACTGTGAACCGGCAAGATGGAAAGCGCTAATCGGTTTTTGCTGACCTGCGCACTGCCTAAATGTATGCTGTATTCGCCAAGTTTTCCTTTAATGAGAATATGTCGATTTTTAACTTCAATATTATCAAGTTTAAAGAGTTTGGCAGATTCTTCGGCTAGAGCTGCACGCATTTCCATGGTGCTGTGGCTGGCTTCCGGATCTACACCACCAACGTGAGCAACACTAACCACCAAATCGATATCACGCATAATTTCGCTAAAGACTACTGGCGGAATTTCGCTAAGCGGAATAGGTTGATAATCGGTTAACGAGTGGAAGCAAACTTCTTCTAAAGTTGGCGCTTCTACGTCTGAAGGTGAAAACCAATCGGCCATGGCGTACATGGTAGCCATAAATCCGCGTTGGTGATATACTTTTTGCAAACCTTCATCGTGGTTAACTGTCCAGCCCCGGCTGCGTAATAAGGCCACGGTTTTATTGGGTTGAATTTGATGCCCTTCGTAGCGTTTCGATCTATAACCGGTTTCTTTTTCTTCTTTGGTGACTACATACAACTCTCTAAATACCTGTTTAAAAGGTTGTACAATGCGCTCGGCAAATATGTGTTTTTGGTATACATCCCACTCTACCATTTGGTAAAGGTGAGAAGGATGCGCAATCACTAACACGTCTTCTTCTGCTAATGCATGTTTTTTACCAGAAGCATCGGTTAAAGTAGCTTCATGATAAAAACCGCTAATTTCTTTTTCCGGAGAGCATAACACCAATTGATTGAGCATCGCTTTTACAATAGGATGCAGCATAAGCTTATGAATCTCTGCTGCGGTAAATTGATCTTCGTTTACCATTGCATTTTCTAAAGACAAACGCGTTCTTTTGTATTGCTGTGTTAAATAGGTTTTATGTTCTTTTAACGCAATAACCGATTTTTCTTTGCGATATTTTGCCGGAATATTTTTAAGCGGTTTGCCCGCTTTGGTTACTTGGATACTTGCTTTACCTAACTCATTAATAACCAATTTTAATTCGGTTTCATCGAGCGTTAGAGTTGCATTTTGCATAATTTCTTGCGTAGCTTTTGCTTCCATAGCCCAACTGAAACGTACACGGTCTTGATAGCCGGCGTTTCTAGATAAATTGTCTAATGCAATTTCTACGGCTAATTTCTCGCTTTCTTGACGCTGCGCTCCAAACTGTTTGCTTTCTTTTAAAAATTGTTGCAACAGATTGTAGCGTTTTAATAAATCTTTTTCGGGTACGGTTTTACTAAGCGGAATTAAGCCTAAAGCACGCACATAATCTTTATCGCGTTTTTCTTTAATTTTCTTTAATGTAGCGGTAATTTTTACTTCGCCCAGCATAACGCTAGAATATAATTTAACTTGGCGGTGGCCATTTCCGTCAGAAATATATTTGGCTGCATCGTGTAAAAGCTTCCAATTCGATTTTCCTAAATCTTTATACACTTTATTGAACCAATCAATATCGATAGCGCCAATGGCAAAATCTGATTTTGGAATGTTAGAATATCTGGAAATGATCGTTTCTTTTTCGCTACTCATATAATCTGAAACGTGCGCTTGAAACCACCAAACGGCATCTTCTAACTTTTCTAAGCCTAAATATTCTCCTACATAGCCTACCCATTGCGTGGCGTAACACGCCAATTCGATTAAGCGTTTTTTAGGGATTTTCGCCTCATCGGCAAGTGCTACAAAATCGGCATAACTTTCTGATTCTTTAGGAACACTTTTTCTAAGGATAGCGCTAAATTTAGATTTTTTACTGTCTCCATAATAGCTATAACCACGCTCAAAAGATTCTTTACCTAAGCGCTGTAAAATTTCAAATACATAATGAGTGCCCGCTACTGTTTGTATATGGGCAATATAATCTGAAGCCTCTGTAGCTAAATCTCCACGCTCTAATTCTATTTGTAATAAATTAGTTTTTAGCGGTAAAAACACCTGTAGTGGAATAGGATTTTTAGGTATTTTGCCACTACGTACTCGGTAATTTAAACCACCGTCTATAATGGACATTAATTCTCTAGAATATAGCGCCTGAAATAAGAGATCGTCATCATTAATTATATTTTTTTGATGTAATTTAATGGTGGTTGCTATATCGGGGTTAGGCATATCCCTAGCGTTTTTAATTTTCTGTGAAGCTACATCTCGAACTTGTGAAACTGGTTTAGGGTGTCCTAAATATTGAGCAGTTAAGTATAGGTGTAAATCCCAATACCTTTTTAGTTGTTCTAGATTGGCATTATCTAATTCATTTTCATTTAAGGGAGCAATAAGTTGCGAAGCAATAATCGTCCAATTGGAAGATTGTATGGAATAATCATTTTGTTTAAAGCCAGTTTTTTTACAGTCTTCCGGAAAATTAGCAATCACATCTTCTAATAGATCTAATTTGAAATTAATCATATTAGGCAGATCTTTATAAGCACTGAAAAGTCTATTTAAAACTCTTAAGTATAATTGATTTTTTCCATAATACGAACGCGGATTATGGTCTATAGTTAATCCTTCTAGATTAGGAATGTACTGTTTGGCAAAAGGAATAATCTTGCCGTAAGTGCCGAAAGGATTGCTGGCATTGGCTATAAAACGTATCGCCATATACATTTCATAGTCGTTTAGTTTACTGTTTTCATACCATTCTATCCAAATATTGGCTAGCGGAATATTATGTAATTCTTCTAAAGGAGTTGGGTCTTCTAGTTGTTTAATATCGTGAATTCCCTGTCCTAATAATGCAGTAACAATTTCTCCCTGATAGCCTTCTCGTTCATATTCATAATTACGCTGATTATCGATTAACATAATCAATTTATTTACTTCAACTATTATTTTTTCGGCATCTACAAAAGCTTTTAATTTAAAGCTTTTACCGGCTGAAGTAACGATACCCAGTTTATCAAAAAAGTTGGGTTTATTTTCAAATTTTGATTGTGGTATATAAAGTGGACTTAAATTACTATAATCTACAGCGCCAAAGCCATTACTAAAGGTATTTGCATTTTCAGACTGGTTAAACTTGTCTAAAAAAACTTGTTCGTTTTTGGTGTGTTTAGGGCGCTCTTTATACCGTTCAATTTGTTGGTTTATAAACTCAGGGTATTGATTGTCGTTATCTAAAATTGATAAAATTTCAAGCCCTGCTAAACGCTGATTTACATTTTTAGCTTCTATTAAATGAAGGGTAGTGGTTTGTAAAGTTTGTTCCGGTTGATGAACCACTAATTCTATTAAAGCAGAACGTAAGGTTTTGCTTTTTCTACTTAGCAATTCTTCGGTTAGCATTAATTCTTCTTCATATAGCGGCATCATATAAAATAGTTGAATACCGGTAGCCATTACTGTTTCGTTACGGTTTTTTATGGCTTGATGTGCTAAATTTCTTTTCCAAGAACCTCGCTCGTAATCGTAATTTGCTTGCGGATTTGGTACATTTTTTTTGCCCCAATAATATCGATGACTGTTTGGGAAAACTTTGCGAATATAATTTTCCCTATGTAGAGAAGGTAAATTATCTATATCATCAGAAAGTAAGGCTAATTGTTCTTCGTTAGCATTTTGGATCAGAAAGTTGTAAAACGATTCTGATGGAGGTTGAAAATCATACCACGAAAATATTTTGCCTATTTTTTGTGATTTACCGTTATCTACAGTTTGAGCAACTTCATAAATTCGCTTAAAAGTATCGGTATCTAATTCAATTTGAGGCAAATTTAAAATCATCCAATGATCGATAGCCGGGTCGTTCCCTAACTCTTTTTTAAAGTAATCTACAATAGAATAATTAGTCCGATTGGTTTTTGATACAAAATAGAGCGCCACTAGTTTGGTGTCTCTATTTTCTGTTTTGTAAACTAGGTTTAAGGCTTTTTGATTAGCGACATCTACATCTATAATTCCTACCGCCCAAAGCGCTACATATACCTCTATGTTGTCTTTACTTTTAAGCAGCTCATCAACATTGTCAATATTATAGATTAAACTTTCAGCAAGCTGTAAAATTCGGTTAACGGTAGCCTTTTTAGGCGCTTCCCAATTAAAACCAAACCATACGTTTACTGCACGAATTACACTGCTAAAACGAGCTAAATCATTTTCTAAAATAAGATTGATAATGTATTTAAGTGCCCCCAGATGGGTTTCATCTAAAGTTTCTAAAATAGTTTGCCGTAAGCCTTCTTGGCGTTGTGCAGCAAGAAGCAAATTACCTACCAGTTCCCAGTTTTTTTGTATTGGAGTAAGTAATAGCCCTTTGATAAGGTCGTGACTTACACCACCTATTTCGTCTTCACCCTGAATAATATCATCTACAACTTCATCTACAAGTTCTGGTTTATGTACCAAAATAGCAGCAAAAAAATAGCTATTTCCTCTGTCGTAGTAAGTGCTGTATTGTAGTTGTTCTTGAAGCGATAATCCGCCCATTCCTAAACGGCTAATGCTTAAAAAGCGTCTAAAAATGTTGATTTTTTTAGTAAGTAGCTCGAAAGTATGTTTAGACCGAAAGGCTTTTCGAGAATAACCATCTTGGTAGGGTAGGGATTCGATAAGATGCCACATCACCCGTAAATAAGAAGCTTGAATGGGGCCGAATAAAAATACGCCTAATTTCATTCCTTCCTCACTCGACCAAGGATTCATAGTTTCGGGTTCAGCAAAACTATCTACTAAATCGTAAGTAGTATAATAATTGTATTTGTCTTTATTTATTCTAGAAAGTACCCAGCCTAATTTTTGATAGGGTTCTGAAAATTGACTAAAATCCTCTTTTTTTAATGTGGGTTTTTTAAAAGTAGCTACGTATTTATTGGCTTGTTCTGTAGGTATCATAAGTTAGAATCTTAAGCTTTGTTTTGCGTTAATCGATTTTAGCCGAAGTAAGTTCTTCGTTCATTTTATATCTTAACGCAAGATAGTAGGAGCTTAGTTGATTTAACTCACGGTATTTAGGGATTTTTTTCTAAAAATATAAAATCATAAAATATTCCCCCTTGAATAAGTAGGGGGGAATAATTTTTTACTCGATAATCTATATTAAATGCTCCGAAGCTTGCCTCGAAATAATGAAGATTTTTCTGGTAAATGTCTCATGAATTTGTCCTGAGATAGTTTACTTAAAAAAATCTTTGTTCATTTTAACGAATTTTACACCACTTGTTCTTCCGTTGTCTATTTCAAAACCTATAATTTCATTGTCATTATTCCGAAGGTATTTTAAGGATTCAATAGGGTATCCGCCGGAAAAAGTATCTTCTGTAAGATATTCAATTTTAAGATTTTCAGGAAAAAGAAAACTTGAAACTTCTAATACTTCATCTTTTAAATGAATATGATATACGGTTTCAATTTCTGCACTATAAAAACTTCCGGTAAAATCGGTAAGATCGATACTTTCTGAAATTTTTATTTTTTGTGCTTTATGCATTCCATGCTGAATTAAAGTTAAAGAATCTGCAGTACCGTTTTTGTTTAAATGAAATTTCACCTTAGCATTTACTCCCTTTATTTTAAATAACGAATCAGATTCTGCAATAAGATCTATTTCTGGTTGACCCGTAGCTTGTATATAGATGCGATCTCCGTTTTTCATAAAACTCATCACAAAAGATTGCATTTCTTCTAAGGAATATTTACCTAAAAGTTTTTCGAATTTGGTTACATCGTATGCAAATTCTTCATCTTCTGGATTATTTGAGGCTATTTTAGTTGCGGTATGATTGCCGTTTTGCATCAAAGTTAAATGATCTGCTGTTCCGTCTTTTTTCAAATGAAATTTAACTCGAGCATCTACTCCTGCAATTTTAAAGATGGAATCAGATTCAGGAACAAGATCTATTTTTGGCTGTCCTGAAGCCTGGGTATAAATTCGATTTTCATCTTTCATAAAAGAAAGAATAAAATTTGGTGATTCGTCTAATGCGTATTCTCCAATTAATTTATCGAATTTCTTAAGATTATAGTCACCAGGTTCACTAGTTGTGGTCTTTTCAAAATCTTCTTTAAAATAAATATCAGCAATTTTATTAGCCATTGAATTACTATTGAAAGCAGCATTATTACTTTGCATTATAACTGCCCCATCAAATTCAGGAAAATACATGAGCATTGATCGATGGGCTGCATCAGCACCGGCGTGGTGTATCATGATTTTGTCTTTATAACTTTCAATAAAAAGACCTAATCCATAATGAGTAGAATCGCCGTCTTTCAGAACAAATGATGTTGTCATGGCTTCATAAATTTCCTCGCCTCCTAATTGATGAGATTTGAAGTTTTTAATCCATTTTTTAAAATCTGGCAGGGTTGTATAAATTCCGCCAGCTCCCCGAGAGTATTGCAAATCTTCAACTTCTACATATTTTCCGTTATCGCCAATTTTGTAACCAGCTGCACGATTAGGAATAATCTCTTCGTTAGAAGCTCTAACCCGAGTATCATTCATATTTAAAGGGTTAAATACATTTTCTTTCATCCATTTTGGGAAAGGTATATCGGTAACACGTTCTACCACCAAGCTGAGTAAAATAAACCCCGTATTGTTATAATTGAATTTTGTTCCCGGCTCGTTTTGTAATTCAGATTGATTTTGGATACTTCTAATAATTTGTTCTTTACTAATTGGTAACGTAAGATCGCTACCGGTAAGACTAAACAGGTTTAAATACTCTCGATATCCGTTAGTATGTGTTAATAGGTTGCGTAAAGTTACTTTTTGATCGAATTCAGGTAATTCTGGAAAATACTTTCGTACATCATCATCGATGTTCAATTTACCTTGTTGCTGCAATAACATAATCGCCATTGCCGTAAATTGCTTGGAGGTAGAACCAATATTGGTGGGAGTAGTAGTTTTAAACGGAATATTATAGCTAAGATTAGCCATTCCATACGCTTTTTCTAAAAGTGTTTTTCCTTCTTTTAAGACTAAAACTTCAGCGCCGGGAACATCTCCGGTATACCCAATTAATAACTGATCGACTTTTCCCTCTGGAGTTTTGGCAACAGGTTCTAATTTTAAAATTTCTATGCTATACGTACCAGAATCTTTTTTGAAGGGCACTACTTCAAGTCGGTAATTCCCCTTTTCTTTGGTTTTAAACATAAAGAAGTCGGGTCCTTTAGCGTCTTTATCAAATTCTTCGATGAATTTATTTTCCGGAGAATATAATTTTACTACTCCGTCCATGGTTTTTTGCTCTAATTTCCCATAAACGAAGTAGGCGGAATCTAAAGCGATTTGATAGGATTCAGAACTTTCTGAAGTTTTTAGTTCTCCTGAAATTGGCTCGTTTAGCTGAAGTTTTTGATTTTGGGCACACAGATGCACAGCATTCAGCATTATTAATAAAACAGTAAAGAAGTTAGTTTTAGTCATGGATTGATGATTTTGATTGATGATAAAATTCTATTTCTTGATTGGACGATTTTTTATTCCTAAAGGTTACAAGAAATCTTCTTTAAATATAGTAATCTTTTTTCTGTCTGTATGTCTAGTTAAGCTTATACAAATAGTCCTTGTATCTAAATTTTTAGATAAAGCTTAAATTATTGTAAACATTCTAAACATTTGTAAATGAATATAGAGTTATTGAATAATATAAAATTTACATAGCTGGTATTATAATAATATACAATTCAATTTAAGGAAATCCAGGAACAACAGGGCTTCAGGTACTTTTGTGGCGTAAAAATTATAAACCACAAATTTCATTATGCAAAAATTTTATTCTTTATGTGTGCTATTTTTCTTTTGTTATATTAGTTATGCCCAAAATGGTGTAAAACTTCAGGGGAAAATAACTACAGAAGACGGAGAGCCTATTACAGGAGCTAATATTACTATTCCTGAAATTTCAAAAGGAACAACATCAGATTATTCAGGAGATTATCAAATTCAAGCTATAGATAAAGGAACTTATACGGTAAAGGTTTCTTTTATAGGATATCGTACGTTGACTAAAGAAGTGACTCTAAATACCAATACTACACTTAATTTTAAATTAGAAGAGTCGGCTTTCGAACTCGAAGGTTTAGTAGTAACCGCACAAAAAAGAGAGCAGAAAAATAAAGATGTTCCTATTGCGATCACTTCTTATGGAAACGAGTTTTTACAAAAACAAAATATACAGGAATTCGATCAACTTTCAGAATTTGTTCCGGGATTACAAATTCAATTGCAAAGTGCAAATAACCCAGGGATTGTAATTAGAGGAATTACTAGTGATAACGGAGATTCTAGAGTAGAGCCTCGAGTATCGGTTTTTCAAAATGGCGTTTCTATTAGTAAATCTAGAGGATCGGTAGTAGAACTTTACGATATTGATAGAGTAGAAGTATTAAAAGGACCACAGGGAACATTGTTTGGTCGTGGTGCCGAAATTGGTGCCATGCATATTATAAACAATACTGCAAAAAATGAAAATTCTGGTAAGCTAACTTTAGGTTATGGTAATTTCAATCAGTTTAGAGCTACAGGTTACGTAAATACTCCACTTGTTAAAGATAAATTATTTGTAAGACTAGCAGGAATTTACAGCAAGCGTGACGGATTTATCGATAATCTTTCTGGAGGCGACTTAAACGGAAAAGAGACTTTAGCTTTTAGAGGATCATTGAAATATATGATCGGGATGAATACCACACTTGATGTGATTGCCAACTGGCAACACGACACTCCTCCGGGAACGGCTTTTAAAAGTGGGACTTATGCACCAATAGGTGGAGATACAAATCCAACTCATTTTGCAGATTTAGAACGAGGAAAAGAATTAGGTTTAGATCGTACGGTTTATGACATTACAGCAAACTTAAAACATCATATCAATGAGAATTGGGATTTCACTTCGATTACAGCGTATCGTGAATTCGATTCTGATGAAGCTTTTGATGCTGATGGTACCGCAGCTCCTGCTTTATTTTTTCATGAAATAGCCAAAGGAAAACAATTTAGCCAAGAGGTTCGTTTCAATTTTAGTGCAGATGATAAACTACACGGCTTTTTTGGAGGAAACTTTTTCTTTGAAGATGGATCACAAGCTGCTCCGCTTATCACTAACGAGCAAAGTTATGGCGCTTTAATTTTAAGTTACTTAACCGGAAACCAAGATTTATTTATGGTAGATGGTGTTCCTCAATTCTTCCCAGCCATTCCAAACGATCCAGATACTTTTGGTCAAGCAGCCGGAGCTCCCTTAAATGAAGCTAATCGTGAATCGTATACCAACTATGGTAAAAATTATTCAGGAGATATTTTTGCAGATGTATCGTATTCAGTTATTCCTAGTCTTACTTTTACCTTAGGTTTACGCGGAACTTGGGAAAATATTAATGCAGGTTATGAAGTGGATGATGCTGAAACGCCAAGCTTTATTGGTGCTTTATTAAGCACTTATCCTAATAACTTATTTGCTCCAACCAACGGACGTTTAAAAGCTAGCGAAAACTTTTTATCTGCGGTAGGTCGATTTGCAGTAAACTATGAAGTTTCTAATCAATTTTCAGTATTTGGAAACGTAGCACGAGGTAGACGTCCCAATGTAATTAATATTGATGAAACTGGTGCAAATACCCTAGCAGCAGAAAGTGTTTGGTCTTACGAAGTAGGTGCTAAATCTCTATTTTTAAATAACCGACTTCAATTTGATGTAAATGCCTATACCTACAAGTACCGTCACTTCCAAACCAGTATTACAACTTTCGATCCGGAAACAGGTATAAATACCAATCCAGATGATAGTGGTAGTGCCACTTCATATGGTTTTGAAACGGCTTTTCAATATGCATTTGCTAAAAACAGCAATTTCTTCGCTAATTACAGTTATATAGATGCTACGTTTGATGATGAAGATGAAAACGGAAATGAACAAGAATTAGCAGGAAATACTTTTAGATTAACCCCAAAACACTCGTTTTCATTAGGGTTTAATTATCAACCTTCTATCACAAAATCATTAGATTTATACGTGCGTACTTCTTATAGTTATAAATCTAAAGTATTTTTTGAAGAAACTAATAAACCCGGCGTTTCTCAAGATGCTTACGGACTCTTAAACTTCAAAGTAGGTACAATTATTAATAAAAAGTATGAAATCAACTTCTTTATGAATAATTTTTTGGATGAAGAATATATAATCGATGGTGGTAACACTGGTGGCAGTTTCGGAATTCCAACTTTTATTGCCGGAGCGCCACGCTTTTACGGTGTACAAGCTTCTGTGAAATTTTAAATAGATAGAAATGAAAAAGTATATTTTAATCGGATTTTTATTGCTGAATTTAACCCGCATATTTGCGCAGCAATTAGATAATATTTCATTGAATAAATTAGACGAATATATTGCTTCAAAAGAAGCTTCGGTAAATGATTTAAAACCGAATAACGAAGCGCATATTATTTGGGAAAAAGAGTATCAAAAAACACCAATATCAATTGTGTATTTACATGGTTTTGGTGCAAGCAGTAAAGAAGGCGAACCGGTAATTTCTAAACTAGCAGAAAAATTCGGTTGGAATGTGTATATGTCCCGTTTGCAATCTCATGGTATTGCTGAAGAAGATGCATTCAAAAATTTAACTCCAGAAAACTATATCGCTTCAGCAAAACAAGCCTTAGCCATTGGTAAAAAAATTGGCGAAAAAGTACTTTTAGTGAGTACATCTACCGGCGGAACATTGAGTTTAATTTTAGCTTCAGAAGATAGAGATTTGGCAGGTTTAATTATGTATTCACCTTTTATCGGACTTAAAAATCCGGCGATGGCAGCTATCACAAAACCTGGCGGAAAAGAGTTTTTTATAAACCAGATTGGGGGAGAGGTTCAGCATCAAGATCGCCCAACGGAAGAAGCTAAATATTGGTCTACCGATTATCATGTAAACGGCTATGTTGGCTTAATTAATATGCTTCAGCAGAATATGAAGCCTGAAACCTTTAGCAAAGTAAGTTGTCCTGTATTTCTAGGTTATTATTACAAAAATGAAAAAGAACAAGATCAGGTAGTTTCGGTAGAAGCAATGCTAAAAATGTATGATGAATTAGGAACGCCCGCCGCTGAAAAGGAGAAAGTAGCTTTCCCGGAAGCAGGAAATCACGTGATTGCTTCCGATTTACGTTCTAAAGATTGGGAAAAAGTATATCAAGAAAGTGTTGAATTTATAACCGAAAATATTAAATAATGAAAAAAATACTTCTAGTTGCATTGGCAATTGTCGCTTTTTCTTGTAAAAATAAGTCGACAGAAAAATCGGTAATAGTAGAAAATTCAACTGAAAATAAAACCGAAAATACTTCAGAAAAAAAGGCTGAAAAAATCTACAATTTTGATCTAGAGGGGCATCGAGGTACCAGAGGTTTAATGCCAGAAAATTCGATTCCAGCTTTTAAAAAAGCATTAGAATTGGGTGTGAATACCTTAGAAATGGATGTGGTGATCACCGAAGATAAAAAAGTATTGGTGTCGCACGATTTGTGGTTTAACCGCGATTTTTGTTTAGATTCTGTAGGAAAACCAATTGCAGAAAAAGATTCGATGAGCCTCAATATCTATCAGCATACCTATGCTGAGGTTCAAAAATACGACTGCGGAAGCATCGGGAATCCTAAATTTCCCGAGCAGGAAAAACAGCATGTTACCAAGCCTTTACTGAAAGATGTTTTTGCAATGGCTGAAAATTTTAAAGCTGAAAACAACGTTGGTTTTTCGTATAATATCGAATTAAAAAGTGATCCGCGTGCCGATAATTTGTACCATCCAGAACCTAAAGAATTTTCAGAATTAGTGATAAAAACCATCGAAAATTCTGGAATTCCAAAAGATCGAATTGTGTTACAGAGTTTCGATTTTAGAATTTTGCAGTATTTACATGAAGCACATCCAGAGTATCGGCTTTCTGCTTTAGTTTATCAGAATGGAATTGGTGAAAATTTGGAGAAATTAGGTTTTATTCCCGCTATTTATAGTCCGGAGTATAAAATGATTTCCGAAGAAAGTATCGATTCACTGCATCAAAAAGAAATGAAAGTGATCCCATGGACGGTGAATGATACCACCGCGATGAAGCAACTTTTAGAGTGGAAAGTTGACGGAGTTATTACCGATTATCCTAACCGAGCTTTGCCGTTTCGTTCGTAAATATTTAAAAATATATTCAAAAACCTCTTATTTCAGTTGAAGTAAGAGGTTTTTTTGAGTTTTTTATAAGAAATTAATGCAACGAGACTATACTTTTATCATAATGTTTAATTAACCGCTATTCTTTTCAGAATTAACATAATTTTGATTTTTTTGTCTTTATAATTTCTAATCCATTTGGAAGCTCAAAAAATAAATAATGCCAACGATCTAGCTCTTTTGGCTAGTATAAAGCAAGGCAATCAATTAGCCTTTAAAGAAGTTTACGATCATTATTGGGAGCGGCTTTATATTTATTGTTTCAAAATTTTAAATGATACCTGGCTCGCCGAAGATGTTCTTCACGAAGTATTTACGCAAATTTGGATTAGAAAAGAAGAGCTAGAAATCAACAATCTTAAAAGCTATCTTTTTAATGCCGTTCGTAATAGAGCTTTACTGAAAATTAGAGACAATAAGTTCACAAAATTAGATGAAGCCATCGTGAGCAAACTTGAATTAATCCCGGAGGTTGAACAAAAATTTGATAAGAACGATACGATTTTAGCTATAAATCGTGCTTCTAAAGAACTTCCAGATCGCTGTCGGGATATTTTCTACATGAGTAAAATTCAGCATTATTCTTCAGCTGAAATTGCAAGTCACTTCAACATATCTCAAAGAACGGTAGAAAATCAAATAAGCCTTGCTTTAAAACATCTACGCAAAGAATTAGGAACCACTTTAATAATCCTGTTATTTTCTGGCAATTTATAGCCTAAAGTTAGCATAAAGTTCAGCCTAAGTTAACAAAATATTAAGATCGAATTATTTGAGATTTTGTTGTGTGAAATAAACAGAGCTTTTGTGTCTTGTATATGTAAAGCTAATACACATGACCAAAAGTGAGTTTTTTGATCTCTTAGAGAAGTTTGAAAAAGGGACCTGTAGTACTTCTGAAGTGAAACTTCTAAAGCACTATTGTGAAAAGGCACAGACAAAAGAGGAATCTTTATGGCAGCTTAGCAATAAAGAAGCAGTTAAGATTAGACTTTTTAAAAGAATATTAAAAACTATTGAAGATCAAAAACCGAAGCAGCAATCTATAGGCAAAAGAAGATATTGGTCTATTGCAGCTGTCTTTATCATACTTTTAGGTAGCGGTGTTTTATTAAAACAATTTTTTGGAGAAGGTGAACATCGTGTATTTACTGAAGATCAAATCACTTTAGAACTTCCCAACGGAGAATTGAAAGTTATAGAAAAAAGCGATAGCAATTATTCCCTAACATCGAATGGAAGCGTCCATAAACTAAACAATAGTCAAACCCTTATTTACCATGAGTCTGAAAATTCTAAAGCAGTAGAATATCACACATTGAATGTTCCTTATGGTAAAACCTTCAAATTACAACTAGCAGACGGTAGTAAGGTTCATTTAAACGCTGGTTCTTCAATAAAATATCCATCTCAATTTAGAGAAGGAAAAAATCGAGAAGTTACTTTAAAAGGAGAGGCGTTTTTTGAAGTAGCTCACGATTCTCTTCATCCGTTCTTAGTGAATGCAGATCATCTTCAAATTAGTGTTTTAGGCACCAAATTTAATGTTCAGTCTTATATCGAAGACAAAACTACAGATGTTGTTTTGGTTGAAGGAGCAGTGGCGTTGTCTCCAAATGAAATTAGTGATACCAAAGGTCGGTTTATTTTATCTCCAGGAGAAATGGGTAGTATTATGAAAGACAACAATAGAATTGCAATTACTGAAACCACCCCAGATATCTATATCTCATGGATGGAGGGGAGGCTTGTTTTTCGTGAGATAAGTTTTAATAACATGATAAAAAAGCTGGAACGACATTACGATAAGACCATTATCAATAATAACGAATTACTGGCAAAGGAAAAGTTTAGCGCAAGCTTTGGAAAAATAGAGGTCACGAAGCTATTTGAGAGCTTAAAGAAATACCATGGTATCAATTATACCGCATCTGGAGATACTATTTATATCAATTAATATTCAAAATAAGAACTATGTAAAAACTGTACAATATCACTCAAGTTAGAACCAGACAGTAGCTCAGAAAAACTGAAGCAAAAAAATCGGAAAATGCGGCAACATTTCCCGATCTGTAAATTTTGGACTGTCACAAAAAACAATCACTTAATAATGCTTTAAAAGTATGAAAAAACTTCTTAAACCTAAAAGAAGACCAAAACCTTTATTCGATAAATTAAAAATGAGAATAAGCCTTTTACTTTTTTTATCTGTCTTTAGTATGAAGGCCAATGATTCTTTGGCACAAAAAACAAAAATTACTTTCGATCATAAGGATGTTAGTATTTTTCAATTAATAGATGAGATTGAAAATCAATCTGATTTCCATTTTATATACCGAGTAAAAAACGTAAATCTAAATCGAAAAATAAACATCAAAGTTGTAAAGAAACCTTTAACCGAAGTTTTAAAATTGATGTTCGATAAAAGTTCTACTGAATACACCGTTGTAGAGCAGGACAAACAAATTCATTTAACCAAGAAGAAGTCGGATGCTTCATCTTCTGAAACCACGAATATAAAACAGCAAAAATTTCGTATAAAAGGAAAGATTTCAGATGAAAACGGCCTTCCATTAGCTGGAGCAAGTGTTATCGAAAAGGGAACTTCTAATGGTGTGGTAACAAATTTTGAAGGAGAATATAATATTACGGTTTCTTCGGAAGATGCCATGCTTACCATCGCATTTATTGGATACAAAACTCAGGAAGTTGTAATTAATGAGCGCTCCACGATCAATATCCAATTAGCTCCTATGGCAGACGATCTTGATGAAGTTGTAATTACGGCTTTAGGAATGAAGCGAGAGAAAAAAGCGCTAGGATATGCGGTTGGAGAAGTAGATTCTGAACGTTTAAATTTAGTTCCCCAAGAAAATGTTTTAGGCGGATTAGCTGGTAAAGTTTCTGGACTAAACGTAAGCAAAGCCGGGAATGACATTTTTGCACCATCTTATGTTACCATTAGAGGAAGAACTTCACTTACAGGGAATGATCAACCATTGGTAGTTATTGATGGAGCTCCAGTAGGAGATGCCAGCGTAATGGGTGATATAAGCGCTATGGATATCGAATCTGTAAGTGTCCTAAAAGGTGCAAGTGCAGCTGCACTGTATGGTTCCAGAGCAGGAAATGGTGTGATATTAATTACCACTAAATCTGGTAAAGGAGCTCAAAAAGGAATAGGAGTAAGTCTAAATTCAACTTTAACCATCAATATGCCTTATAAATATTTCGATTTACAGAATCGATTTACCAATGGGCAGCGTGGTTTATTTAATGAAGCTACCTGGCAGCACTGGTACGGAGCTGAAGAAGGAACACAGGCAGTACAGTGGAATACAAATGGAGAAGCCGCTCCTTTAAAATTTTATGATAACAGTCTGGAAGATTATTTTACAACAGGAGTAACTACGATCAATGATGCAACGGTATCTGGTTCTTACGAAAAAGGGGATTTTAGACTTGGAATTTCACATCTAAACGGAGAGGGAATAACCCCTGAAGCAGAACTAAAACGTATTGGTTTAAATTTAGGAACAAACTATAAAATTACAGAAAATGTAAATTTATCGCTAAACCTTAATCTTACCAATTCTAATTCAGATAATTATCCTTCCAACCTAATTGGTGATAATGATGAATATTTTGATATCTATAATATTGCGCCGCATATCAATATTAACGATTTAAAAGATCAAATTTGGCTAGAAAAAAATGTGCAGCAAAGAAATATTACAGAAGGTTACAATAATCCTTGGTGGTTTAGTAAAGAACGCCAAAACCGTTTTGACAGAATTCGTGGTTTTGGAAATCTGGAATTAAACTGGAAGATTAGCAATGATTTTAATGCGCTGGCAAGAGTTTCTCATAGCAGTAATAATAATAGGCAGGAAATTGTTCGTCCTTGGTCGTATATGGGTTTTGGAGACTCACAACCTAAAGGATCCTATTTTATTAATAAAGGACTGGATAGAGAGTCTAATGCCGAGGTACTTTTTACCTACACTAAAGATGTAAAGGATTTTGATATTTCTGCATCTGCAGGTGGTAATATTCTAAATTTTAAAGGAGAAAGTTTCAATGCCGGAGGCGACAATCTGGTATTACCAGGATTATTTACGCTATCTAATGTAGCAAGAGGCGGACTAAATTATGCTAGTGCATTTTCAGAAAAAGCGATTTATAGTGCTTATGGATTACTTTCTTTAGGATTTAGAGACATTGCTTTTGTAGATGTAACGGCAAGAAATGATTGGTCAAGTACGCTTCCTCGTGAAAACAGATCATATTTCTATCCATCGGTATCAGGAAGTGTTTTACTTTCAGAATTGGCACAAATGCCATCGTGGATCTCTTTAGTAAAACTACGTTCAGGATGGGCTCAGGTAGGAAAAGATACTTCCCCTTATGCAATTCATCCAATATTATCGCAAGGCTATTGGGGAGAAGATTTTACGTATTCGTTACCAAGTAGTATGCCCAATACTCAGTTGAAGCCGGAAATAGCAACTTCATACGAAGTAGGTGCAGATCTTAAATTTTTCAATAATCGATTTGGTATAGATGCGACGTATTATAAAAACGAAAACCGCAACCAAATACTTAATGTTAATGCTACACCACTTTCAGGATATACCAGTACAACCATTAATGCCGGGAAAGTAGAAAATTATGGAGTTGAATTGGGAATGCATTTGGTTCCCATAAAAAGTGAGGATTTTTTATGGAATATGGACTTTAATTTTACCACTCAAAAAAGCAAACTAGTAGAACTTGTGGACGGGATAGATCGTGTTTCTTTTGGTGGTGGTCGTGATATGGGATCATTTACCAGGGTAGGAGGAGAAATTGGTGATTTATACTCACCATATATTCAAAAAGTGGAAGAAGGGCCTTATGCAGGTTGGAATTTACTGGATTCCAATGGCAGATGGGTAGTAGATCGTACTTACGAGAATCAAAAGAAGGTTGGTAATTTTAATCATGATTTTACTTTAGGAATGACGACATCTATTTCTTATAAAAACTTTACACTATCTGCAAGTTTCGATTGGCGACAGGGAGGACAATTCTTTTCAGAATCCATGAAAAGAATGGCTCGTTCTGGTAAGATCGAAAACTGGCAAAATGGTGTAAGTTCCAGCACCTTTTCTGGAGTTTTAGATGCCAATTCTTTTGGAGGAGATCGAGAAGCTTTAGCAAATGAAATTCGAAATAATCCGGTTTATCGCGATAATGATGTTTGGATTGGTGGTAGAACCGAAGAACTGGGAGGGTTTGAATATAATGGCAATAATAATGGTGCCTTTTTCCCAGGTGTGATCGATAACGGGGATGGGACCTATACCGAAAATTTTGGCGGCCCGGGAACCAGAATGTTTGATGCTTACCGAGTGGTAGAATCTAGTGGTAGCTTTTGGCGTACTGGTTATGCCTTTATGTACGATGCGTCTTTCGTGAAATTAAGAGATATAACGTTCACTTATAATTTACCAGAAAAAATAGCTAGTAAAATCTCTGCAAACAACATTTCCTTTTCTCTTTACTCTAAGAACATTCTTTTATGGACGGAAGCTGGGATAGGAATCGATCCAGAACTTGCCTATCATGGAGGACAGCAAGGTCATGAAAAATGGAATCTTGCCCCATGGACGGCACCTGTTGGATTTAGACTAAATGTTGGATTTTAATCATTATATAAATGAGAACTTTTAAAAATAAAATTATAAAACTTGGTTTTTTCAGTCTACTCACTTTTAACCTTGCCTGCAGCGATTCGCTGACTGATATCAATGTAAGCCCAAATAGTTTAGCGGATACTGAAGTTGACATCAAATTTGTCTTAACGGGAATATTAAGTTCTTCGGCACAAATGCAAAGTCAACTTTCCTACGATTGGGGAGAGCTTTCTGCAGCAACACAATATTTACAGAGAGATTTTACCAGTTACGAAGAGAATAATTATCAATGGGCACCTGTAGATTACAGCAGTTTTTATAGTCCGCTTAAAAATGCGCAATACATTTATGAACGAGCCGAGAATGAAAAAGAAGGTGAAATTCGAAATTATTACCAGGCTGTAGCTTTGATTATGAAAGCTTATGGTTTTGGTTTCTTGACATCGGCTTTTGGTGATGTTCCTTATAGTGAAGCCTTAATGGCAGAAAATGGAGGAGAAGCTTTTCAACCTTCTTATGATGCACAAAAAGAAGTTTTTCTTGGTATTTTATCTGATCTGGAAAAAGCGAATGAGTTGTTGAGTAATGCTGGAGTTATAACCGAAGTAGCTAATGCCGATATAGTTTATGGCGGTGATAGCAAAAAATGGCAGGCTTTTGCAAATTCTTTAAGACTTAGATTCTATATGCGTCTTTCTGAAAAGAATGATATGGATGCGCAATCAAATTTCTCACAAATAGTTCAGGGTAATTTACCAATAATAACCAGCAACGAAGATAATGCTTCTGTTTCTTTCATCGGAACAGATGAAAACAACAGCTGGCCTGGTGGCCCGTTAAACTGGAGCAACCGGTCTGAATTTTATAGAAGAAAACCTTCAGCAACAATTGTGAATGACCTTATTGCTCTTGGAGATCCTCGATTAACAAAATGGGTAGCTCCGGTAGATGTACAATTAACCCAGGGAGATACAGATGATCTAGTTTTAGATAATGGACGATTGAGAAGAATTACGAGTTTGGATATTTCTGAAATAAATTCTGATAATAATCTGGAAAATGATCTAAATACTTCGCTTTATGTTGGCTTACCGGTTGCTTTAAGTGCACCTAACGATTTTAATATGGGAGCGGCTACTTTGAGTGATTTTGGAGATGCAATAGCCAGTGAAAGACCAGATGTTTACTTAGCTGCAGCTGCAAATCCGCACAGCTCATACCTAACCAATATGTATGCGGAAAATGCTAACGATTTGGTGAAAGCGGTATTTATGAATGCTGCTGAGGTTGAATTTTTATTAGCTGAAGCAAGCCTTAGAGGCTGGATTTCTGATGATGAAACAGCGCATTATGAAAGAGGTATTCAGTTATCTTTCGATCAATATGAAATCTATGATGAGGCTGAAAATGCCGTTTATAGTGTTGAAAAAGATAGAACAGTTTCTTTTAATGAAGAACTTTATCTGGAGAATGCTCGCCGTATTCTTGAAGAATCTGAAAATCCATTGCAGCCTATTATGCATCAAAAATGGATCTCTTTGTGGCTTACGTATGAATCTTGGTTTGATTGGAGACGAACGGGATATCCAAACCTGAACCAAAACATCATTTCGGGAACCAAAGGGCAAAATACTCCTGTTCGATTTATTTATTCAGATACGTATAACGAAGCCAATATGCTGCAAGCCATCGAGTCGGGTTTAAGCCCTTCAGAAAATGACCAATGGTCACAGATGTGGCTGCTACAATAAATTAATAATTTTAAATGAGACGGCTTGATCAATTAGCTCATAGTCGTCTCTATCTAATTCAATCTAAATGAAAAAAATATTCAAAAAAACAACAATATTATCCATATTTCTTGGACTTATTTTTTCCGTTTTTTCATGCAATAATATTGAGAAAGAAACAGAAACTGAAAGTCATTCTCATTCCCATGATGATAATGGTGATGGGCACGGTCATTCGCATTATGAAGCTCAGGATACTATACCGGCGCATAAACTTATATATCCCAGTAAAGTGCCCGATCGGATTATTGCAAATGTTCCTGAGGATGCCGCTACAATGATTTCAGTGAATTGGCGAACCGATCAACAAATTAAAAATGCAATATTAGAAGTAGCTATTGCTACAGATGGCCCAGAGTTTAAACTTGGAAAAATTAATAGAGTTAATGCTGAAACTGAAGCTTTTGAAAATAAACATAGTAAGCATAACGAGCCTTTAGTGAAAGCAAACTATCATTCTGCCACCGTTACTGGCTTACAACCTAAAACGACCTATGTTTATCGTGTAGGTAGTAATGAGCTAGAGGGCGATATACTTTGGAGCGAATGGTTTCAATATACAACAGCTTCAGATAAAACTGGAGAAGAATTTAGTTTTATTTATTTTGGTGATGCTCAAAATCAGGTTAAATCGATGTGGAGTCGTGTGATCAGAAACTCGTACAGAAAATTTCCATCTGTTGATTTTATGCTACATGCAGGCGATTTGATAAACGATCATGATTCAAATTTGCAATGGGGCGAATGGTTTTATGCTGGTAGTTTCATTCATGCTACGGTACCAAGTATTATGACGCCTGGTAATCACGAATATAAAGACACGACACTTACGCCATTATGGCGACCACAATTCAACCTACCTAAAAACGGACCAAAAGGAATAGGTGAGATTTCTGAAACCACTTATGCGGTAGATTATCAGGACCTAAAAGTGATTTCAATAGATTGTATAAATTTTGATCGAAAAGAGGAGCATAGAGAAGCACAGGTGCAATGGTTAGATTCTATTTTAAAGAATAACACCAAAAAATGGACAGCATTAACGATGCATTTTCCGTTATACACACCTGCTCAAAAAAGAGAGGATAATACAGTTCTTATAGAACATTTAAAGCCATTAATCGATAAGTATAAGGTAGATCTTGTATTACAAGGGCATGATCATACTTACGCTCGTGGACAAATTAGCAATAAAAAGTCTGGTGTCACTTCTATGTCTGATGCAGGTACTATTTATGCGGTATCTGTTAGCGGCCCTAAAATGTACGAATCTACAGATAAAAAATGGATTGAAAGAAGAGGTGAGTTTACACAATTGTTTCAGATTATTACGATTAAAGATAATAAACTCAGCTACGAAGCCTATACGCCAATAGGAACATTATATGATGCATTTGATCTAACTAAAACTGGAAATAAAAAAGTTCTTAAAAATAGAATTCCCGATACTCCAACCAGATTAAAAAAAGATTTTGAGGATTAGTTGATTTCGCTAGAAAGTAATTGTTTGTAATTTTAGTTCATTTTGTAAGGCTGTCTTGAGTTTTTTGAGACAGCTTTTTTTATAACGTTAAACATGAAGAATTAATTAAATATTCGAAAATTGAATTTGATAGAAATAAATTTTATATTTAGGCGTTATGTAATCATATTCATTAATCAGCCAGCTTCAAAATCAGGAGCTTTATTAAATTCAATTTATGATACAAAAACAGCTACCAGTTTTTACGTTCTTATCGTTTTTTATTCTATTTTCCTGTAGTAGCGACGATGATTCCCTTTCATCTATTCAACCTTCTACCAATTATATTGAAATGGAAGCAGAAGGTGGCGATGCCGAAATATCTTTTTCCGGAGGTGAGTGGAATATTGCTGAAATTATAAATATAAAGGGCGACGCAAAATTGTATGGTGATATTTATAAAGAAGACGGATCAATTTTAAGAGAAAATACAGTTTTGTCACTTGAAAATCAGGGAAAAGTAATGGTGAACTGGACCGATCGTGGTTTTACGATTACTCGACCAACGCCTACTTTATTAAAAATTCATTTAAATGAAAACAGTAGGCCAGAAGCTTTCAACTTTAATTTAGTTTTGAGTTCTGAAGAGGAGACAAAAGAGATTACTGTAAGTCAAAAAGTATCTCAGGGCTATACATTTAAGGATTTGGAATTTTTTCTGAAAGAAGAAGATGGCGACTCGTTATTCTTTAGAAATGGAATGAGACGAAAATTTGATATTCCTAATCCTCAAAGTATGTCATTTTCACCTTTTGGAGGCATCGATATACAAAGAAATTCTCAATTTATAAGTGAAGAAAATGACGCTTTTATTTGGTTGAAAAATGATTCGATTAGCGTACAAGTACCTACAAGTATTTATGAAGATGAAATTTATTTTAATGGAAAAAAGAACATTTATACTGCTGAAGTAAGCATAAAACCCCACGGTTTCGATACCATGGAAACCTTAGAAATTCCAGCTGGTGAATCGCTATTTTTGACAGAAATAGAATTCCGTAAACGTCAGGTTTCTTATAAATTGTATTTAATTAATAATCGCACAAATGACGAAAAAATAATAGAAGGCAAATGGATAGAAACCGCTCCTACCGGAAATTATTCAACAAAACGTTTAGAATAAAAAGTTAGTTCATTTTAAGCATATTTCGGTTTAAACTTCTTCCCGTCGTAACACTTGTAACGGCGGGTTTTTTATCACACTTCGGCTATTTGCCAATCCAATGATTAAGACCAATAAAGTGATACCTGGGAATAAAATTCCAAACGGAATCCAGGATGGAATAAAAGTGGTTTCAAAAGCCAACCAGGCTAATAATAAACTACTAATTAGTGATAATAGAATTCCGCTTAAACTACCTAAAACACCTAAATAAATATATTCTAAAGCCGCAATTTTAAGTATTTGGTTACTTTTTGCGCCAATGGTTCGAAGCAGCACACTTTCTTTAATTCGTTGATATTTACTGGTTCTAACGGCTCCTAGTAAAACGATAATTCCGGTAAGAATGCTGAAGAAGGCCATAAAGTTGATGATCCAACTTATTTTATTCAGTAAACCTTCAATAATGCCTAGCACCTGACGAAGATCTAAAATCGATACATTTGGATACTTTTTTACCAATATTTGTTGAATTTCAGCCGATTTTTCAGCGTCTGGAACCTGCGTGGTCATCACGTGAAATTGTGGTGCCTGCTCTAAAATTCCTTTTGGAAAAACGATTGAAAAGTTAGTCTGCATACGTCCCCAATCGACTAATCGAGTACTGGCAATTTTAGTTTTCATTAGTACGCCTTGCACGTTAAAAGTAACCTGATCGCCCACTTTTACCTGAGCATCTTCAGCGAAATTGGTACTCACGGAAATTGGTATAATTTCAGATGAAGTAGTATTTTTCACTTCAGGAATCCATTCGCCGTCTTCAATAGTTTCCGAAGCAATTAAAGAATCACGATACGTCACTCGAAACTCATGACTTAAAATCCAACGGTTGATGGTTGAAGTTGAGTCTTCTCGAATCTCGTTTACTGATTTACCGTTTAAATTTTGAACACGCATAGTAACAATAGGAATATCTTCTAGAACCGGTAGATCCTGAGATTCGATAGTTTGAGCTACATTTTTTGTCTGGTTGGTTTGTACATCCAGCAAAATCATATTTGCGCTAGTATTGGTATTTTCTAAAGTGGCCTGTGCAAGTAAAAGATCTTTAGTGAAATATAGTGTGCTGATTAAAAAAGTACCAATCCCAATGGCTAAAATTAAAATAAGTGTTTGGTTTTGAGGTCGAAATAAATTCCGTAGCGATTGTCGAGAAACGAAACTCCACGAATCTGGAAAAAACTTTCTAATTGCATTGATAAATAATTGCGCAATACCGGCTAAAACGGCAAAAGTTACCAAAACACCACCTATAAATGCTAGTGAATATTTCCAATCTTTAAGCAGCCAGAAAGAGAATAAAAATAGAAATAGTACGATTAACATTGAAATTCCAATAAGCGCTTTTCTTGATCTTGAATTTGAATTTTCTTGTACACGCAACACCTGAAGTGGGGAAACATATAAAGTACCAACCAGCGGATATAAGGCAAATAAAACCGACATTAAAACGCCCAAAATGATTCCTGCAAAAATAACGCGGCCTGAAATTGATAAAGCGATTTCAACCGGTAGTAAACTTTCTAAAATTACCGGGAATGCGTATTGTAAGATTACTCCTAGGATGCTTCCTAAAATTCCGCTTAATAAACCTATAAAAGCGACCTGAATCAAAAAGATCATAAAGCTTTGCTTTCGTGAAGCACCAAGACATTTTAGTACGGCAACCGACTTTAATTTTTCTTTGATGTAAATATTTATGGCGCTGGCAATCCCAACACAACCCAATAGCAATGCGATAAACGCAACGAGATTCAGAAACTTACCAAAGTTTTCGTAGCGTTTCCCTAAGCGTTCGCTCGTGGATAAATGCGTGTCCAGATCGGCATCTTCTTTATCTAATTTCGGACCTATTTTTTCTTCTAAAACATCAAGATTAGTGGTTTTATCGGCTTCAAAATAATACTCGTAATTAATTCTACTTCCGGTTTGTATGAGTCCTGTTTGCTCAATGAATTTATACGGAATGATCACCGGTGGTGCAATGGCTCCAAAAAGCGAAGAGCTACCGGGAGCCTCTTTAAGTTTGCCTAAAATTGGCAGCGTTATTTCCCCAATCTTAATACTATCGCCCACAGATAAATCTAACTGAAGCATCACCGTGGCATCAACCAAAGCGCCGTTTTGATTTTGGTAATTTAGGCCGGCAGATTTAGGAGTAGTTTCAAATTCACCATAAAAAGGAAAACCGCTGTCGATACCACGAACGCTAACGAATTTTGTCCCCATTTTATTAGGAAAAGCTGCCATCGAGGCAAAACTGATTTCGCGAGAATCGATGCCCAGGGAATCCATAATTTCATTAACACGTTCGTTGGGCGGATGATTCATGTCGATGGTATAATCTGCACCCATCAGGGATTTGGATTGTAACGCGATATTATCTTGTAGATTTTCACCAAAAGACTGTATGGAAACTACAGCAGCAATTCCCAAAACGATCGAAGCCATAAAAAGCAAAAGCTTACGTTTACTGGCTTTACCATCTCTCCAAGCCATTTTTAGCAACCATGAAAATCCAGGTTTTGCAGTGTTTGTTTGCTTCATCTTAGATTCCGGTTTTTTGGTCGGAAACTATTTTTCCTCCTTTAATTTCTAAAATATGCTGCGTCATTTTGGCCAATTCCATATCGTGGGTAACGATCACTAAAGTAGTTCCCAATTCGGCATTTAATTCGAATAAAAGTTTAATCACCTTTTCTCCGGTTTCAGCATCCAGATTTCCGGTAGGCTCATCAGCAAATAAAATTTCAGGATCGTTAGAAAATGCTCGCGCTAAAGCCACCCGTTGTTGCTCACCACCCGAAAGTTGCGAAGGGTAATGATGCATGCGATGTTCTAAACCCACTTTTTTCAGCAGTGATTTCGCTTTTTCCGTAGCATTTTTATTTCCTTGTAATTCAAGTGGAACTGCTACATTTTCTAATGCGGTAAGTGTTGGTAACAACTGGAAATTCTGAAAAACGAAGCCGACTTTTTGATTCCGAAGTAGCGCCAATTCGTCTTCAGAAAGGGAGCTGAGTTTTGTTCCACATAATTCGATATCACCATTGTCAATTTGGTCCAAACCGGCGCAAAGGCCCAGTAAAGTGGTTTTTCCGCTTCCGGAAGGGCCTACAATGGCGAAACTTTCTTTAGCTTCAACTTCAAAATTAATATCGTTTAAAATCTGTAATTTTTTACTTCCGCTATCGTAGCTTTTCTCCAGGTGGGTAACGTTTAATATCTTTGTCATTGTAGGTTTAGAAAAAATTGGATATAAAACGTACAAATTAAGAAATGATTTTAAGACCTTCTGAGATTTATCTCCTAAACTTGTTTAAATTATTTAAAATTTTTGAACATTAGAACTTTTGTCATTCCGGACCTGCCAGCCGGCGAGGCAAGCTTGATCCGGAATCTCATAATGGATAGTTAAATTAATGATCTTGTGAATGAGACCCTGAATCAAGTTCAGGGTGACGAGAATCTAAAATTATAAATTGACTGAAAAGATTTCTTTTGAAAAATAAAATTAACCATGAAAATAACCAATATTAATAGCCTGATAGCTGCGATTTTTTGTCTTGTTTTTTTGAATTCCTGTAAGAACGAAGAAAAGCAATCTACTTCTGCTTCGGAAGAGAATACTGCTGAAGCGAAAACTTCTAAAGAGAATAAAACTAAAGAAGCACCGGTGGTGCTGTTTTTTGGAACCAGTTTAACGGCAGGTTTAGGTTTGGATACGACTGAAGCCTATCCGGCTTTAATTCAGAAAAAAATAGATTCGATGGGAATGGATTATAGCGTGGTAAATGCCGGTTTAAGTGGCGAAACTACCGCGAGTGGTCTAAATAGATTGGATTGGGTTTTTAAACAAAATGTAGATATTCTGGTTATCGAACTCGGTGCTAATGACGGTTTACGAGGCGTTTCTTTAGACGAAACCCGACAAAATTTAGAGCAAATTATCGAAAAAGCACGCACAAAAAATCCAGAGGTAAAAATTATATTGGCCGGGATGCAAATTCCACCAAATATGGGCGAAGCATATACGTCTGAATTCCGCTCTCTTTTCCCTAATCTAGCTAAGGAATACGATTTAAAATTGATTCCTTTTTTATTGGAAGGTGTAGCCGGCGAGCCGGGATTAAATCAGCAAGACGGCATCCATCCCACCGCTGAAGGTCAGCAGATTTTAGCAAATAATGTTTGGGAGATCTTGAAAGATGAAGTTCAGTGATTCAGTATGCAGTAAGCAGTCTCTATTGGCAATCTTCAATTAACAATAAACAGGGAGTAATTATCAAATTTTGTAGTGAATCGGAAAGATTTGTGGTATCGAGAAGTCTTTTTCAGTTGGTAGTAAACAGTCCCAGTTTGCAGTCCATAAATTCTTGATACAATTTTAATTCCGCTGACGCCAAATCAAAATTCAACATTCTAAAACTAAATTCTAATGTCTAAAAACGGAGCGATCTGATTTTCCAAAATAAAAAATCCGACTAAAAAAATAGCCGGATCTATTTACTCGATAATCGAGATTAAATGCGCCAAGGCTTGCCTTGATACAAAGACAATTTTTAAAAAAATGCCTCACGAGCTTACCCTGAGGTAGTTTACTGAAAATCGATATTTCTGATTATAATTTTCTAACCCAAATATTTCTAAACTGTACTTTAGTACCGTGATCCTGTAAAGCGATTACATCTTCTTCGTGTGCTTCAGGATAATTATGTAGGCCAATATAAAGTGTTAAGCCCTGTATTGTGGTATTGTTTTGTACAACCACACCATTGTGAAGCACGGTGATCTTAGCTTTTTGATCTAACTTACCATCTTTAAAACGCGGTGCAGTGTAGATCACATCGTAAACATTCCATTTATCAGGAGAGCGCATGGCGTTAACCAAAGGCGGTGCATCTTTATAAATACTAGCAGCCTGCCCATTGCTGTAAGAGCGGTTATTGTAAGAATCTAAAATCTGTAATTCGTATCTATTCTGAAGAAATAAACCACTATTTCCACGGCCTTGCCCAGAATTTTCAACTTTATCTGGTGCACTCCATTCAATATGAATTTGCGCATCGCCAAACTTCATTTTGGTTTGTATGCCTCCTGTTCCCGGCACAACCTCAAAATAACCATCTTTTATAGCCCAGGGTGCTGATTTCTCGGTATCATTCTGGCTTACCCATTGGTCTAAATTCTTACCATTAAAAAGTATAATCGCATCTGAAGGTGCATCGCCCGGCTTTTCTCCCGGAGTAATTTTTTCTATCTGTGGCTCCCAAATTTCAGTCATTTCTGGTTTCATAGGCATTGGAGATTCCTCAGGTGGAGTAGTAGGAGCATCCATCTGCGAAAAACCGATGCTAGAATATCCAATTCCGAATAAAATTAGTGTGATTATTTTAGATTTTTTCATTTTAGTGAAAATAGAGTTTAATTAATTTATTTCTTAAATATAAAGAATAGCAAAGAAAAAGTCTGTAAAAATTAGTGAATTATAAAATCAGCAATTATTTGAGTTTTCAGAATTTAAATTTAAAATTGTTGAAGCTGAATTAGATATTTACTCGATAACCGAAATTCATCGTTTTTAGGTTTGCCTAGTAATAAGATAATTTTCTGATCAATTATTCAGCGTCTCTTTATGAGGCAGTTTTAATTTGAAATCTTTACGCAAAAATGGAAATACCTAATTTTATCAATTTTAAAATATGAAAAACGGCTTGTAAAATAGTGATTATTAAATTCTAAAAGGTTTCATTTTAGAATAGAGGGTACGCTTAAATTCTAATAGAATATTTAACAAATTTGGCAAAAGATTTTTTGAAATTCGATTCGGTTTTCAACTAATTTAGCCTTTTCAATGAAATTAGAAGAAAAAGTAAGGGCAGTCGAAAGTTTATTCGAAACCCTTTCAGAAGAACTTAATACTTTTCAAGCTCATGCTGGTTTTAGCTGCGCCGCTGGTTGTGGTAAATGCTGTGAAAAACCAGGTATCCAGGCATCCCCTTTAGAATTTTTACCATGGGCCTTACAATGCTTCGTTGAAGGCAAAGCTGAAGAAACATTGGAGGCGCTAAGCAATACATCGGTAGAAATTTGCCATAATTATAAAATGCTGAGTTTAGAGAATAGCACCGGCCGTTGTACTGCATACACGCACCGCGGCCTTGTTTGTAGATTATTTGGCTATGGGGCACAGAGAGCTAAAAATAATAAACTTCAGCTTATAAGCTGCAAGCTGTTGAAACAATCAGAAAACTTTAGCAAAGCTGCTGTATCCATAAATAATGGACTATCTGTTCCTGTTTTTAGTGATTATTATTTACGCCTTTCGCAAATTGATTTTGGAATGGGTAGAAAAATTCTTCCTATCAATAAAGCAATGAAATTAGCGCTAGAAGAAGTTTTACATTATTATTCGTATCGACCGGTTCCAAAAAATTGGAAACGAGTAGCATAGGTAAAAATAAGATCACTTATTTTAAACTTGTGGATATCTATTAGCAAGATTGCTTCGGTATCAAGTTGGAAATTTTAATTTTGCGCTCCTAAAATTTAAGATATGAGCGTTATTTGGTACGAATGTAAGGTGAAATACAGAAAAACACATGAAACCGGAGAGCAAAAAGTAGTTTCTGAAGTATACTTATTAGATGCCGTTTCTTTCACTGAAGCAGAATCGAGAATCACCGAAGAAATGCAAAAGCTAACTAGTGAAGATTTTAAAATTATGAATATAAAGGTTGCCAATTTTGCAGAAGTTCATCCTTTTGAAAATTCTGATCGTTGGTTTAAATCTAAGGTATCACTGATAGCTATGGATGAAGAAAGCGGGAAAGAGAAAAAATCTAACATTTATCTTTTAGTGCAGGCTAACGATGTGAAAGAAGCTTATGAGAATACTGAAAAAGCGATGGAAGAAACTATGGGAGATTTTAGTATTCCGGCAATTACAGAATCGCCAATTTTAGATGTATTTCCATACTTTACTGGTGAAGAGGAACAACTCGAGAAGTTTAATATGATGGATGCTGTAGAAAACCTAAACGAAGAAGTAAGCCAGGAAGAAGAATAAAAAGAATTATCGCCGAAGCTTTAGAATTTCGGCTCATTGGATATAAACTTTTAAGCCTTTCAGTTAGTAGCTGAAAGGCTTTTTTATGCTTTGAAATATCAAATTTGAAAAGATGTATTTAACGATACTCTTTGGAAAACCAAAAAGGCAAGAGAGATATCTAAACGAAATATAGATTATTTTAAAAATGATATAAAGGGAGATTCAAAAACAAAATACTACGAGCTGATAAACTTATGGTTATTTTTCATCGTTTTTATGGCCGCCAGTGGATTTTTATGGCTGCATCCAAAACTTAGTAAGTAAGCTTGAATTGTGTAGCCGGTTTGAAAATTCCAATTGAGATGACACCTATTTTTATGGTAATTTAATAAGTATTGATAAACTCTATAAACATATAATCGAAAATTGATGGATTTTTTGAAAATTTAAATAATATATGGTTTAATTGCATGTTAGATATAATGATTTATATGTAATTTTGAAGCCCGTAATTTTATAAGATGAGTACTATTGAAAAAATAACTTTAATTGTAGCCATTATCGATGTACTTGCAGTTATTATCTTCTATATTATTTTGATGCGATCTAAAAACAAGAAAAATTGATTGTAATTTTATATTCAAAATAAAACCTTGAAAATATTTCAAGGTTTTTGATTTAAGCAGCCATTTGGAATATAATCAATGACTAATTAACTATTGATAAAATAAAAACAAAACATCCAAAATGCGAATTTTGATAGAAATTCCGGAGGCGGCGTTTATGCTCTTCAATCACTCCCGATTCTAATCTAACCAATGTAACCTTAACTATAATAATCTTTCTATTTTATACTGCTTTAATTTTTTAAGAGCAACACATTCATTTCTTTCAATGCTTATTAATTTACCCAATTCTTTTGCTTTTTCTTTCAGCATATAAAGAGTAAAGGCTGCCGTAACGTCTATATCTGTTACCTGATTAATATCTATTTTTAGGTGGTCTACTGCTTCATGTATTCCTGAGATTAGATCATTTTCAATTTTTTTGATGGTATAGGCATTTAAAATTCCCGATATTATAATCGCTTTAATATTACCAGTAGCATTCATAATAGATTTCTTAATCTGTATTGAAATTACATGGAAAATGGATATAGATAATATTTTTTATTCGAATGTCCGATTTCTTAAGATATTCGGCAGCTAATTTAATTTAAGCGGTTAAAGAACATTGATTAGCTCGAGAACATTTTTTTTGTAGCGCCTGCTTATAGGAATTATTCTTTTATTGATAAGAACGCTATTATCTTTTAAATCTTCGATTTTATTGGTGTTTATTATATAAGATCGATGTGTTTGTAAAAAATTATCTGAAGCGAGTTTGGCAAAAACTTTCTTTAAACTGGTATAGGTTAAAATCTTTTGCTTTTCTAAATGAATGCATACATAATTTCCACTAGCTTCAATAAAATCAATTTCAGAAGGATTTATTCTTATTAGTCGTTTGTCACTTTGCACATAAAAGGCTCCGTTTCCTATGGTATTAGGTTTTTGCATTATTCTATTTTTGCCAATAGCTTTTTGCACAGCTTTATTGAAGCGTACTTTTTCTATAGGCTTTAGTAAATAATCGAGTACAGGATCAAATTCAAATGCTTTGATCGCAAATTCTTTTGCCGATGACATTAAGATTACTCGAGGAGGATCTTGCATTATGGACAGCATATCAAATCCATCAATATGGGGTAACATAATGTCTAGAAAAATGAGATCAATATTTTTTGTTTCATTAATAAATTTAAGAGCGGTAAGGGCGCTATTAAATGTTCCTGCCAGTTCCAGTTCATTATGTTCTAAGACTAACATTTTACAAACAGAAATCTGTAATTCTTCATCATCTACTATAATACATTTCATCTTTCCTAAAATATTTTATGAATATAAAAAAGAAAAAATTATTATTAGAAATTTATATTTTGAATATCTAATGGAGGGTTAAAATCTTTTATTTTCATAATTATTTTAACCACTTTTTAAGTAAAAAATGGGTTTTTAGAAAGATAAATTTTAAATAGGGTGCAGTAGATTTGAAATCGAAACTTATCAAAACCAACCACCATGAACTCAACCTTAAATATTGGAAGTATTCCCTTTAGCGAAGCGCTTAATAAAATTGAACAAAAACATCAGATTCAACCAAACGAAAAACGTGCTTTAATGCAGCTTGAAAATATCCAAATAAAACGTTTAGCGTTTACCACAGATGGAGGCTTTTGTGATCACGGAAATTTTCACAAGGAGCTACAAGAAGGTTTAGGGACCATTAAGATTAGCTATAAGGATATTGAAACTTCAGAAGAAAAGATTTTGATTTTAAATAAACTGGAGTCTAAGCAAAAGGAAATCCCAATAGATTTTAAAATAAATGCAATCTACCAAAAAATAGAAGACGCTTTCTGTTTTTACTCTCAGGCATTAGACGAATCTAATAGATTATATTTTAAAAATATATTCAAAAATTTATGTCTTCATAAAAAAGCTTACGTAGCCGGTTTGAAAGCACAATATAAATTGGCGAATTATAGAAGAAAGCAAAACGGACTTAAATGTGCAGAGTTACAATCAAAAGGCAAAAGCTATATAATAAAACGTGGTATCGAGCTTCAATCTGAATTAATATCGCTTTATGAGGATATAATACCAAATATCAAAAACAAACAGGAGCGCAATACGCTAGAAAGTCACCTTAAATACATAAAATCTGATAAAGGAGTTTTTTCTCAATTAGAGAAAAATCACTTTTTGGTTTAATAACTTATAATCTTAAATATTATGCTTTTAACCTATTTAAATGATTTTTAGGTGTTTTTATTGAAAGAAAATTCGTACAAATTTAGTTTGTAATATTTTTTGAAGAATATAGATTTTCTTGGTATAATAGTATTGAAGTCGTGTAGACCAACCATTTTAAAGGCCATTTTAGCAATTTGATGCCGTCATATTTTTTTAAAAATCAACTTCTTGCGAGGTTGATTTTTGTTTTTAGATTTCGTCTTATTTTACCTATACTTATAAAGCTATTCAATTTTATTTTTATCAACTGTTTTTACGTTTTATAAGAACACGTAATACTGATTCTTATAAAGCTATAATAATATGTTTATGAAACCAAAAATTAAACTATTTAAGGAAAAAGCTTTAGAAGTAGCGAATCAAAAAAAGGAGGCCGCAGAAGATCTTAATCATAAGATATTAAGTACGGTAGATCGGCAGCAGCAGCTAGAGGCAGCTATAGCAGAAACCGCTGCCATTCTTAATAATATCTATTCTAAAACGATTAAAGATTGTTTTTCCGATTCAGAAAAGCAGCTTATAAAAGCCGCAGAGAATGAAGCGATGTTTATAATTTACGATGCTTACCGTAATTGATACAGCTATACATCTTTAGCTTTGTACGCTATAATATCTTTAAAATTAAATAAAATTTGGTGTTTTTTACTTGCTGATTTTTTAAAATAATAAGCTTCAAAGTAATCCCAAAGTTGATTAAATCAAGTTTGCCTTTAAAAGCTTGATTGTTAATTTTATGTAACCTCATTAATTTTTTTTTACATCTTCTTGTAGTTAAGGCGAAGTTTGTATAATTTTGGCGCTTCAAATGAAATTACTATTTAAGTACATATCATTTTTTTCACTTCTTCTTAACGGATATGGCTCACTTCATGCCAATTCGCTAAATGACGATACTCATTCTTTTTCAGAAATTATTTCTTTTGAATGTGATCAAGATTTATATTTTGACTACATAGACGATAGTGATGCTTTAATCCATCAAAGATCAAGTTCGTATCCAGAGAGAAAATTTTCTGAAAGTGAAGAAATAGAAATAGAAGAAGCACAGAATGAAACAGATGCTGATGTTTCCAAAAAATGCTTAGGGAGTAGCGATTATCTGGCTACTCTTTTTTATACCGTACTTTCTGCCTATCATGACTTCAATCGATCTGATAGTACACCTTATTTTTCAAATGAATTTCACCAATTATCTTACCCATCTCTTTGCGTAAGATATTGTGTATTTAGAATATGATATTCAAGTCCGGATTTCACTCAAAATCCGGAATCTTTCATTTAAGCCTATATCACTTTTAAAAAATCTTATTCTAGATTTTTGTAGGCTTCCATAAGGTTTACCCTAATTTTTTCACTTTAATTTTTAAAATTATGATGAGTAGAAGTCTCATGATTATTAGCCTGTGCGTTTTATTTTTAAGCATAGGCTGCGAATCCCACAAAGAAAAGAAAGAAGAAAAATCCAAATTTCTTGTAACTAGTCCCGTTCGAAAAGATACATTGATTGTAAATCAATATGTAGCACAAATCCAATCAATCCGAAATATCGAGGTACGCGCGCAAGAGCGAGGTTATTTAGAAAATATTTATGTAGATGAAGGGCAAGTTGTAAAGAAGGGGCAATTAATGTTTAAAATTATGCCAAAGCTTTACAATGCTGAATTGCAGAAAGCTAAAGCTGAAGCACATTTTGCCCAAATTGAATATCAAAACACTAAACAATTAGCCGATAGTAATGTAGTTGCTCCTAATGAATTAGCAATGGCTAAAGCGAAATACGAAAAAGCAAAAGCCGAGCAATCCTTAGCGCAGGTTCATCTTGAATTTACTGAAATTAGAGCTCCTTTTGATGGGATCGTAGATCGCCTTCATTTAAAATTAGGAAGTTTAGTTGAAGAAGGGGAGTTACTAACCAGCTTATCTGATAACAGCGATATGTGGGTTTATTATAACGTTCCTGAAGCCGAATATTTAGATTATCAACAAGCAGTTCATGAAGATGACACTACTAAAGTAGAACTTTTAATGGCTAATAATCAGGTTTATAAGCATGAAGGTTTTGTGCAAACTATAGAAGGAGAGTTTAATAACGAAACTGGTAATATTGCTTTTAGAGCGAATTTCCCAAATCCTGAAGGTCTTTTAAGGCATGGTGAAACAGGTAGCGTTTTAACTAAAGTACCTTTTAAAAACTCGTTGCTAATCCCACAAAAAGCAACTTTTGAGGTATTAAGTAAACATTACGTTTATGTGGTAAACGAGGATCACAAAATTGAACCACGTGAAATTTCACTTTCCGGTGAACTTCCCCATATCTACGCAATAAGTGACGGAATTACTGAAGATGACAAAATTTTGCTAGAAGGTCTTCGAAAAGTAAGAGATGGAGACGAAATCGAATACGAATTTGAAGAACCGCAGCAAGTTATCGATCACTTACAATTATATGCAGAGTAAGTTGGTATATAATTTATCCAAATTAGTTATAGAATTTTCTCCTCTAATCTTTGGAAAAAATTTCAATCTCAATATTGAGTAAAATCTAAAAAAAACTATGTTTAAACGTTTTATACATAGACCCGTATTTGCCATTGTTATTTCTATAATAATAGTATTTATGGGGTCTTTAGCCATAAAAAAACTGCCAATATCGCAGTTTCCCCAAATTGCACCAACTACAGTGAACATCTTTGTAGCTTATCCAGGGGCCAGTGCAGATGTTTTAGTAAAATCTACCCTTATTACCCTAGAAAATTCTATTAATGGGGTGCAGGGAATGCGTTATTTAGCTACAGATGCTACGAGTGCAGGTGAAGCTACCCTTAGGGTAATTTTTGAACCGGGAACAGATCCAAATGATGCAGTAGTAAAAGTAAAAACCCGGGTAGACCAGGTTATGCCCTTATTGCCCGAGCTTGTGCAGCGGGAAGGGGTGACAATTACACCCATTCAACCCAGTATGTTGATGTACGTAAACCTTTATTCTAAAAAGGAAAGTATGGATGAAAAATTTCTATACAATTACGCCAACGTAAAGATGATACCTGAAATTAATAGAATCAAAGGAATTGCGCGGTCTAAAATTTTGGGAAGTAGAAAATATGCTATGCGTGTTTGGTTAAATCCTGATAGGATGCGTGCTTATGATGTTTCTGTAGACGAGGTGATGGAAGCTATGAAAGAGCAAAGTATCGTCGGAAGACCAGGTCGTTTAGGTCGAAGCTCTGGTATACAGGCACAATCTTTAGAATATGTATTAACTTATAAAGGTCGATATAATGAACCAGAGCAATATGAAAATATTATCATTAGAGCTAATGCTGAAGGTGAAAGCTTACGTTTAAAAGATATTGGTAGGGTAGAACTAGGAAGTGAATTCTTTGATATTTATTCTAATTTAGATGGTCATCCATCTGCAGCTATTGTCTTAAAACAAAGTTACGGTAGTAACGCCAGCGATGTTATAGATGAAGTTAAAGACGAGTTGGAAAAAATGAAAGAAGATTTTCCTCCTGGTATGGATTACAAACTCAGTTATGATGTATCGCAGTTTTTAGATGCCTCTATAGAGCAGGTGGTAGATACTTTAAGAGATGCTTTTATTCTGGTTGCCGTCGTAGTATTTATTTTCTTGGGTGATTGGCGCTCCACACTTATACCTATTCTTGCTGTTCCGGTTTCCTTGGTAGGGGCGTTTTTTGTGATCCAATTTTTTGGTATTTCTATAAACTTGGTAACGCTTTTTGCTTTAGTATTAGCGATAGGTATTGTGGTAGATGATGCCATTGTCGTCGTCGAGGCGGTACATGCCAAGTTTGATGAGTATCCAGATATATCTCCATATGTAGCCGTAAAACAGGTTTTAGGAGAAATTGGTGGGGCGATTATCGCAATTACTGCCGTAATGGTTTCGGTTTTCTTACCTATCTCGTTTATGTCTGGACCGGTTGGTACGTTCTACAGACAATTCTCTATCACTATGGCTAGTGCCATCGTGATTTCAGCAATAATAGCACTTACTTTAACGCCGGTCTTATGCGCAATTTTACTTAAGAACCATCATGGTAAAGAGCATAAGCAAAATTTCTTAACCAAAGGACTGGATAAATTTAATTCAGGATTCGATAAACTTACCGGTAAATATGTAAGTGTTTTAAAGCGAATGGTAAGTAGAAAATGGTTAACATTCGGGATTTTAATTGCTTTTTGTGCTGGGATATACTTAGAAAATCAGGTATTGCCTTCAGGTTTTGTGCCTAGTGAAGATCAGGGAACCATTTACGCGATTATTCAAACTCCACCGGGAGCAACCTTAGAGAGAACTAACGAGGTTTCCAGAAAACTACAGGCAATTTGTGAAGAAGTAGATGGTATCGAATCTGTAGCATCTTTAGCAGGTTACGAGATCATGACAGAAGGTAGGGGGTCTAATGCTGGTACCTGTTTGATTAACCTAAAAGAATGGTCTGATCGTGATCATACGGTTACAGAAATTATGGAAGAACTGGAGGAAAAATCTAAAGATCTTGGTGCGGTTATCGAGTTCTTTGAGCCACCGGCAATTCCAGGTTTTGGTTCTTCAGGAGGTTTTTCTATGCGTCTATTAGATGAAAATACAGAGACAGACTATCAAGATTTTGATAAGATCAACCAGGAGTTTATGGAGAATTTAAGACAGCGTCCAGAGCTTAAAGGACTGTTTACATTCTTCGCTGCAAATTATCCGCAATATGAATTAGAATTCAATAACGAACTCGCCATGCAAAAAGGTGTTTCTATTGGCGATGCCATGGAAAACCTGAATATTTTAATTGGTAGTACGTACGAGCAGGGATTCATTAAATACAATAGATTCTTTAAAGTATATGTACAGTCTGATCCTAAATTTAGAAGATTACCTTCAGATGTATTAAACATGTATGTGAAAAACGATCACGGAGAGATGGTGCCTTATTCGGCTTTTATGAAGCTTAAGAAACTTCAAGGTCCTAATGAGGTGACACGTTTCAATATGTATAATTCGGCTGCTATACGTGGTTTGCCGGCCGAAGGTTATACCACGGCAGATGCTATTGGTGCGATAAAAGAGGTTGCAAAAGAAACTCTTCCGAAGAATTATGATATTGCATGGGAAGGTCTTTCTTATGACGAAGCACAGCGCGGTAACGAATCTATTTATATTTTCTTAATCGTTTTGATCTTCGTTTATTTTGTTCTCGCAGCACAATACGAAAGTTTTATAATTCCTCTTTCTGTGATATTTTCCTTACCTGTAGGTGTTTTTGGTTCGTTTATGCTTCTTAAGTTTATGGGACTTCAAAATGATATCTATGCACAAATTGGATTAATTATGCTTGTTGGTCTCCTAGGGAAAAATGCGGTATTAATTGTGGAGTTTGCTGTAATGAAACATCATGAAGGTTTATCAATTCTAGATGCAGCAATAGAGGGAGCCAAAGTAAGATTTAGACCAATTTTGATGACTTCTTTTGCCTTTATCGCAGGGCTTATTCCTTTAATCTTAGCCAGTGGAGCAGGAGCTGTAGGAAATAGAACTTTAGGTGCCTCTGCGTTAGGAGGAATGCTCTTTGGGACAATCTTCGGGGTACTTATAGTTCCCGGTCTATATTATATCTTCGGAAGTCTTGCCGAAGGAAGATCACTTATAAAATTCGAAGACGAAAATCCATTAACTGAAGATTTTGAATATGATGAATAGAATAAATAAATATAAACATTTCTCTTATTTGGGCGTTACAGCAGGAATCATACTTACTGTTTCGTCTTGTGTACCTTCATTATCAGAGAAAGCAGTTAGTAAAGAGGTTCCCGGGAATTATCATAATTCCCAGGATTCTCTGGCTAGCAAAACCTTTAATGAGACAGATACTTCAAGTTCAGCTTTGATGGATTGGAAATCTTTTTTTAATGATCCTCATTTGTCTGCACTTATCGATACTGCTTTAGAAAATAATCAGGAGCTTAATATTACGCTTCAGGAATTGGAAATTGCGAAAAGCGAAGTTCAGGCTAGAAAAGGTGAATATTTACCTTCTATAGGATTAAAAGCAGGTGCAGGAATCGATAAGGTTGGAAAATATACAAGAGAAGGAGCGGTAGAAGAAAACCTGGAAATAAAAGAAGGGCGAAATTTTCCTGATCCATTACCCGATTATACCATTGGTTTGAATGCACAATGGGAAGTTGATATCTGGAGCAAGTTACATAATGCCAAAAAATCTGCCGTGATGCGTTATTTGTCTAGCGTTGAAGGTAGAAATTTTATGGTAACCAATCTAATTGCTGAAATTGCTAATTCTTATTACGAATTATTGGCTTTGGATAATCAGCTTCAGATTGTAAAGAATAATATCGAAATTCAGGAAAGAGCTTATAGAATTGTAAAGCTTCAAAAACAAGCCGCTCGAGTTACCCAACTTGCGGTAAGTAAGTTTAACGCTGAAGTTTTGCATACTAAAAGTTTGCAATTTGACATTCAGCAGCGCATTGTGGAAACAGAGAATAAGCTGAACTTTTTAGTGGGGCGTTATCCGCAGCCAATTCAGCGTAATTCAGACCATTTTGCAGCGATGATTCCTAAACAAATAGATGCAGGATTACCTTCGCAATTATTACAAAATCGTCCTGATATTCGACAGGCAGAATACGAATTACAAGCTTCTAAGCTAGATATTAAAGTAGCAAGAGCACGCTTTTATCCATCTTTGGGAATTTCAGCAAATGTAGGCTATCAGGCGTTTAATCCAGATTATTTGTTAAATACGCCTGAGTCTTTAATTTACTCGGTTGCAGGTGATTTAATGGCTCCTTTGGTTAATAGAAATGCGATAAAAGCAGCCTATAAAACAGCGAATGCAAAACAAGTTCAAGCCGCATTTGATTACGAGCAAACCGTTTTAAAAGCTTATATAGAAGTTGCTAATCAATTATCTAAAATCGATAATTTAAAGAAGAGTTATGATTTAAGAGCTGCAGAAGTTGATGCATTAACCGAATCGATAAAAATTTCGAATAAATTATTTAAAAACGCGCGAGCAGAGTATATGGAAGTTTTAATGACACAACGTGATGCATTAGAATCTAAATTTGATCTGGTGGAGACTAAAATGAAACAAATGAATGCTGTGGTAAATATGTATCAGGCACTTGGTGGTGGCTGGAAAAATTAGAATTAGTTTTTTTATTGTTTTTTTATTTGAATTGTTGAAAAAGCTCCTAGTATTAATTTCTGGGAGCTTTTTTTATTTTAAAATCCTATTTTAATTTTTGCTCTAGTCATATTAAGTGGAGTTGGATTAAAAACAGCATTGTTGTCACCGGGCAGTAGAGTTTTGTTACCTATATCAAGATTGATATTGTTATTAATCTGAAAATCTAAACCGAATCCAATTTCTGAATTAGGGAAAAATGGATCCATAGGTGTTGTAGATTGCATCTCAACTTGATCGAATGGCGCTGAAATATATTGTGCTGAAATATAAAATAAAGTTTTGGGCGCTACCTGCATGTCTAATCTCGCCCCATAGGAGTATTGCAACGTTCTAGTTGCGCTCATAAAATCATAACGTTCTAACAGTCCTACAAAAGCTTCAAGTTTTAAAAAATTCTGTTGAACTATTTCAAAATTATTACGAAAATGAGAAAATTCGCCAACCCCAAATAAACGATCTGAGACTTTATTTTGACTGAACTTAGTGGTTAATCCTTCTTCCGTAGAATTTCTTTCCTGCCCCATTACTAAATGAAAGGAGAGCAAAAGCAAGACAATTAGTGGATAGTTCAAGATGTAGTGATTAAGAGATATTAAAGATAACGTTCTGTTCTAAAATATATTCTTAATTACTGAATATTTGTAAGTTAAGATTTGTTATTTATTGGGTTCTTTCTAGAAAAATCACCTTTACCAAAGTCAATATGATAGTCAGAATCGAAGAACGTACTAGGCATATAGTAATCTGTTGTTATAATTTGTGCACCCGATTTTTTAGCGGTTTCAAAACGAGAATAATCATTATTTCTGGCCTCAGTAGTATTTGCGTCGGCTCTTGTTCTAATAATATAGCCTTTTTCTACTAAACCTGGTATTCGTGGATCATTGGGATCATTAATGATCATAGCAGCTGCTTCCGCAGAATTTTCTTCAGAATTTGTAAAAATCACTCTGTTTTTTAAAGATTCATGATTTTTAATATAAATTTGCATTTTGGCGTCTTTAGTATCTAAAATAAACATGAATTTGCCTTTAGCCTCATCGATAGTTGGCCAATTTCCAGCGATCACGGCTTCGTTTAAAGTTTTAAAATCAGCTCGAACATCATCTGGTGTGATCAAATGTTCTTTACCTAAGAATTTCAGGATAACATCATCTAATTCTTGATAGGCTTCCGCAGTAAAAGGTTCTGGAGAGGTGCCAAAATTATTCTCTTCGCCATCTTTTGGCTCTAGCGTAATAAATATTGGTGTGTGATCTGGATTGTCTTCAGACCAAGATTTTAAATCTTTAAGGCAATTTTCAAAAAGGTAATATTGAGTTCTAAAATCGATATCTGGTATATGTATCATTTTAAACCCCGGTTGCTCTAATTTGTTTTCAGGATCATATTCCGATTGTTCTTCAGCTAAAGATAAACCTTTAGGATTCGAGAACTTCCCTCCATTTTTATCAATATAAACGTCAATTTCTAAATTCCTGAGCCCCATGCTTAATTGTTCCAATATCGGGATATGTTCGTATTGTAAACTTTTTAATCCTCCGGTGGTATCCTGAGTTTCTAAATAGGCATACAAAGAGTCTTCAATAGCCTTCTTGTAACTATTATGAGATCCAATAACCTGAATTTGATTTATTTTTTGTTTAATTTTCTTATGATCTGAGCATGCAAAAATGAAGTAGATGCTAATTAATGCGAATAGGTTGATAGAAAACTTTTTAATCATTGGGATGTTTAAATTTTAGCCGCTAAATCTAGATTTTTAGGATGATTTTAAAGTAATCTAAAGAATATATTGTGTTAAGAAAATGTAAGCTTGGTGCTTTATATAACAAATAAAATTGCGCGAAATATTAATATAAGATTATTTAGGTAGTTGGAAAAGGTTAATAAATATGGTTAAAAATTCAGAATTACTTAAAGCTTTAATAAGATTGAAAAAATGTGAAAGAAATTAACATTTCATTATTTAGCGGCTTCAAAAAATAGATAAAACCTTTTACCAAAACTATAAAAATATGAAGATCTAGAGATTTTAAATGAATAAATAAAAAACCACAGTTGCTACCAACAACTGCGGTTATTCATTAAGCATTGTGCAACCAATTACTTAACTACATGTATTTTAAAATTACACAATTAAAACCGAAAAAAATAATTTTTGGAATGTCGGTTTTACTAGCTTCTCAAATCGCTACTGCAGGAAGCAGTATTTATATTGAGAATGCAAAAACTAAGATTAGTTCTAACAAATATCAACAAACTATTACCGGTACGGTTGTAGACGACAAAGGAATGCCATTACCAGGCGCAACCATTAAAGAATCTGGTACAGATAATGGCGTAGTGACCAATTTTGATGGTCAGTTTACCATAGAGGTTGCTGATAATGCAATTTTGGAAGTTTCTTATTTAGGCTTCAAAAGCGTTCAGGTTGAAGCTAAAGACGGAATTACTGTAACCTTAGTTGCAGACGCCGCCAATTTGGATGAAATTGTCTTAGTAGGTTATGGTAAAAAAACAAAAAAGGATTTAACGGGAGCTGTGAGCCAACTTTCTTCAGAAGATTTTAAAAAGGGAGTTAATGTTTCTCCAGATAATTTAATTCAGGGAAAAGTTGCTGGTGTACGTGTGGTACAGTCTAGTGGAGAACCAGGAGCCGGGGTAGATGTGTCTATTCGTGGTATTGGTTCTATCCGTAGTGGTAGCACACCTTTATTTGTGGTAGATGGGATTCCTTTAAGTAATGAGAATGTAAGTGCTGGTGGTCCAGATTTTGGTCTTGGAAATACTGCTGCTAAAAACCCACTAAATTTCTTGAACACAAGCGATATTGCATCGATTACTGTGCTTAAAGATGCATCGGCTGCTGCGATTTATGGAGCTAGAGGTTCTAATGGTGTTGTGATTATTACTACAAAACAAGGTGAAAAAGGAGATGCTACAATTACAGTAGATTCTTATTTAAATGTAGCTAACGTAATAGATAAGGTAGATTTACTTTCTGCTTCTGAATATAGAGACGCCATCGACGATCCATCATACGATCATGGTGGTAGTACAGATTGGCAAGACGAATTATTTAGAACAGCAATTACCCAAAATCATAATTTCTCATTTTCCAAAAGAACAAAGACTGGTAACTATTATGCCTCACTTTCTCATATGGATCAGGAAGGGATTGTAGAGACTAGTGATTTTAAAAGAACTACGGCTAGGATCAATGCAGAAGAATCTTTCTTCGATAATAAGAGATTGAAGGTTAAGATGAATCTTACTGCCAGCCAAATTGATGAAAACGGAATTCCAAACGGAGCTGATGCAGGTTCAGACGGGCAGGTAATAATGCATGCGTTAATGGCTAATCCTACACGTTCGGTTTTTGATGCCGATGGCGATTATACCAACTTCAATATGAATGCGCATTACAATCCTATGTACTTGCTAAATATCTATGAAGATAAAACCGAAACACTTAGAGTTTTGGGGAATATTGAAGCTACTTTCCGCATCATTGATGGATTGGAGTATAAATTTAATCTAGGGATAGATCGTTCTACTTCAGAGAGAAATTCAACTATATATCCAAACGTTACCGATAGAACTCCGCTAGGAGCTTATGTTCAGAACAATCTTGATTCTCAAAGTTCTTTAGTTGAACATTACCTAACCTACAATTTTGATCTTAACAAAAGTAATTTTGAAGTTTTAGGAGGCTTCTCTTATCAAAAATTTAATTTTTCGGGAACTTCTTTTTCTACAACCAATATCAGTCCTATGGACGAAGGTGTAGCACCAGAATATAATCCTGGCTATTCTGGAGAGCAATCTGGGGTGAGTGGTTATGCTCAGGAAAATGAGCTACAATCTTATTTTGGCCGAGTTAATTATACTTTTGATGATCGTTATTTAGTAACGGCTTCTTTAAGAGCAGATGGATCAACTAGATTCGGCGAGAATAATAAATACGGTTATTTCCCATCTTTTGCCTTGGGGTGGAATATAGATAGAGAATTATTCCTTAGTGATTTTAATGAAATAGATCAGTTAAAATTAAGAGCCAGCTGGGGAGAAACGGGTAACCAGGAAGTTCAGAATAAAATCACTCAGGCAAGTTACTCACAGTCGGCAGCAGGTGGTTACTATCTTTATAACGATTACAACTTAATGAATGGTGTTGTGGTAAATCGTACCGCTAATCCCGATTTAAAGTGGGAAGTCGTGACACAGTTTAATGCCGGTGTAGATTTCAGTTTATGGAATAATAAGTTATACGGCTCATTAGACTATTACAATAAAACAACTACCGATGCGATTTTAAATATCCCTTCTGAACCTTTAAGCCCAACAACTTCAGTTTGGAAGAATATCGATGGAGAAATTGTAAACAAAGGATTTGAATTTACATTAGGGTCTAAAATTGTAAGCACAGAAGATTTTGACTGGTCTGTTGATGTTAATGGTGCTACACTAAATAACGAAATCAAAAATTTACCGGTTTCTGAATTGTATTCTGGTAGTGTTGCAGGTCCTGGATTATCTGGAGTAGCTGCAAATATCTACAAAAGTGGTTACGAGGCAGGTTCTTTCTTTATGCTGAAGCACCTTGGTTTTGACGAAAACGGAAATGATATTTTTGAAGATATCAATAATGACGGAGTAATTAATAGTGATGACCGTCAGATTTTTGAAGGCGCTATACCAAACTTTACTTTCGGTTTAAATACCAGTTTAAGCTACAAAAGATGGGATTTAAGTATGGCATTTATTGGCCAAACAGGAGGTTATTTAGTGAATAACACCAATTTGGCACTAAATATTAATAACCTTGCTTCAGACAGAAACGTACTTTCCGAATTTTACGAAGCAGGCGCAAATCCTCAAAATACACCACAGCTTTCTACTCTATATATGGAGAAATCTGATTTCTTAAGATTAAATAATGCAAGAGTCGGCTATACTTTTAACACTGCAAATCTTAATTGGCTTAAAGGTCTTAATCTTTATCTAAGCGCTCAAAATGTATTTACCATAACCAATTATTCAGGATTCGATCCTTTAGTAAATAGTCCAAGATCAACAGGAGGTAATCAATCTATAGGGATCGATTATACAACCTACCCATCTTCAAGATCTTACATGATTGGTGCAACTTTAAAATTATAATAAATGAAATTTTCACATATATCAACTAAAACTATAATTGCGATCTGCTTTAGTGCAACTTTATTTAGTTGTACAGATTTAGAAGAAGAAGTAATTGATGAAGTAATCGGAGGAAAAAGCTCCAGTCCCGAAAGTGCTATGGCAGCAGCCTATGGACAGTTAGCAGAAGGTACATTTACCGATCACGGGAATGTATTTGGACTTCAGGAATATCCAACAGATGAGTGTATGCTACCTACAAGAGGTAGTGACTGGGGTGATGGCGGTAAATGGAGAGCTTTAACCGAATTTACCTGGGGAACAAACAATGCCGCAGTAGCTAGTACTTGGAATGCTTTAAATAGTGGTATCACTAAAACACTTACCGCTATTGAATCTTTGGAAGCAAACCCAGATTATGAAAATTACGAGTTATTTTTAGCAGAAGCTAGAGGTCTTTTAGCATTGTATGTTTATAATACGATCGATTTGTTTCAACAAGCACCTTATAGAGATCCATTTACAGAGAATGCCGAGTTAGAATTTCTTCAGGCAGATACTGAAATTGATAATTTAATTATCGAAGTAGAGTCCCTTATTCCAAATTTGGCAAATTTAGGAGAGCAAAGAACATTTAATGCACGTTTTACCAAGCAAGCCGCTTATGCTTTGTTGGCAGATATGTATTTAAATAGAGCCGTTTTAAAAGATAGATATAATGCTTCGTCTAGTTTTAATTTTACTGAAGCTGCAGTCGATAATGACGGCAGCGATATGGACAAAGTGATTTATTATACTTCCTTGTTGATTGAAGGAAACTTCAGTTTAGAAAGTAATTATTTTGACAATTTTGCCATCGATAATAGAAACGGTTCAGAAATTATTTTTGCTGTAGCGCAAGAAAATGATAACATCCGTAGAAGTGATAACGATTTTGCATACATGTCTACAGGAAGGGCACAAAAGCCAACCCCAGATAACAGAGGTACTAACGCTTCTTGCGTAGAACCAGAATTTTATTATACCTGGGAAGGAAATCATGATGATCCTCGTTTCCACAGATATTATCAATATGCAGATGGCACTTGGTTTATGAATGATGGTACAACAGGCAGTGTTCCTGCAGAAGATGTACGTCCCGACACCGGTGGAGCTTGGTTTCACTTTAATAGAGGATTACAGGTAGGCCAACAATATGGACCAACGTTAGACGGTGAAGGAGGATTTGATATGACTTCTGATGGTCGAATTGCTATCAGTAAATTAAGGATGGAAAAAAATACAACCGTTCCTATGGATTACACCCCAGATCTTAATTTTGAAAATTCACTTTCTGCAGTGTTCAGTCAGGATCAGATTAATCGTGGTGTAAGAAATTTTAAATGGGAATTTGATCCTGAATATGGTAATGGTACAAGCGCTGTTGATGTTCCTTTATATAGATTAGGCGGAATTTATTGTATGAGAGCTGAAGCTTACTTTAGAAACGGAGAGACTGCAGCAGCTTTACAGGATGTAAATTTACTTAGGACCAGTAGAACTCGTGAGGCATTATTTAATAATGAGCCAGGAAAAGCAATCTCTTCTTTAGATGAAGAAACACTTTATAACGAGATTGGTTTTGAAATGTATTGGGAAATGTACCGAAGAAAGCAAATGATTCGCTTCGGGACTTACGATGAAGCTTACACCGCTAAAGCAGCAACGGAACCTTATTTAAGAGTATTTGCTATTCCGCAAGAAACTATTGATGTTACTGCTGAAATAACACAAAATATAGGATATTAAATTGTAGCCTTTTGGGATTAAAATTAAAAAGGAGTACTTTGAAGTACTCCTTTTTTTATGCTGCAATTCGACGATTTTAGTTCTTATTTATTTCTAATCAAATTTCAATTGAAAATTAATAATCTTCAGTTTTCTTTTTTTTTATCATGAAAAGCTTAATTCCTTATACCCTTTAAATTATCAATTTTAAGTCAATGTTAAGCCTAAATTTCTTTAACATTAGCTTAGCCGTATGAATGTTAATCCAATTCAGTTAAAGATTAGTAGCAAGAATCTCTAAAATTTCCTTTTTCAGTAATAATCTATCATTCTTTAGGGGTATAAGCTTGGAATTTAGGAATATCTAAGGATAAATAGCTAAAAAACACATGGTTTATTCTAGTTTAGAGGCCATCTACGTTAATTAAACTATACATAAACTTCAATTAAACTTTATCCAGCTCTTTCTTCCTTATTTAGCGGCGTGTTAATAAAAACTTAATTCTAGTATTTGATACTATAAGTAGAATATTCGAACATTACTAAATCGTAGGTACCAGCAGGAACCGCGGTAATTTAATTAAGCATTGTGCAACCAATTAATTAACTACATGTATTTTAAAATTACACAATTAAACTCGAAAAAGGTAATATTCGGTCTTTCCGTTTTACTTTTTTCTCAAACTGGTGAGGCCGCTCTAGTCAAAAAGCCCTCAACAGAATTTACGATGACAAGCAAATCTATTCAACGTTCAATAAGTGGTGTTGTAACAGACGATCAAGGAGTGCCACTACCGGGTGCAACGGTAATGATTAAAGGAACCAACAATGGTGTTACTACCAATTTTGACGGAGAATATACCATTAATGCACAGGAAGGTGATATTCTACAAGTATCGTTTGTAGGTTTCAGGACTTTTGAAATGAATATTTCTGGAAAAACAAATTTCGATATTCAATTAGAAACAGATAGTGCATCTTTAGATGAAGTTCTTGTTGTAGGCTACGGAACTCAAAAAAAATCTGATTTAACAGGTTCTGTGAGTTCAGTTAGTGATGAAGAATTCAATAAAGGTATTAATACAAACCCTGGAAACTTATTACAAGGTAAAGTATCGGGTTTAAATGTTACTAATGCAAGTGGAGAGCCTGGTTCTGGTCAAGATATAATTATTCGTGGAGTGGGAACATTACGATCTGGAACTTCTCCTTTATATGTAATTGATGGATTTGTATTGGATAATTCTTCTACAGGAATGCAAACCAATCCTTTAAATTTTATCAATACTGAAGATATTGAATCTATTAATGTTTTAAAAGATGCTTCAGCTGCTGCAATTTATGGATCTCGTGCTGCGAATGGAGTTGTTGTAATTACTACTAAAAAAGGAAAAGCAGGAAGAACACAAATCAATTTTTCTGCTTCTACAGCTATTTCTTCCATTGCAAATAAAATTGATGTATTCTCTGCAGATGAGTTTAGAAATGTAGTTGAGGAAATTGGAGGAAGTTTAAGCGATAACGGAGCAAATACCGATTGGCAAGACGAGCTTACCAGAACTGCGGTTACCAAGGATGCTAATTTTTCTATGAGCGGGGGTACTTCTAAGACATCATATTTTGCATCTTTAGGTGCTAGAGATCAAGAAGGTATTCTTAATAATAGCAATTTAAAACGCTATTCAGGTAGAGTAAATGTAACGCAAAGAGGATTGGACGATCGCCTAAAGGTAGATTTAAATCTATCGGCTACCAGAACAGAAAACGAGCGTCCAAATACTGAAACTATGGTTAGCAATATGTTGTCTTTAAATCCAACAAGACCTGCGTACACCGATGGAAAGCCTACCGTTTTTGGGACAGGAATTAACCCTTTAATCATCGAAGATATTTATGGTGATTTTGCATTTAATAATAGAATGATTGCCAACATTTCACCCTCATTAGAAATTATTGATGGGTTAACATATAAATTGAATTTAGGTGTAGATTATTCTAAAACCGACAGAGACGAGCAATACATTCCATACTCAGAAGATCCAGATTATGCAGAAGGTTCTATAGAATCTACCTTCACTACAAATAGAAATACCCTAATCGAAAATACTTTAAACTATGAAACCGATTTTGGTGATCACGGTTTAAGTCTTTTAGCGGGACATTCTTATCAGAAATTCTATGTGCATAATAAGAATTTCTACTTTACCAATTTTCCTGATAATGGTATCGAACCAAGATATCAACTTGGTGAGGCTAGAGGAGAAGATAATACACAATCTTCAGACGCCATTCAAAATGAATTACAGTCTTTCTTTGGAAGGGTAAATTATAATTATGCTGATAAATATTTAGTCACTGCAACAGTACGTTCTGATGGTTCTACTAAGTTTGGAGAAAATAATGAATATGCAGTTTTTCCATCTTTTGCATTAGGATGGAATATTTATAAGGAAGACTTTTTAGAAAACTCAGCTGTTAGTAATTTAAAGTTAAGAGCGAGCTGGGGTAAATCGGGTAATCAGGAAATTCCTTCTAAGCAAACCAATTTAAGTTATGGGGAGAGTTTTGAGGATAATGACATCTACCCAATGAATGGTGATGAAACTACCCGAGAGAACTATCCTTATGGTTTAGTATTTGCTCGTACTGCAAATCCAGATTTACAGTGGGAAGAAACAGCGCAAACTAACATTGGTTTAGATTTTGGGTTTTTCGACCAAAAATTAACCGGTACGGTAGATTATTTCTTAAAAGAAACAACCGATGTTTTGCTTTATTTCTCTACTCAGGATCCTATTGATGAGGTTGGATATACCTGGCAAAATATACCTGATATGAAAATTGAAAATTCTGGTTTAGAATTTTCTTTAGACTATCAAAGTGACAAAACAAGAGACTTTTCTTATAATATTGGCGGTAATTTCTCTTACATCAAAAATGAAATTACAGATTCTCCATTTACAATTGTTACTACAGGAACCGCCCAAGGATCTGGTCAAACAGGAGCAACGATTAATGGATATATGAATAACCAACCTATTGGTAACTTTTATGTAAGACAGTTTGAAGGTATAGGTGCCGATGGTTTAAACCAGTTTACCGATATTAACGGTGATGGGCAGATAGATGATAACGATAGGGTATCTTCAGGAAGCGCAGTACCAGATTTAATTTATGCTTTTTACGCCAAATTCAATTATAAAAACTTCTATTTAGGATTGAATTTCAACGGAGTAAGTGGTAACAAAATCTATAACCATACCAGAATGAGTTTGTTTAATAAAACTCAGATTTCAAATTCATTAAACACTACAGATCAAGCGATCGAGTTTGCAAATGAAGATCCTAGTAACACTAATACTGTTTCAACAAGATATCTTGAAGATGGAAGCTTTTTACGTCTAAACAACGCCACATTGGCTTATGATTTAGATCCTACTTCTATAGGTTTAGGCGATTGGTTAAAGAGTTTCAGATTATCAGTAACAGGACAAAACTTATTTGTAATTACCGATTATAGCGGTTTTGATCCTGAACTTAATACAGGAACTTCTGGAGATGCGAAGTCTTTTGGTATCGATTATTACACCTATCCTAAAGCAAGAACATTTGTTTTTGGCTTAAATGTATCTTTCTAATTTTAAAAAAGTAAAAATGAAACATAGAATTCTAACTGTATTTGCGGGACTTAGCGTATTAGCATTTACAAATTGTACAGATTTAGAAGAAGAAATATTAGACGAATCATTAACCGGATCTGAAGGTCTTGTTGAACCCATTAACGGTTCGATGGCTGCAGCTTACGGTATTCTTCCTCAAACCTTTAGACATACTCGGTATTTTGGGTTGCAGGAAATCCCTTCAGATGAAGCGATCTTGCCTCCAAGAACAGGCCTTGGCGGGACGCAGTGGGCAGATAATGATACGTATACTACAGCACATAGACACTTAATGTCTTCAAATAATAGTTTAGTAACAGGTGCCTGGAGCTATTTAACAACTGCTTTGTTTAGAACTGTTGCAGCTATAGATGTAATTACACCAATGGCTGATGATGGAGACGCAGAAGCAGTACAGGCGTTAGCTGAAATGAGAGCCTTAAGAGCTTATGAAAATATGCTATTTTTAGATAGCTGGGGATTAGCATTTGGTAAAGAAACGACTTCAGAAACTTCTGAAATTTTAAGAGGTGAAGAAGCTGTTGCATATATCGAATCTGAATTTTTAGCAGCTTTAGAAAATATCAATAACGATCGCGGTCCTGGTAGGATGACAGAAGATGCTATTTATGGATATCTAGCAAAATTATATTTGAATGCAGCGGTTTACAGAGATCCCTACGGAACTCCAAACTTTAGCGATTCAGATATGCAAAAAGTGGTAGACTATACCGATAATATCATTAATAATGGAGGCTATTCGTTATCCTCAGAATACTTTGATCTATTTAATGATGAGAATCACGATAATTCAGAGCTTATTTTTGCTTTAGATCTTCGAGGTGTTCTTAATAACGATCACAACCGTTGGGCATATTGGTCAATGTCGGGTTCATTATTTCCAAGACCGGGAGAATTTTATTTAAGCATGGATGGTACCGATGGTCCTGCTATGACACCAGATTTTTATCAAACCTGGGTAAATGCTTACGGTGATACCGATCCCGCTGATGCCGATGCCAGATTCTATAAAAAGAATGCAGAAGTTCCTGCTGAGTTAGAAGATATTTCAGGATTAACGCCGTATAAAAATGATACTTTAGGAAAAGTAAGCGACAAAGATCATTATTTTGTTGCAGGTTCTGATTTTGAAATAGATCGCGGAATTATCCGAGGAACAATGTGGGCACCAAGAAAAACGGAATTTCGCTCTGGTAGTTTTATGACGGGAACTGATGCTAATGGAAACTCAGGATATAAAATTTTTCCTTTAGCTGAAGCACGTGAAAATGGTTCGGATACCGAAGATATTACTTATTATGTAGATCATACTTTAGATATTAGTCTTGATGGCAGCGCCGGTTATGCTAGTGGTTATCGCTTTGCAAAATGGCAATTCAGTAAAACATCAGACGATGGTAATAATTACAGTAGTGTAGATCTTGTATTATTACGTTTGGCAGATGTTTATTTAATGAGAGCTGAAGCTAAATTAAGAATGGGCGATAATGCAGGTGCTTTGCAAGATGTAAATACGGTAAGAACATCTAGAGATGCAAGACCAGATCAAACTCCTGAAGCTTTAACGTCTATAGATTTAGAATCTTTATACAGAGAACTTGGTTTTGAGTTTTATTGGGAAATGCATCGTCGCCAAGACCAAATTCGATTTGGGAAGTATGAAGATTCTTGGACTTCAAAGTCAGATAGTGATCCTAACCATAGATTATTCCCGATTCCGCAAGAAGCTATCGATGGAGCTTCAAATGTAGAAGGTTACTTGTTACAGAATCCTGGTTATTAAATAAATTCAATTGTCTGATAAGCGGTAGGAGTTCGTTGAGCTGCTACCGCTATTTTATATAAAATTATGAAGAGAAATTTCAAAAAAATTATTGCATTTTCAGCAGTATCGATTGCATTAAGCTGCGGAAAAACTTCCGAAGAAAAAACAACGACTACTAAAGAATCTGAAGCAGAACCGATAAATATCATCTTTATGGTAGGGGATGGGATGGGAATTCCGCAAGTTTCCAGTGCTTTTTATTTTGGTGAAGGCGAGCCTAATTTCAAACAATTTGAAAATATAGGTTTAAGCCGAACGTCGAGTACCAGTCATTTAATAACAGATTCTGCTGCCGGTGCCACCGCTTTTTCAACAGGAGAGAAAACCTATAAAAGAGCAATCGGAGTTTCTAAAGATACGCTACCGCTTCCAACAATTTTAGAGCAGTTAAAAGATAGAGGGTATCAAACCGGGTTAGTGAGTTTAACCTCCATTACGCATGCTACTCCCGCTGCATTTTATGCGCATGTAGAAGATCGTGATATGCACGAGGAAATTGCAAGACAACTTATCGATGTTGAAGTTGATTTTTTTGCCGGAGGTGGTAAAAAATACTTTAGGAGTAGAGAAGATGGGGCGAATCTTTTTGATAGTTTAAAAGCTAAAGAATATAAGTTGGATACTTTAGAATTAAGTAAGCCTAACAATGATATGCGAAACGCGTATGTTTTAACCGAAGAAGGTTTGCCATCCAAACCTGAAGGTAGAACAGATTTTCTTCAGCAAGCGTCCAAATTGGGATTAGAATATTTTGCGGCGAATAATAAACCATTTTTTATGATGATTGAAGGATCCTATATCGATTGGGGAGGCCACGCCAAAGACGATAATATGATGATTCAGGAGGTTTTGGATTTTGATAAAACAATTGGAGTGGTATTAGATTTTGTAAAAGCTCATCCTAATACATTGGTTGTAGTTACTGCAGATCACGAAACAGGTGGAGTAAGTATCGGTAAAGCCTACGATGAGGCCGGGGAAGAAATTCCGCAGCAGGTTCAGGTTTATTTTAATACCGATCAACATAGTACCGAGTTGATTCCTGTTTTTGCTAAAGGTAAAGGAGAAAAATTGTTCAGAGGGATTTACGAAAACAACGAAATCTATCACAAATTGATGCAGGCGATAGAAGAAAATTAAGTATTTGCAGAATTGATATTTTTAATGGCATTTATAAAAATGCAAAGACTATCCATATAAAATTTGGAGTAATAAAATACGGAATTCAGCTCTTCACCACACTTTAACATAAGAAAGATGATCGAAGAGCTGAATTTGGTGTTTACTCTAATTCATTCAATTTTTCTACCATAGCAGATCAATCCAATATAACTAACTCCGTTTTTTCGTCAAAAGTACCTTCATCAGTAATTCTTCCGGTAACCCTAAATTGCAAGGTATCATGAGATGGAATTTCTGAAAATTTAAGGCTCAGCGATACAAATTTTTGTTCACTTAAGTTTTGTATGATTGAAGTATCTCCCATGCCGTCAAGGTAAAGTAGCATTTCATTTATTTTACTGCCTGCAGGATAATTTTCATTAAAATCGTATACCGTAAAAATATTTACAGAATCTATTTGGTTAGTTTGAACATATTCATTTGGATCACTCCTTGCGTAGGTGGGTAGATCTGATAGCAAAGCACTAAAATAAATCCTTTTATCCATGGTCGAATCGGGTATTATAACAATGCCCAATTCTTCTCGATTAAAATGATCTAAGTATGGATAAATTCCATTTTCCTGAAAAGAGAAAAGTAGTGGTTTAACACTTTTAATGGTAGAATATGTTATACTTCTATCATCTGGGCATCCAGTTAATAGAAAACAGGAAATAAGCAAGATTGAAGTATAAAATTTATTTTTCATTTAATAATCGAAATTAAATTCTCCGAGGATTTTCTCGAAAAAAAAATTTTGGATCGATGTCTCATAGGATTATCCAACAGTGGTATTTACCGAAATATCAACTACTCTAATTCTTGAATATCACCATTATGCAAATCAATTTTAAAACGATTGGCAGGCAAACCATTAATAAATTTATCAAAAATACTTAAAAACTGTAGTAATTTTTTATCAATTATATGTTCTGAAATTTTTCCGGCTTTTGCTTCAGCAATAATCGTTTTATATTCTTTCAATCTTCGTTCTGGAATATCCTGAAAAGCCAATTTATCGGCGTTTCTTATTTTATAGAAGTCTAAAATCATATCGTAGCCTTTCCATTCTGAAAAATTTTGTGAAAGCTTAGAACTTGTCGAAACAGTTTTCAGTAATTCGCTGCTGGTAAGATTAGACAGATATATTTTAAAATCTGCATCCCAATCATTAGGAAGAAATCTTAGTTTTACAAGATTTTCTAAATGATATTCTGTAAAATCATGATAATTTTTACTGTTTAAAATATCGATATTCCATATTTCTCTATTAGAATTTTTCAAATATTCGTATTCCAGTTTATAAAGTGGAAAAAGCTCGTCGAATCTTGGGACTTCGTTTATAGACACTGTTTTTATTTCAGCAAAATCCTTATCTAAATTAAGAATTTTATAACCGGGAATATAAGCGGCCAGCGATGGTGTTTGAATATTTACTAGAAAATCTTTGTTGTTGTAAATTCGTTTTCCGGTATCATTAATATGCATATGGCCAGCAAAATGAAGTTTAATTCCTGCTTCGGCCAAAGTTTCTGCAATATGTTCTTGAGGAACTCTTTCTAATTGCCATTTATTTTTACCCAGAAATTTCTCTAATTCTGGTGAAGCATTTTCATTAAAATCTATGGCTGGATAATGGCTAAATGCAACTAACCGCTTATTGAGTTTCTTAGCTCTTTCAGCAACTGTTTTTATCCATTTAAATAGATGTTTCTTATGTGCAATCGTTTGGTTATATCCAATACTAGCACTACTAAGATTACCATCTTTTTGGGGCACATAAGAGTTACCATCGATTGCCAAAAGCCATAGTCCTTGTTTAGGTTCCACTAAATAGGAAGCATCGGGGATGGAGAGTGAATCATTAACACTGTACCTTCGGTTAGAAATTTGGGCAGCTTTATGAGCTTTTTGGAATGTATAATTATTTGTGTCGTAGTTAGAAAAAGGAGTTTCCCAATAATGATATTTTTGCTGCGGAAAAAAACCAAATTCAGCTAAAGCATTCAGAATATAATTATAACCGGCTTTCTCTAATCTGGGCTCTATAAGAACTTTATGCTCATTTAATTTTTCTTGATATAAACCAACTTCACTATAAATGGGTTGATTCCTACCGTCTTTGGCCAAAAAATCATTTTTTCCTGCAGCGATGCTATATGGTCGTACAGGATCGTGATTTCCTGTGGTTATAAAAAATGAAATATTATATTGGTCTTTATAAGTTTTTAAAATTTCAGCAAGACCATTTATGTTTATGGGTTGGCCATCATCTGTATAATCGCCGGGAAAAGCAACTAATTTTATTCCGCGTGCTGCAATATCATCTAAAACAGCTTTCAGTACAAAATAATTTTCATTAAGAAGTCGCGTTGAGTGCAGCTGAGCACTCATGCTTCGTATTTTTGCTTTTTGGTTTTTGCCATCAATTTCAATTCCATCAAAATTTTCATAATCGGCATAAATGTCCTGCAAGTGAATATCTGCAACAAATGCAATTTTATCAGGCTCTTGCTGAGCAATGATGGATAATGACATTAAAATCAATAATAGCGAAATTCGCTTCATCTTTAATTAATTTTAATGCGATGATACAATCAAAACATTAGTTTAATATTATCCTTAGGTTAAGTTGATAAATTTTAGTAGACTTCAGCATTTTCTTCTATCAGAGCTTCGTAAAATTCGACGTAATTATCAATCATGTTATCAATATTGCAGTGTTGTTCTGCGTGTTTTCTACATGCTTCTCTATCGAATCTTTCAATATTTTTAAGCGCTTCAGCCATTGCTGTGGTGTCTAATGGATCCAATATTTGTCCAACTTTATCTGTTATTATTTCAGAAGCTACACCTTTGTCCCAACTTAGTACAGGCGTTCCTGAAGCCAGACTTTCTGAAATTCCCAATGCCGAAGGTTCTTCCCATACGCTGGTAAATAATAGAGCCATAGCATTTCTTAAAAGCCGATTTATTTGAGTTTTGTCCTGTTCTCCTACATAAGAGACTAATGGGTTTTTAAGCAGTGGAGACACGAAACGTTCAAAATATTCGCTGTTTTTACCTCGACCGGCGAGAATAATGGGTTTGTTAGCTTTTATGGCCACTTCGATAGCTAAATGAGGTGCTTTTTCTTTGCAAATAGAACCATACCACATGCAGTATTGATTATCTGCTTCAAAATTAGCTTCCCAGTCGTTAAGATCTATTGCATTTCTAATTACTTTTGGGAAATTTAAAAATTTAGAATATTGATCTCTAAGTGATTCACTTACTACTACAAATTCCTGGTTTAAATCTTTTTTTACATAATCCAATGCGAACTTAATTTCAGGAAAAGCCATGGTATGTAAAGTAGTTATAAACTTGGTTCTTAGCTTATTTCCTAAAATAATTGGAAGATAATGTAAAGTGTGATTGTGTACTATATCGTATTCGTTACGCTCTAAATCTTGGAAAATTTCAGAATAAACAATGGTGTTTTTAATTTCAGTAGGATTGTATTTTTCAGAATAGATACAAGAAAAAGGACTATCTTCTGCAAAGTGATGGTCTAGGTTCTGTAAATTTTCACATTGCGATCCAGATTTTGCATAAATATCTACTTCTATGCCTTTTTCTGCTAGTTTTTGTACCATTTTGTGAGTAATCATGGCTAGTCCGCCGGCATATGGTTTTTTTAAAGGGTGGCGATGGTCGGCTATAATGGCTACTTTCATAATTGGTAGGTTTTAATTGTAATGTAGTAAATCTCCTTAAAGCGAAAGATTAGTATTTGTAAAAAACTTATCGCTTTCGGGTAAAATATTTTCCTCTATTAATTTAACAGAAAGGAAAACTCTAGTGTAAGTTCATGAAAATTTAGCGCTAAAATGTGCTTTATTGCTAAGAGTATGGTAACAAAAGATGTTTTTAATAATATTTTAACGGATATATTAAGTCTAAGGCTGTAACTTTTTATAGAAATTAAAAAAAAATGATGTTTTTTACTCAGTTTTTTAAAATCAAGTATATTAATGAATACGTATCATTTACAGTTGAATGATGTCGAAGATTTCGTGCCGAAGCTCGCAGAAAAGTTAGGAATAGGATTTAAGAATAAATTGGGAGAATTTACGGTAAGCATTCCTTCCGATTATGGAAGTGGTAAAGTTAATTGTATAAATTTTCCTAACGGTATTGGTTTATATACCTTAGATCTAAAATTTTTAGAAGACACTTGTCTAAAAATTATTCATCCAAATGTATGTCCTATTCGGTTTATATATTGCGTAGAAGGCGATCTAAATGCGTACATCGAGGAAGATAGTGGCTGTGTGCTTAAAAGCCATCAGCATTTAATTGCTGCAACCACTTCTACCGGGATACAATCTCTAAAATTTAAAGGAGGGGATAAGGTACTGGTTTGCTATTTAGAAGTAAATCGCTTGAAGTTTAAAAATTACCTTTCGTTCGATTTAAATGAAATTGAAGAAAAATACTTTAGACTCTTTGGTGATATCGAAGGTGATAATGAGGTCTTTCAGACTGGTAGTTATGGACTTCGCACACTAGATACTATTAGAGAAATCGAAAATTGTAGTTTAGAAGGTTTTCCAAGAATTAATTATTTAGGCGGTAAAGCTCTCGAAGTATTTTCTCATATGCTTTTACAGTTTAGGGAAGGTAATAGAACACAAGAGCCGCGATTGAAAAAGCGCGATCTAAAAGCGATAGAGAGGGCTGTAAGCTATATTAATGAGAACATAGCTAACACTGGTACAGTGCAAACATTAGCAAAAATTAGCGGTGTGAATGTAAATAAGTTGCAGGATGGTTTTCAGGAAGTTTATGGTAAAACGGTTAATTCCTATATAAGGGATGTGCGGTTAACCAGAGCAATGAATTTGCTTTTGAGTGGAGAGAAAGGAGTAGGAGAGGTGGTTTACGAATTAGGACTATCCAGCCGCAGCTATTTTTCAAAAATTTTTAAAAGACGTTACGGGATTTTGCCTAAAGACGTATTAAATAATAAGAATTTAACCGAGGCTTCCGAATAATAAAATGATAAGCTTTTTAAATATGAAGTTCTTATTTGTAAATTGGTCATAAAATTTAGAATTTATGGAAAAGCAGATTTTGGTGCCTACCAATTTTTCAAAATATGCCTGGAATGCTTTAGTTTTTGGACTTAAACTGTATAAAAAAATTTCATGTAAATTTATTTTATTGAATGTTTATGAAGATAGTCACGGTTTAAGCGATAGAATTGTTGGTGTCAAGTCTGAAGATAACGCGAATACCAAAGAAACTTCTAAAAGTGGTTTAGACCGAATTATGCAAGGTTTAAGTTTTAGAAAAGAAAATCCTAATCACGAATTTGAAATTTTATCTTTAGAAGGAGATCTGGATGATGCCGTGCAAGAGATTATTAATACCCGTGCAATAGATTTAATTCTAATAGGTGCAGAGGGTGCTAATGTAAATATTCATAGCTCTTATAAATCAAAATTATCTAAACTGGCCAATAGCATACAAAATTGTGCTATGCTTTTTGTTCCTGAAGAAATAGAACTTACCGCTCAGCCATTAAATGAAATTGTTTTTCCTACCACACTTAGATTCCCTTTTAAAGAGAGAGAATTAGACCCACTAAAGGATTTAGCTTCAAATTCTGGTTCGCCAATTAGAATTTTATACATAGACAGTGATAATAAAGGTTTAACTGAAGAGCAAAAAACACTTCAAACCAATTTTGAAGGACATCTTTCAACAATAAAGCACTCATTTCACAGGCTTACAAAAACAACACCATCTACAGGAATTCATTTATTTATCGAAAGTCGGCAAAGTACCATGTTAGCCTTATATAAAAGAAAACAGGGTTTTTTCTCTAAACTTTTCTCGCAGTCTAAAGTAGATGATATTGAGTTTGATCCAAGTGTCCCTGTTTTACTTTTAAAAGAAGTTAATTAATTACCATTTTCTTAGCGAATATCCAGCATCCCAAAAATGATATTCTAAGTGAGAAGCAGTAATAAAAGCTTCAGTCATTTTAGCACGAACAATTGGTGTAGTATTTTCAGCATGCTTATCACAAATCTGGATAGCCTTGTTTACAGCCTCACCAAATTCTTTTCCCGCATAAGTGTCAATCCAAGCTTGATATGGATTTTCGCCCTTTTTTTGATTTTCCAAAATATAATCACCTACTGCTTTATAAATCCAAAAGCACGGCAGCACAGCAGCCATTGCTACTTCAAGATTTTCTAAAGCAGCGGTACTTTTTAGAAAATTGATATAGTGGTGGCAGGCCGGCTGGATAATAGCTTTTTCAGAAACACCAAATTCCTTAAAATAAGATTCGTGCAATGCACTCTCAACAATTATAGCATTTTCAGCAAATTGAAGAAAAGTAAGCATATTTTCAGTATCATAAGCGCGCGCACCAATCAATGCTAACGCACGTCCAAAATTTTCTAAATATGCCGAATCCTGACTCATATAAAACTGAAACTTCTCTAATGGTAAACTGCCATCCATCAATTTTTCTATAAACGGCATTTTAATAATTCGGTCGTAAATTGGACTTATCGTTTGCCAGGTTTCTTTACTCCAGCTCATTTTTTATTAATTTTTGTGGGTTAAAAAAGTGATTTAAGGGACCATTTCCATCTCCTGTTTTTACATCTTTACCATGGTTAATGGCATTATGGGCAAAATTCTGCCCTAATTTTATAGCTTCAACTAATTCTTTGCCTTGTGCGAGATATGCAGCAATTGCAGATGATAATGTGCAACCAGAACCATGCGTATTACTGGTATCAAACTTCTCAAATTCGTAAGAATAAACTTGCGAGTTTTCAGCAAAATAAAGTGAGGTGATTTTATCGCCTTTTAAGTGTCCGCCTTTCATTAAGACCGATTTGCAGCCCATTTTCATTATTTTTTCTCCTGCTTTTTTCATGTCTTCCAGCGTTTCAACTTTCATTTCAGCTAAAACCGCAGCTTCATCCATATTAGGTGTAATGACATCAGCTAACGGAAACAATTTCTCGACAATCGATTTTATTGTTTCGTCTTCTATTAATTTGTGGCCGCTTGTGGCAACCATTACAGGATCAAAAACTAGAGGCGTTTTTGGATATTTCTGTAATTCTTTTACAATGGTTTCTACCAATTCTGATGTATGAACCATTCCGATTTTCACCGCATCAGGAAAAATATCTTCAAAAATACTTTTTATTTGTTCTGAAACAGCCTGATAGGGAATAGAGAAAATATTTTTTACCCCAGTAGTATTTTGTACGGGAAGTGCGGTTAACACCGAGGTGGCATAGCATCCTAAAGCCGAGATAGTTTTGATATCGGCCTGGATTCCTGCGCCGCCACTACCGTCGAAACCAGCGATGGTTAATGCTGAAGGATATTTATAGGTTTTCACGTTGATTTTGTTGAATTTGAGTTTTAATTTTTTCTGCGGCTTTTTTAGGATTTTCTGAAGCGCAAATCGCAGACACCACAGCAATACAATCTGCACCTGCTTTTATTATTTCAGCAGCATTACTAGCATCCATGCGGCCAATAGCAACAAGTGGTTTTTGGGTTAAAGCGCGTATTTTTTTAATTCCGTCGATGCCCCATTCGGTTACTGTATCGGTTTTGGTTTTGGTGCTGTAAACCGGGCTAATTCCTAAGTGATTAGCTACTTTAGTTTGAGCGTTTTCAAGTTGTTCCAAGTATTCGATAGAATATCCAATAGATTTATTTTTATTCCATTTTTGCTGAATTTCAGAAGGAGGCATATCATTATTCCCCACATGAATTCCGAAGGCATCTACCGCTTTTGCAACTTTAAGATTATCATTAATAATAAGGGGAATTTGATATTTATCAGTGATTTTTTTTAGCGCTTCGGCATTTTTGATGAATGCTGAAGTGTTTAAATTTTTCTCCCGAAGCTGGATAATATCTACTCCTCCTTCCATAGCCATTTCAGCTACTTGAAGTAAAGGATAATGCACACAACTTTCTTCTGAAATAACCAAGTATAATTGGTACGGAAAATCAGGATGCATTATTCGCTTAATTTAAGATGAGAAAGGAATTCCTCTTCAGTAATATTGTATAATTTATCGAGTAAATTTAGTTGAAGGCTACCTGGCCCGGCCGAATTTTTAGCAGCGATTTCGCCACAAACTCCCATTAAAGCCATGGCTGCGGTGGTAGCTTCAAATTTATTATCAATAACTGCCGCAAAAGCAGCTGTAATTGCGGAAGCCGAGCACCCAAGACCGGTAACCTTGGCCATTAGTGCATCACCATTTTTTAGTGAAATTATTTGATGCCCATCAATAATGATATCGGTCTCTCCCGATATACAAACCACTGCTCCAAATTCTTTATTTAAAGATTTGGCTGCTTCGATAGCTTCAGTACTTTCAGCAGTGCTATCTACGCCTTTTGTAGTAAGATTTGAAGCTTTAGCCAAAGCCATAATTTCTGAAGCATTTGCTCTGATAATTGTGGGTTTTAGCTCTAGTAACTCGGCGATAATTTCGTTGCGGTAAGGCGTTGCGCCGGCACCTACAGGATCTAAAAGCCAGGATTTACCAAGCTCATTTGCCTTTTTTGCAGCTTTAATCATGCTAATGCTCCAATACTCATCTAAAGTTCCTATGTTAATCACTAGCGCCTGGCAGATGCTTACCATATCTTCAATTTCAGATTGGGCATGGGACATAATAGGAGAAGCTCCAGCGGCCAATAAAGCGTTTGCAGTATTATTCATCACTACATAATTAGTAATGTTGTGAATTAATGGCACCGATTTTTTTAAATCTTGAATATGTTGCCAAAGAATTTTTTTCATAGTTGGGTCAGTTTTTGGCTTTAGAGAAAACTGCTTAGAAAAAATAAAGGCAAGTTCACGAGCCTAAGTTTGGCAAACTTTTTCCTACGACGATTTTATCGTATCAGGTTCAAAGGGACTCTCTCAATTCTTCTTTCAGAATACCCCTAAAGCATCGTAAAATTAAGGTAAAAATGAGGGCTGATAAAATTTTTGATGAATTAAGTTTACCAGGTTTATTTTTTGCGTAACGTTCCTTTATTAAACATTAAATATTCTATATTTAGCAAGAATATTCGTTAAATTAGGTAAACCGGAGCACTAGTTCAATATTTAAAATGGTATTGCGGGCATCCTTTTTCTAAAATGTAATTATATGAAAGCTCTTAAAAATTTTCGCAGTACTTTACTAATATTATTGCTACTTGCTTCTTTCCCGATTTTCGGACAGCGACAATTTGGTGCAGCTACGCTTTATACGGTTAGGGAAGAGATGGCAAAATCCCCAGAGGAAACTATCGATGAAGTTGCAGATATTGGATATTTATATATAGAAGCTGCTGGTTATAACGATGGTCTGTTTTATGGAATGAAGCCTAAGAAATTTAAAAAATTATTAGGTAAATATCACACCAAACCATTAAGCTCCCATCAAGGTGGCGTAACCATGGAAAATGTAGATCAGATGATAGCTGATGTGAAAAAAGCCGGCTTTCAATATTTTGTGATTCCTGTACCGCCAATGGGTAAGTTTACTTTTGATGAGCAAACTCAGACTATGGGAATGGACGATGATCTTGATTTTTTAGTCGATATCTTTAATACTATAGGTGAAAAATGTAAAAAAGCCGGGATAGAATTATTGTATCATAATCACGATTTTGAGTTTAAGAAAAATGAAAATGGAATAGTACCAATAGAATATTTCTTAGAGAATACAGATCCAGATTTGGTGAATTTTCAGATGGATTTATTTTGGGTGACAAAAGCTGGTGCAGATCCTGTAGCTTATTTCGAGAAATATCCTGGCCGTTTTAAATTATGGCATATAAAAGATATGGATGAAGCAGGTAATTTTACTCCGGTAGGAGAGGGAACTATAGATTTCGAGAGGATTTTAGAAAAAAGAAAGGAATCTGGGATGAAGTATTATATCGTAGAGCAGGATAATACATTTGATTTAGAACCTCTTGAAGCAATTAAAATTAGCCATGAAAATCTTCGCGATTTGGGATTCAACAAAGTGAAATTTAAAAAATAAGATGTTAATACATATAACTAAAAACCCTCTGACGTTCTCAGAGGGTTTTCTTGTTGTAATAATTTCAAAAAAAATGTAAGCTATTCCAAAAGGTATTTCTTACTGCGATTATTTTCAAAGTCAAAAAAGGTATAGCAAATTTCCTTAAAACCGTCATAGATCTCACAAATTGTATTTTCTATAAATTGGCTGATATTCTTTAATTCTGAATTTTCTTCGGAGTTTAATAATTCTTCTGAAAGTAATACATAGCTTTTACTTTCAACAGAATTTTTGAGCAAATGATGAGCTTCAACAACAGTTTGTCCATATAATTTTTCGAATTTGCCTATATTATATTGAGCAAGTGGCCCGTAATGTGCAATTAATTTTAAGGATAAATCGATGTCTAACTGAAATTCTTCTTCTAAAAAACCAATTTCTTGATGGAATCCTTCTTTCATCAAACAAAATTGATGCAGAATCTCTTTTGCGCTGATACGTTTACCGTATTTAAAGAAAAGAACAGCATCACCTTCAATTTCTGAAATTTTAAGATCAAGAGTGTTGCTCTTAATAATCGCGTTGAGCAATTTCGAAATTATTAGTTTCCCGGTTTCAAAATCTGTATTTTCAACAAAACGACTAAAACCACTTATATCTGGGATAATAACAGTTCCTTTTAAGACTTTTGGTTGATAAACTCCAGGATTAACAATATAGGGTAGTTGTGTAATTTTGTTTTTCATTATTAATTTTTATACAAACAGGCTAAACTCATATTTTAGCTCAAGCTGTTTACCTTATTTTGGTCTATTTTAAAGGTCCAAACTTACAGTGCTCGCAAAAAATACTGCTAAAAATAGTATATTTGCTTTACTAAAGTTAGTTAATTAATAAAAAACAAATAAAGCTATTTTGCAAACGTCAATTTTATGGGACAATTATTAGAAAAAAAGGCTTGCGAAAGCAAGCTTGGAGCAATAGATGATGCGCTTTATGCAATTGGCGGGAAGTGGAAATTGAAAATCATAATCGCGCTTAAGGAGGGTAATAAACGTTTTAACGAATTACAGCGAGCTTTAAATATTTCAGCAAGAATGTTATCCAGAGAGTTAAAAGATTTAGAACTAAACGGCTTTGTAGACCGAAAGGTTTATACCGAGGTTCCAATTGTGATTGAATACGAATTAACAGATTACAGTAATTCTCTTTCTGAAATATTAGAAGCATTAAGTTCTTGGGGAATCAAACATCGTCAAAAACTAATTGATGAACGTTCTTAAATGTATTGAATCATCATATTTTTGAAAATAATTTTGGTACTATATAATAAACCGTAAAAATTACCGTTATTTTTTTGAGGAGTTCATATTGTTGAATTTTTCATTATAGATTAACCACAATTAGCCTAATCAAAAGTGGTATTATAAAGCCTTTCGATAAGAAAGGCTTTATTTGAATATAAAGTAAATCTTATGATGAATTTTTTTTAATAAAATTTAATAATATTGATTAAAATTCCTCCTAATTTTCAAATTTATTTTTGGTGTTACAATAATTTCCTTAATTTCAACCTTATTAAATCTTTGCATAATATTTTGGCAAAATACTTGTTATAGATAAGTCCCAAATTACCGAATGATGTTGCTAGAAATGCTGAATTATAGATATAAGGAGGATACCTCTGTGATAAGAGAAGCGATGGATTATTGCCATAAGCTTTTAAAAAATAGTAGATGTTCTAAGCTGCCTTATCATAATATTCAGCATACCTTCGAGGTTTATCAGTATACAAAGAGGATTGCAGATTATGAGAATTTGTCTGAAGAAGATAGAGAAATTGTGATTTTAGCCAGCTTGTTTCATGATACTGGAAATAGTAATTCTTTTAAAGAGCACGAAAAGATTAGTGCTAAAAATGCCGAAGAGTTTTTATCGAAAATAGATTATCCGCAGGAGAAAATTGATCAAGTGGTTTCTTGCATTTGCGCTACCCAAATGCCGCAGGCTCCTAAAAATAAAATTGAAGAGGTGTTATGTGATGCAGATTTAGCTCATTTAGGGACAAATTCTTTTCGATCAAAAAATAAATTGCTAAGATCAGAATGGTTTAAATGCTTCAATAAAAATTATAGTGATATCGAATGGTTACAAAATAATATTTGTTTTCTAGAATCTCATTCTTACTTTACAAACTACGGGAATGATATTTTGCTTCCGAAGAAAGAAAAAAATCTGAAGTTAGTAAAAAAGGCTTATGCCAGATTACTTGCCAACAAATAGAATTCGAAGTTGAGTAAACTTATTGCTATTAGCTTTTCTAATATTTAAATTTCTGGAATAAAATGTTTGAAGAATTAAAAGAAGCTTATCATTTTGTTTTTGAAAAGGAATTATTGGAAGAAATTAACAAATCTGGTTACCTGAAAGAATTTAAAGAAGGCGATGTGATCATCGAAATTGGGGATTATTTAAAATCTATGCCACTTCTTTTAAGCGGAGCAATTAAGATTTTACGCGAAGATCAAGACGGTGACGAACTTTTACTTTACTTCTTGGAACGTGGAGACACCTGCGCAATGACGTTAAGTTGTTGTCTTGGAAACACCAAAAGCCAGATAAGAGCAGTTGCAGAGAGAGATACCAGTTTAATTATGGTTCCTATTCAAAAAATGGATGAGTGGACTGCCAAATTTAAAAGCTGGCGATATTTTGTATTTGAAAGTTATCAAATGCGTTTAACTGAAATGCTCGATACCATAGATACCATCGCATTTTTAAACATGGATGGACGAATTTTAAAATACCTTCAGAATAAAGCTAAAATAAATCAAGATAAAAAAGTTAACAGCACGCACCAACAGATAGCCTACGATCTGCATACTTCTAGAGTCATGGTTTCCAGAATTCTAAAAAAAATGGAGATTGAGAACAAAATTAAATTATTTAGAAATCAAATCGAAGTTTTAGAATTATAGCTAAAAAAGTTAATTTTTGTAACAAAGGTTACCGCTTACTTCCAGTGTGACTAGTATATTTGCCGTCAAATTGCAATAATGGAGCTAGTTCAGATTATAGGATTTATAGGTGCATTAATTATTGGTTTGGTATTGGGACTAACCGGTGGTGGTGGCTCCATTCTTACCGTACCTGTATTTGTATACATTTTACATATAAATCCAGTAACAGCAACGGCCTATTCCCTTTTTGTAGTGGGATCCAGCTCTGCTGTGGGGGCTATAGATAATTTTAATAAAGGAAGAATCGATTTTAAAAGTTCTGTGATTTTTGCACTTCCTGCGGTAATTGCAATATTTTGTACTCGTAAATTCTTATTACCAGCTATACCACATCATATTCTAAATATAGGAACTTTCGAGCTCACAAAAGATTTGATGATCATGATCTTTTTTGGAATATTAATGTTATTGGCTTCCTTTTCTATGATATTCAAAAAAGATAAAACTTGTAAAGATGAATCTGATAGCAACTCTAATCCTATAAATTTATTGATGATAATTTTGGGTGCTTTAACTGGTATTGTTACCGGTTTAGTTGGTGCTGGCGGAGGTTTCATTATCGTTCCTATTTTGGTTTTCTTAGCAGGATTAAGGATGAAAGAAGCTGTAGGTACCTCACTTTTTATAATTTCAATAAACTCTATTATCGGTTTTCTGGGGGATTTAGGGCATTTACGGGTTGATTGGGTCTTTCTTTTAATCTTTACATTTTTATCAATAATCGGTATTTTCTTCGGAATATATTTGAGTCGGTACATTAACTCTCGGAAGTTGAAAAAAGCTTTTGGATACATGGTTTTGGTGATGGGGATTTATATTCTTTGGAAAGAACTTACCGCCAGTAGCATCTAATATATTAAGTAGTTCTATACAAGATCGTCTACCAAATTCTCACAATTTTTTGATCATAAGTTAGAATATATGATTTAACAAAAATCATTTTAAATTTTCTGCTTTCCAATAATGCTGTAGGAGTATTATTACTTAAATTTAAGGGTAATTATAAAGCTTTTCATTATCACGATAACACGCTATTTTAAAGGCTGTTTCAAAATTTAAAAAATGGAAAATTTAGATTACGCTCGTCTTCAGATGGCCTTTACTTTAGGCTTTCATATTATTTTTGCTTGTATAGGTATGGTCATGCCATTTTTTATGGTTGTTGCTCACCATAGATATTTAAGAACCCGTAATCCTGTTTATTTAAAACTTACCAAAGCCTGGCTTAAAGGAGTCGCTATTTTCTTTGTGACCGGTGCCGTTTCGGGTACCGCCCTTTCTTTTGAATTGGGAATGTTATGGCCAGAATTTATGAAACATGCCGGCCCAATTATAGGAATGCCTTTTTCGCTGGAAGGAGCTGCCTTTTTTGTAGAGGCAATAGCATTGGGATTCTATCTTTATGGTTGGAACAAACTTCCAGAAAAATTTCACTGGTTTACCGGCGTAATCATAGGGATTTCAGGTGTGCTATCTGGTATTTTGGTTGTGGCAGCAAATGGCTGGATGAATGCTCCAAGCGGATTTGAATATATTAATGGAGAATTTACCAATGTAGATCCAGTTGGCGCGATGCTAAATCCTGCATGGTTTACCCAAGCCCTGCACATGACGTTAGCAGCTTTTGTAGCAACTAGTTTTGGAGTTGCCGGGATTCATGCGTTTCAAATATTAAGAGGCAAATTTTTAGAAGTGCACAAAAAGGCATTTCAAATTTCTATATTCTTTGGAGCAATTGCCGCGCTTTTACAACCGCTAAGTGGAGATCTTTCTGCCAAGGATGTAGCTGAACGACAACCAGCTAAATTAGCCGCGATGGAAGCTCATTTTGAAACCGAAAAAGGCGCACCACTGTTTGTAGGCGGAATAGTAGATGAAGAAAATAAAGAAGTAAACTATAAAATAGAAATCCCAAAAGCACTTTCTTTCCTTGCTTTTGGAGATTTTGATGCTGAAGTAAAAGGGCTAAACGAATTTCCTGAAGACGAAATTCCACCTGTTGCTATCGTACATTATGCTTTTCAGGTGATGGTGGGGATCGGCACTTTGCTCGCCTTAGCCGGTTTGCTATTTTTTATAAGTTTAAAAAAGAAATCCTGGATGGATAGCAAAAAATACTGGTGGTTTTTTATGCTCTTAGCTCCCCTTGGATTTCTAGCCTTAGAAGCAGGTTGGGTAGTTACTGAAGTTGGTCGGCAACCCTGGATTATTTACCAGATCATGAGAACCAGTGATGCCGTTACACCAATGCCGGGAATGAAGTTTAGTTTTTTTATGTATGTCGCCGTTTATATTTTATTGGCGATTACGGTAACCTGGTTAATGCAACGACAAATTAAAGCCCTAAACACCCAAAAAGATTAAGTATGTTGTACGTAGTTTTATTTTTCTTACTGTTTTCGCTCTTGCTTTATGTTCTTTTGGGAGGAGCCGATTTTGGCGCCGGTATAGTAGAACTTTTTTCTTCCAGAGAAAATAAAAAAGTAAATCGTGATACCATTTATAGAGTGATGGGGCCAATTTGGGAAGCCAACCATATTTGGTTAATTATCCTTATTGTTATTTTATGGATTGCTTTTCCAATATATTTCAATATTATTATTATCTATTTGCATGTGCCTTTAACTCTAGTGCTTTTGGGAATTACCATGCGTGGTGTTTCATTTATTTTTAGGCATTACGATGCATTCGAAGATAAATCTCAAATGGTTTATAATAGTTTATTTCGATTCTCGAGTTTTGTAACACCGGTTTTTTTAGGAATGTGTTTCGCTGCGCTTGTTGGTGGGGAATTGATAGTTACTGAAGATTATACCAATTACGGCTTTTACGATCTTTTTATGCAGCCTTGGTTTAATGGATTTAGTATTTTGATGGGATTATTTTATGCTTCACTTTGTGCGTTTTTAGCCTCAACTTTATTAATAGGCGAAAGTAAAGGTGATATAAGAAATATGTATATCCGAAAATCAAAAATATTTACAGGTATTTTAGTAATTCTTGGGTTTATTTTAATCGCTTACGGATTTTTTAATGAGATCGCTTTTATAAGGGATTTTGTAACAAATCCGATCTCTATCGTTTGTATTATACTTTCAGGAATTTTATTATTTCCATTGTGGAAATATATACGTTCTGGTCGTAGAGTTCTAAGTAGGTATTTTGCCGGTCTTCAAGTGGTTTTAGTACTTTTTGCAGCATTGATCGCTCATTTTCCGTATGTTATCATTACTTCAGAAGAAGAAATTAGCCTATTAGAAAATATATCACCAGATACTGTAATTATGGTTTTGGGAATATCTTTGATTATAGGAGGCGGAGTGATATTGCCGGGATTATTTCATTTAATGAAATCTTTTAAAATGATTAAAATTTTTGAAAGAGATGAGCAGCAATTTCAGGAAAAATAATTAAGTGTAAAAACTGCACTTAACTTTTATTTTTTGTCAAAATGTTAGATATTAGACAATAAATCTATAATCTTTCAAATGTCATTTAAATTTAACGTTTCAAGCTATCTTTTACTAGGGATTATTTTTGCTTCATTTAGTAGTTGTAAAAATGCTGAAGTTTCAGATCAGCAAAAAGCTGATATAAAATCAGAATCTCAACAAATCACCTACCATAATCCAATTGTGGCCCAACGTGCCGATCCATGGGTTTTAAAAGCTGAAGATGGTACTTATTATTTTATTGCTACATCGCCAGAGTACGATCGTATAGAAATGCGCCAGTCTAAAACGATAAATGGACTAGGAACTGCCGAACCCAAAGTAATCTGGACAAAGCATGAAACCGGTAAAATGGGAGCTCATATTTGGGCTCCGGAGCTGCATAAGATTGACGGAAAATGGTATGTCTATTTTGCTGCAGGAGAAGTAGAAGATGTATGGAAAATAAGAATGTTCGCGTTGTCTAATGATTCAGAAGATCCTATGGAAGGGGAATGGAAGGAAGAAGGACAAATAGCTACAAAGCGCGATTCTTTTTCTTTAGATGCTACTACTTTTGAACATAATGGAGAACACTATTATGCATGGGCACAAGCCGTTAGAGAAGAAGGAGGAACTTCAATTTTGTTATCTAAAATGGAGTCTCCCACTAAACTTAAAGGTGAAGAAATTGAAATCACAAATCCTGAGTATGATTGGGAACGTATAGGTTACCTGGTTAATGAAGGGCCGGCGGTTATTAAAAGAAACGGAAAAATTTTTATGACTTATTCTGCAAGTGCAACAGATGCGAATTATGCGATGGGATTGTTATGGGCAGAGGAAGATGCCGATCTAATGAATCCAGATTCATGGTATAAATCTGAAAAGCCTGTTTTCTCTACAAATGCTGAATTAAGACGATTTGGTCCCGGCCATAGTTCATTTACAGTTGCTGAAGATGGTGAGACCGATGTTCTAATTTATCATGCAAGAGTTTACGAAAAAATAAGAGGTAATTCTTTATATGATTTTAATCGTCATACAAGAGCAAGAACCTTTACATGGGATGAAAACGGATTCCCGGATTTCGGGCAGGATATAACAGACTAATTTTTAATATGATAATAAACAAAAAAAGCGCCAGTCGGCGCTTTTTTGTTATTACTCTTCATCCTGAAAAATTTCTTCAATTTTCAGATTAAATAATCTGGCGATTTTAAATGCCAGTGGCAAACTGGGATCAAATTTGCCTTTTTCGATTGCATTTATGGTTTGCCTAGACACTTCAACGCGATTGGCCAATTCTGCCTGCGTAATGTTTTGCTCGGCTCGTAATACTTTGATTCGATTTTTCATTTGTAACGAGCATTTCCAATTAACATTGCAACCAAATAAGTGATTCCCATGACGAAAACCAAATGAGAGATTTCAGCATTAAAGGAGATCAGGTTAGTGGTATCTAACATAGAGTAACTAATTCCAACGATCAATGTAATTCCTAAAGTTATAGCCATAGCATCCATACTTATTTTACGTTGTAAGGGATCCTGGCTGTTAAGATGTTTTCGATTGATTAATATCATACCAAACCCTACAAGAGCGTTTATTATGATCATTACAATGGTAATGATTTTATTTTCGTTCCAGATAAATTTTGGGCCAAAGGCAACAAATGCCAAGGTGAAAACCCATAAAAATGTCCATACAGCCAAAGCATTAGTGTTCTTTTTTAATTCACTGCGCCAGTTATTTTGTTTTGCTTTCATAAGTAAAATGTATTTAACTAAAAGTAAAGTTTATTTTACAAATATAGGCTGTTTTTTTAAAATGTCAAGTTTTGTTTACATTTTTATTTTTTCTGAAATATTTAATAAGTCAATCCAACCTTAATAAATACCTTTATACAACAACTTCAGATTCATTGTTATACCCCATAAATTATGATAAAGCAATTTGGAAAAGCCCCATCTGGTAAGCGATTAGCAAGAATACAAGAATGCAAAAATTTTAAAGATGGAAGCTTTCAGAACATAGAAGAAACCTCGGTAAACCCTAATAACGTATCGATGTTCACAATGATGAAAGATATGCGAAATCGCCCAAAATCGGTAAATCCTTCAAACAAAATCCCTTCTGTAAAGACTAATCTTAACACTATAGAAGCTGAAGAGCCTTCTTTTGTATGGTTTGGACATTCTTCTTATTTACTGAAAATAAAAGAGTATACTATTTTGGTAGATCCTGTGTTTAGCGGAAATGCTTCGCCGGTTTCTTTCTTCGGAAAAGCTTACGATGGCGCCAATGAATATGGAGTAGAGGACATGCCTGAAATTGATATTTTACTGCTTACGCACGATCATTACGATCATTTAGATTATCCAACGATAGAAAAGCTAAAATCGAAGGTAAAACGAGTGGTTTGTTCCTTAGGAGTTGGTGCGCATTTAGAATACTGGAGATATTCAGAAAGGATGATTACCGAATTAAATTGGTGGGAATCTGAAAAAATTAAAAGTAATTTTAAAATTACTGCTACGCCTGCCCGTCATTTTTCAGGACGCTTATTTAAGCGCGGCAATACGCTGTGGTCGTCTTTTGTTTTTGAAGTTTTTGGATACAAATTATATTTAGGTGGTGATTCAGGATATAGTCCGCAGTTTAAAGAAATAGGTGATAAATTTGGCCAATTTGACCTTGCAATTTTGGAATGTGGACAATACGGGAAAAACTGGCCACAGATTCACAATTTTCCAGAAGAAGTGGTGAAGGCTGCAAACGATCTACAAGCCAAAAAAGTAATCCCTGTTCATTGGGCAAAATTTACGCTTTCTACCCATCCGTGGAATGAACCTATAATACGTTTTACAAAATCAGCTGAAAAGGAAAAGCTTAATTATGTAAGTCCGAAAATTGGAGAATTATATCAATTGAATCAGGAATTTAAGCAGGAAGTTTGGTGGGATTTTGAATAATTTCGATTAAATTCATAGGATATTTCGTACTCCTTAACTATGAAAAAATTAATATTATTTTCTTTTCTGATGTTTCAGGCAAGCCTGACATTGTTTTCTCAGAACTCACCAGAAATTAAGGTTGGCAATAAAAAACTGGATCTTGCAAAACTAAACGTAGATGTGAAAATTGCCGGAAACCTAGCCACCACAACATTCGAATTATTTTTCTACAATCCAAACGATGAAAGACTGGAAGGTGAGTTAAATTTCCCACTAGGCGAAGGCCGGGAAGTAAGCCGGTTTGCGCTAGATATCAAAGGAAAGCTAAGAGAAGCGGTAATTGTTGAAAAGGAGAAAGCTCGCGTTGCTTTTGAAAGTACGGTTAGACGACGTATCGATCCTGCATTGCTTGAGAAAACGCAGGGAAATAATTATAAAGCACGAATTTTTCCTATCGAAGCGAAATCTTATAAACGTGTAGTTTTGGCTTATGATGAAGAACTGATTCTGAATAAAGGCGAATTATTTTATCAATTACCGTTAGAATATGATTTAAAACTCGAGAATTTTAACTTAAAAATTAGCGTGGCCGGTATTGATGATGCTTCTACTTTAAAATCAAACTTGAAATTCGAGAATTTTGGCGGAAATTTAGTTTCAGAAATTGAGAAGGAGAACTTTAAATTAGATCAGGATTTTATTTTCAGAATTGCTGAAAATGATGCAAAACCAACATTTGTAGCTCAGGATGACTTTTTTTACTGGTATAATTCTATAGAAGCCAAAGAGCGCATCAGGCCAAAACCTTCAAAAATCAGTATCTTTTGGGATGTTTCGTATTCAGAAAAAGATAGGCAAATTCAAAAGGAAATCGATCTTCTAAAAAGCTATTTTGAGTATTTAAGAAATGTTGAAGTCGAGTTAATCACATTCGACTATAAAGAGCGAAAAAAATCTACTTTTAAAGTCGAAAATGGAGACTCTAAAGCACTTTTCGAATTTTTAAAATCTCTAATTTATGACGGTGGTACGGCTTACAATAAATTAGATTTTAATAGTGAAGATAGTGAGGTTATTTTATTATTTAGCGATGGTTTAGACAATTTTGGAGGTTTTGAGGAGAAATTTAATCTTCCAATTTTTGCTATAAACAGCAAAACCTCAGCAGATCATAAAGAGCTTCAACAGGTTTCTTTGCAATCTGGCGGAAATTATATCAATCTTAAAAATTCGGGCTTAGAAGAAGCAATTTCAAAACTGAAAAATCAGCCTTTGTTATTCTTAGGAGCAACTTCAGAAGATAATTCGCTTGAAATTTATCCAAAAGAGAAAAAAATACTCAATAAAGATTTTACACTAACCGGTAAAGGTTTTGAAAATACAACGATTACTTTAAAATTTGGGTTTGGTAATGAAGTAGTGAATACGATCGAGATTAATCCTGTGGATGCGATCGATGTTAAAGATTGGGGAATCGATAAGAAATGGGCGAATCAAAAAATTGATTTCTTAAATGTCCAAAATGAGGATTTGGAAGATGAAATTATCGAAGTAAGTGAAGATTATCAGGTACTTTCAGATTATACATCCTTGTTGGTTTTAGATCGACTTTCAGATTATATCGAGTACGAAGTCACGCCACCAGACGAAATGTTAGCGGAGTATCAGGATGCGATGCGTCGTAAAAAATCCAGTCTTGCAAATCACCAAAATAACCTGAAAGCAAAACGTTTATTGATTATTGATGGATATAACGATATTCAAAAATGGTACGGGAAAGCGCCCAAAATTGATATTTCAAAAGATACTATTTCTCAAAGAACCAACGATCCTGTGACTAGCGTAGTAGATTCTGGCGAGGAAGCTCCAGAACGTGAACCAAGTTCAAATTCAACATCTAATTCAAATTCAGGAGAAGATATTCCCGGTAATGAGAATTCAAATCATTTAGTAAAAGGAAACGTAACGGCGGCAGGAGATGATTTTCCTTTACCGGGGGTGAATGTTATTGTTAAAGGAACCTCAAACGGAGTTCAAGCCGATTTTGACGGAAATTATCAAATTTATGTAGACGAAGGTGAAAAATTGATTTTCAGCTATATTGGTTTTGAAACTCAGGAAGTAGTTGTTACAGGAGATCTAATTGATGTAGAATTAGAAGAAAATGCTTCAACTTTAAATGAAGTAGTGGTTATGGGGTATCAGAGCGAATCGTCTAATACTAGGACGAGTGCTGTAACCGCGTTACAGGGTAGAGTTGCCGGAATTCAGGTAGTAAACGATGAAGAAGAAATTGTTAGTTTAAGAGGTGCAAATAATTTATCTAACAAAGACCCAATTTATATTGTGAATGGAAATTTAGTCGGTGAAATGCCTAATTTGGATTCTGATGATATAGCGGAGTTTTACAGTATAAATTCAGAAAATGCCACTAAACTTTATGGTGCTCAAGCGGTCGGCGGTGTAGTTGTTATTAAAACTAAAGAGCTTTCAGAAAAGGAAAAAGATAAAATAGCCGAGCTGGAATTGAAAATTGAAAATGAACTGGAATTAAAAGGATGGAATCCAAATTCAGCATATATTAGGCAACTCAAAAGAACAAATTCTGCGGAAGAAGCCTATCAATTATATCGCGAATTAAGAGAAGAATATAATAATATGCCGTCCTTTTATATGGATGTGGCCGATTATTTTCTGAGCCAAAATGAAACTGAAAAAGCCTTCAGAATTATTTCTAATATAGCTGAAATCGAATTAGATAATTATGAGTTGAGCCGAGCCTTAGCTTATAAACTGGAAGCGGAAGGAAAAACAGGAATGGCCGAGTATATTTATACCAAAGTTTTAGAATTGCGCCCTGAAGATATCCAGTCTTATCGTGATTTGGCATTAATTAAAATTGAAAATGGACATTTTCAGGAAGCTTTAGAATTGCTTTACAAAATTGTAAGTGGTGAATTAGTAGAAAAAGATGAAGCACGCAGATTTTCTGGAATCGAGGATATTTCTTTTGTAGAAATGAATAACCTAATCACGCTTCATAAAAATGAATTGGATTTATCGAATATTGATAAAAAGTTTATTAGTCCAATGAAAATGGATCTTCGCGTGGTGCTCGACTGGAATCATAACGATACTGATATTGATCTTTGGGTGATCGATCCTAAAAATGAAAAATGCTGGTACAAAAATAAAAAAACAAAAATAGGCGGGAAACTTTCTGATGATATGACCGAAGGCTTTGGCCCTGAGTCTTTTAAATTAAAAGAGGCTATAAGCGGCAATTACGAGATGTTTATTGATTATTATAGCGATAATGTTCAGAAAATATCTGGACCAACATTTTTAAAAATCACAGTTTTCAAAAATTACGGAACTAAAGAACAGCAAAAAACATTAAAAGTTTATAGATTAGAAAATAGTGACGACGAGCTAAAAGTCGGCGAAATAAACTTCTAAAATTTGCTAAAAACTAGGTATTTAACTGGATTGGGTTTTTTGGCTATCGGTTTTTTGCTTAAAATGCTTTTTACGCATTTGATAGATTACTGGGCATTAATAAAACATGTAAGTGTTATTTTTATTTTTTTAGGCTTATGCTTTTTGTTTGCAGGAATTTTTGTGCGATCTGAAAATATAGAAAAAGGAACTTTCAAAAAAGATCCTGTAACCTATAGCATGGTAACATTAATGCAAATAATACTTATAGTTGGGGTAGCTGGCTTTGCAATTGTAACAGAGCACATTGCCGAAGGAGCAAATTACTATCTTACTAATACAATTATTAATAATTCTTACCAAAAAACAACAGCTACCGTTACAGGCGAGCAAGCAATCAAAACAAGTATTAGTGACAAAGGCTACGAAAAGTTTGCAGTTTTTCAATATCCGAATAATTACGGTACCATCGAAAACCAAGGCATTAAGTTAAATCCTAAACTTCGGAAGAAATTAATACGAAGATCTATCGATTATCGAAATGGTCAATTTAGTACGAGATTGCAGGGACAGCAATTTGTGATACAATATTCCACCAGGTTTCCTTCTATGTTTATAATCGCTGAATAACTTACAGTGCTTCCTCAAATAGTAAATTAGTATTTGGATCTAAATCTATCGATACCGGTTTTTCTGAAACTTCAATCTCAAAAGTTTCTTTCTTTTTAGTAATATCAAATTCGATAGTTTTTGGCTCCTTTGTGGCAAAATTTAGTTGAAGCTCTAACGGAAATTTAAATTGATTTTTCTGAAGCTGCCGAACCGTAATTTTAAGTTTTCCATTTTTAAAACTTTGATCGATCTTCAATTTTGGCTGGCCGTATTGCGTGGTCCATTGCTCAAAAAATAGATCTAAATCATCTCCTGAAGCTGCTTCGAATTCAGCTTTTAGATCTGCTGAAGTCGCATTACTGAATTTAAATTTTTGATAATATTCTCTAATAGCATTCCAAAAATTATCGTCGCCTACTTTTCTGCGAAGCATATGCAACACCCATGCACCTTTTTGATAGGAGTTTGGATTCAGTAATTCCATTAAATCGGTTCTGGAACTATCGATGACCGCCGTTTTTGTCGTTTGACTAAAACCGATTACTTGGCGTCGTTCCTCTTGTAATTTCTCGTCTAATTTTGATTTTCCGTATTTATGCTCAGCATACAGATCGGTAAAATAAGTGGCAAAACCTTCGCTTAGCCACAGATGCGACCAGTCAATTTCGGAAGCTGAATCTCCAAACCACTGATGTGCAATTTCATGTGCTAAAAGAAATTCTGATGAACGTTTCCCATCAACAGAATTTTCAAAATAAAAGATATTTCCGGCGTTTTCCATTCCCCCATATCGAGTGGTCGATTGTACGTTCGCTAATTTTGTAAACGGAAAAGGCGCAATATTTTCAGTAAAAAATGATAAGATTTCTTCAGCCTGTTCGTAATCGTAAAAACCAGCTTCTTTATTTTCAGGATACACCCAAGATGAAAGCGGAATTTCATCAATTTCGCCCAAATGCTGTACGGCAAATTCAGCCACGCCAATCACCATCACTTTGGTAGGTAAGTTTAATGGCGAAGAATATACATAAAGTGTTTTCTCTTCGTTAAGATTGGTCATTTCGTGAAGTGTTCCTGTAGCCACAACTTGATATTTTGAAGGTGCAGACACATAAAAAGAAACCTTCGCTTTATCTGAAGGATGATCGATTACCGGCAGCCATAGATGTGCTCTATTTGGCCAATTATCACCAAAAAATGTACGATCTCCATATTTATTTTCACTAATTATGAGTCCGTCTTTTGGCACTCCATGATAATAGATCCTAATTTCTTCTTCAGAAGTAGTGCTGATGCTTAATTTCTCTTCGGAATGTTTGAAATCTAGATTTTTACCATTTTGAAGAATACTGTCTACACTCATTCCTTTACCATTTTCTTCCGAAGCAAAATCCAGCGCTAAAACACCTGAATCTTCTGTGTATTTAAAATCGATAAGCGCTTTTCCTTTAATGACATCATTGTTGTCATTCAGATCTAGATGAAATTCATATTCTAGGATATCTACTTTTGGATTTTGCGCAAACAATAGAGCAGGAGTCAGGATATTCAGGATAGAGAGTAGAAAAAAATTGCGTTTCATTTTATCGATTTTGAGCTTTAAAATTACTGTTTTCAATTCAGCTAGAAAATAAAAAAGCCGCTTCTATGTAAAAAGCGGCTTTTTTAATTATCAACTATTCGTCATTCCGTTCCGATAGCTATCGGAATTGTTCCGGAATCTCATAAAGATTGTAAAATAAAAATTATAGACTGAGACACTGAATCAAGTTCAGGGGTGACTGTAATTCCATCTTGACATTTAGCTCACATTTTATTCATTTAAAAAATTAGAATTGCGGAGTTTCACAACGCTCGTCAATTAATCCTTCGCTTTTGAGATCTATCCAAAAGTCTTTTGGGATTTTCGCATTAAAAGCTTTCATGTTTTCGATGGTTTGGTAAGGCTTGCTGGCTCCGGCTAAAACGGTGTCGACAACCTTTGGTGCATAAGAAAACTGTATCGCAGCTTTCGCAAGATCAACATCGTAATTATCTGCAATTTTGATCATCTTTTTATAGCGAGCGTCAACATCTTCCGGCATTTCCCCAGCATAGTTGTAGCGCTTTTGTCCGCCCAACAACCCTGCATTAAAAGGAGCTGCTACAATTAGACCAACACCGCTTTCTTCAACTTTAGGAAATAAACGGTCTAAAGAATCTTTATGGTCGATCAAGGAATATTGTATTGCAGATAGAAACAAATCTGGATCTGCATAATCAATTGTTCTTAAAATAGGCTCTACCGTGTTTACGCCGAGTCCCCAACCTTTAATTAATCCTTCTTCGCGCATTTTGCTAAGTTCTGGCATGGCACCTTTTTTAGCAATTTCAAAATGTTCTTCCCAATCGCCAAGATCGGCATTGTTATCTGGAGAGAGATCGTGGATAAATGCATAATCTATACTTTCTACGCCAAGTCGCTGCAAACTATCCTCTACAGAACGTCGAACAGCTTCTGCCGAATAATCATAGCGATAATCAAATGGAGCAGGGTCTACCCATTGCGTATCTGGAATATTTTTGGTTGGAGTAAACAAACGACCAACTTTGGTCGATAAAATATACTCTTCTCGTTGCTTATTTTTTAGAAAATGCCCCATACGGCGCTCGCTTAAACCCAAACCATACCAGGGAGAGGTATCATATTGTCTAATGCCGCATTCCCAAGCAGCTTCAAGCGTTTCCCAGGATTGTTTGTCACTCACTTTTTCAAAACCGTTTCCAACAGCAACGCCACCAAATGCCAGTTTTTCAAGTTTTAAATTTTTCTTCTTACTCATTTCCTTCTTTTCTTTAATCTGAATTTAGCGGGAAATTACTAAAGAATATCTTTATAACGCCTATGTTTAACGGCTTATAACACTAAAAGCTTTTCGCGTGTTAAGATTTCGTTGATGCTTCTATAACTGTATAAAACAGCATTGTAACAAAAGTTACTGGTCTTGCTTAAGGTTTTATTTACTTTTGCTCTGGAAGAAATTAAAAATGGACAAATACGTAAAAATAATTCAGGATTCGTTTACCGGGTATTTTGATTATCTGGTGCAGGAGATCACTAATCCTTCCTGGACTAATTATTTTTACTGGTTAATCGCCATTTCTTTACTTGTTTGGATTATAGAAATTGTTTTGCCCTGGCGCAAAAATCAGCCTGTTTTTAGAAAAGATTTTTGGCTGGATGGCTTTTATATCATTTTCAATTTCTTCCTGTTTTCGTTGATTGGTTACAACGCATTATCGAATGTTGGTGTAGCTATTTTCAATGATTTTCTGGGACTTTTTGGCTTAGAAAATATTGTAGCCATTAATATCCAAAACCTGCCAGTTTGGGGTCAGCTTTTGATCATGTTCGTGATTGCCGATTTTATTCAGTGGAATGTTCATCGACAGCTACATAAACGTCCCTGGTTATGGCAATTTCATAAAGTACATCATAGCGTAAAACAAATGGGGTTCGCAGCGCAGTTCAGGTTTCATTTTATGGAAACGATTGTTTATAAAACCGCACAGTATATCCCGTTGGCGATGATAGGTTTTGGCATCCAGGAGTTTTTTATCGTCCACATGTTCAGTGTGCTTGTTGGTCACCTAAATCATGCAAATGTGGGCTGGAATTATGGATTTTTAGGCTATATTTTTAATAATCCAAAAATGCATATCTGGCATCACTCCAAAGATTTACCAGAGTCACATCCCTATGGAATGAATTTCGGACTCAGTTTGAGTATTTGGGATTATCTTTTTAAGACAGCATATATTCCGAAGAGCGGAAAAAATATCGAATTGGGTTTTGAAGGAGACGATAATTTCCCGGAAAGTTTTAAAGAGCAAATGGTTTTTCCGTTTAAAAATAAAGAAGTGAAATAACGAAAGAATATAAAAAATGATTATAAAACAGTTTAATGACGAGGCTTTAGCACATTATTCGTACGCCATTGTAAGTGAAGGTGAAATGGCGCTGGTAGATCCATCAAGAAATCCCATGGCGTATTATAAGTTTGCTGAAGAACACAATGCGAAAATCGTCGCGGTTTTTGAAACCCATCCTCATGCCGATTTTATTAGCAGTCATTTACAAATTAATGAAGAAACTGCCGCAACTATTTTTGTAAGCAAATTGGTAGGCGCAGATTATGATCATAAAAGTTTTGACGAAGGTGATACGTTCGAATTAGGAAAAGTTACTTTTAGCGCTTTAAATACGCCAGGTCACAGTCCAGATAGTATTACGGTCGTTGCCAAGGATGGAGAAGACACTGCGCTATTTACCGGAGATACCTTATTTATAGGAAATGTTGGCCGGCCAGATTTGCGTGAAAACGCCGGGAATATGAAAGCCAAGCGTATCGATCTTGCCAAGCAAATGTATAACACCATGCAAACTAAATTTAATGATTTGCCGGGCGATGCTTTGGTATATCCGGCACATGGTGCAGGCTCGTTGTGTGGTAAAAATATGAGTAGCGATTCTTCCGGTACTTTAGGAAATGAGCGCATGGGAAACTGGGCTTTTAAAGAACAAACCGAAGATGAATTTGTAGACGAAATTCTAAAAGATCAGCCTTTTATTCCTTCTTATTTTGGTTTTGATGTTGATATTAATAAAGCCGGAGCTTTAAACGTGCAGAAAGCAAAATATAATGTTCCGATTTTCCTTAATGTAGATGAAATTGAAGAAAGTTTACCGATCGTTGATAGTAGAGGCGGAGATATTTTTAAAAAATCCCATTTACCGGGAAGTATCAATATTATGGCGACATCGCCTAAGCAAAAGTTTGAAACATGGTTAGGAGCGATCATTCAGCCAAAAGAAGCTTTTTATTTAGTGGCGCCTTCAGTTGAGGACATTGATGCTTTGTTGGAGCGTGTTGCTAAAATTGGTTACGAAAAACATCTGAAAGCGATCATTACTGTTGCTGAAGATCTTGAAGGTTCTACCGAATTTTTAGCGGTAGACGATTTTAAAGAAAATCCTTCAGAATACACGATTGTAGATATTAGAAATACTTCTGAAGTTGAAGAAGGGAAGTTTTTTGAAAGTGCGATTGCCATTCCGCTAAATGAATTAAGAGATCGTACAGACGAAATCCCAACAGATAAACCAGTCGTTGTGCATTGTGCCGGCGGCTATCGATCTGCAGCCGGAAGCAGCATTGTAGATAAGCAGTTAAGCGGAATTAAAGTTTTTGATCTAAGTGATGCTGTAAATGATTTCAAATAATTATAATTGATATTTTCTTTTATAAAATTTTGAGTGAATCCCAATTTCTAATTGAAATTGGGATTTTTCTTTATGTCGAAATTCGATGTTTCGGAGCATTATTTTCAGAATATTTATAAATTATTAATAATTAATTAAAAACCTTAATAATTTTCTATATTTACAAAGCTTGTTGCTTAAAATGAGCAAAATTTGATCAAATATGGGGAAAAAGTTTAAGCTTAAAGTGAATGAAACATCAGAATTTGAGTTTACCGAAGACCAGATTTCAGATTTAGACATTCAAACTACTGATAATGCAAGTTTTCATGTACTTCATAAACATAAATCCTTTAAAGCTTCCGTTGAAAAAAGTGATTTTCTAAAAAGGCAGTATTCGATAAAAATCAACTCCAATCTTTACAATATTAGTATCGCAAACGATTTAGATCTTTTAATAGAAAAAATGGGTCTTTCCCTGGGATCTGCGCAATTGATCAATAACATTAAAGCGCCTATGCCTGGATTGATTCTGGAAGTAAATGTTCAAGAAGGCGCAGTTGTGAAAGAAGGTGATTATTTACTGGTTTTGGAAGCCATGAAGATGGAAAATACAATTACAGCACCCAGAGACGGAGTAGTAAAAAGTATCCAGATCAAAAATGGTGAAACTGTAGAGAAAAATCAATTGCTTATCGAAATGGAGTAATCTCTATTGCCTTAAAAATCAGGAAAAATGAAAAAAATATTAGTAGCTAACCGTGGTGAGATTGCCTTGCGAGTACTAAAAACTATTCAGAAAATGGGCATTAAAACCGTGGCTATTTTTTCTGAAGCCGATAGAAATGCGCCGCACGTTAAATTTGCTGATGAAGCAGTTTGTGTTGGCCCTGCACCTTCTAATCAGTCTTATTTATTAGGAGATAAAATTATTGAAATATGTAAAGAATTGAATGTTGACGGAATTCATCCCGGATACGGATTTTTAAGTGAGAATGGCGATTTTGCTGAAGCTGTAGAAGAGGCCGGGATCTCGTTTATCGGTCCGCGTAGTAAAGCCATACGAATCATGGGAAGCAAACTCGCTGCCAAAGACGCGGTGAAAAAATACGATATTCCTATGGTCCCCGGGATCGATGAAGCGATCACCGATACGGCGGAAGCTAAAAACATCGCTAAAGAAATTGGTTACCCTATATTGATAAAAGCTTCCGCAGGTGGCGGCGGAAAAGGAATGCGAGTGGTAGAGCGGGAAAAAGATCTGGAAGATCAAATGAAACGTGCCATTAGTGAAGCCGAATCTGCCTTTGGGGATGGTTCTGTTTTTATCGAAAAGTATGTAGCTTCTCCACGACATATCGAGATTCAGATTTTGGCCGATATGCATGGGAATACATTGCATTTATTTGAGCGAGAATGTTCGGTACAACGTCGGCATCAAAAAGTGATAGAAGAAGCTCCATCTATAGTTTTAGATGAGAAACTTCGGGACGAAATGGGAAAAGCAGCCGTTCGGGTTGCAGAAGCCTGCGATTATGTTGGAGCCGGTACCGTGGAGTTCTTATTCGATGAAAATCGAAACTTTTATTTTTTAGAGATGAATACAAGACTTCAGGTAGAGCATCCCGTAACCGAATATATCACAGGAGTAGATCTAGTTGAAGAGCAAATTAAAATTGCAAGGGGAGAGCAGCTAAGCATCAAACAGGAGGAATTGAAAATTACTGGTCATGCGCTGGAGTTGCGGGTGTATGCCGAAGATCCTATGGACAATTTTCTGCCAAGCGTTGGGAAATTAGAGAAATATAAAATTCCTTCCGGAGAGAAAATTCGGGTAGATAATGGATTTGAAGAAGGAATGGACGTACCAATTTATTACGATCCTATGCTGGCAAAATTAATTACCTACGGAAAAAATCGAGAAGAAGCGATCCAATTAATGATCAAAGCCATAGATGATTACCAGGTGGAAGGTGTTTCTACAACGCTGAGTTTCGGGAAATTTGTTTTTGAACATGAAGCTTTTACTTCAGGGAATTTTGATACCCATTTTGTAAAGAAATATTATTCCCCTGAAAAGCTTAAAAATGAAATTGAAGAAGAATCCAGCCTGGCCGCTCTAATTGCTTTGAGACAATATTTAAAAGATCAGAAAAAACTAAGATTACCAATTACTGAAGCCAGAGAGTAAGAGCAGTAGGCGATTATCAGTGGGTAGTGACAGTTATCAGTGAGGGTAAATTTGAAAATGTGCTAATTTGTCAATTTTGAAATTCTAATCGATAGCATTACTACTGAAAGCTGAATGCTAGCAGCTGACAGCTAAACATTAAAACCCATGAGTAAGAAAAACATAGAGCAATTAAATCAAAGAATTGAACAGGCGCATCTTGGCGGTGGTGAAAAGCGAATAGCGAAGCAGCATGAAAAGAAAAAGCTTACCGCAAGAGAACGGGTTGATTATCTGCTAGATGAAGGTTCTTTTGAAGAAATAGGGATTTTGGTAACGCATCGTACTACCGATTTTGGAATGCAGGATCAAAAGTTCTATGGAGATGGGGTTGTAACGGGTTACGGTACGATTAATGGCCGACTTGTTTATGTTTTTGCTCAGGATTTTACGGTTTTTGGTGGAGCGCTGTCTGAGACTCATGCTGAAAAGATCTGCAAAGTAATGGATTTGGCGGTAAAAACCGGCGCGCCGATAATTGGTTTAAATGATTCTGGAGGAGCGCGAATTCAGGAAGGCGTTAAATCTCTTGGTGGTTATGCCGATATTTTTCATCGTAATGTTAAAGCTTCAGGAGTGATTCCGCAGATCTCCGCTATTATGGGGCCGTGTGCTGGGGGAGCGGTGTATTCTCCCGCAATAACCGATTTTACAATCATGGTAGAGGATACCAGTTATATGTTCGTGACCGGACCAAATGTGGTAAAAACGGTAACTAATGAAAATGTAACTTCAGAAGAGTTGGGTGGTGCGAGTACGCATTCCACAAAATCTGGTGTTACTCATTTAACGGCCAATAACGATATTACCTGCTTAGAAGAGATCAAGAAGCTGATAAGCTATATGCCCCAAAATAATAAGCAAAAAACGGAAAAATTAGCTTTTGAGCCTCAGGATGAAATTCGTGAAAAACTGGATGAAATTATTCCCGATAGTTCGAACAAACCTTACGATATGCATTCGGTTATTGAAGGAATTATCGATGCGGATTCTTTCTTTGAAATTCATAAAGCTTATGCCGATAACATTATCGTTGGTTTTGCAAGATTAGGTGGTAGAAGTATTGGTATTGTTGCCAATCAGCCTATGAGTTTAGCCGGAGTTTTAGATGTGGACAGTTCTAAAAAAGCGGCTCGTTTTACACGTTTTTGCGATTGTTTTAATATTCCGATATTGGTTTTAGTTGATGTACCTGGATTTTTACCGGGAACCGATCAGGAATGGAATGGGATTATTCTGAATGGTGCTAAATTGTTGTATGCGCTTAGCGAAGCGACCGTGCCAAAAGTAACCGTGATTACCAGAAAAGCTTATGGTGGTGCTTACGATGTTATGAACAGCAAACATATTGGTGCCGATATGAATTTTGCCTGGCCAAGTGCTGAAATTGCCGTAATGGGAGCCAAAGGAGCAAGTGAAATAATCTTCAGAAAAGAAATTAAAGAAGCTGAAGATCCCGAACAAAAATTAGCCGAAAAAGAAGCTGAATATGCAGAAAAATTCGCTAATCCTTTTGAAGCTGCACAACGCGGATTCATTGATGAGGTAATTATGCCAAAAGACACGCGCAGAAAATTATTAAAAGCCTTTAGTATGCTCGAAAATAAAACGGTTCTAAGACCAGATCGTAAGCATGGGAATATTCCATTATAGAGTTTAGACGGCTAAGCTTTTTAGATTTGAGATATTAGATCGCTTCGCTTTTAGAATCTGGATTTTTTATATTTTGAATGCTGAATGTTGTATGAATGAGTCAGTTGGCAAGAACTAAGAATAGGATTAATTGTATAGCGATTTTGATATTATAATAAGTAAAGTCGTCCTGAACTTGATTCAGGATCTCATCCTATTAGTTTGGATAATCTATTATATGTGATTCCTTATTGATGATATTTAAAGCTAAAAGCTGAGTGCTAATGGCTAAAAATCTTCTATTTTTTCTTATGTTCCCAAAAAAATATAGATGAAATTCAATAAAATCGCCTGTGTCGATTATACAAAAATGAATGATGAAGCTATTGCTCAGCTTCAGGAATATTCCGAAGAAAAAATAATTCATCCTGATGATTTCCCGGAAACCGATGAGGAAATTTTAAATAGAATTGGTGATGCTGAGGTGATCTTTGTTTCCTGGAAAACGCAGATCACAGAAGAAATTATTCAAAAAAGCCCTAATCTTAAATATATTGGGATGTGCTGTAGTTTATTCGATGATGCGTCAGCCAATGTTGCAGTAGATTATGCACGCGATAAAGGAATTACGGTAACCGGAATTTTTGATTATGGCGATCCCGGAGTAGCAGAATTTGTGATTTCAGAATTGATCATGCTTATCCACGGTTATGCTGAAAAGCAGTGGAAGGAAATTCCGCAAGAACTTACCGATCTTAAAATTGGGATTATAGGTCTTGGGGTTACCGGGCAGCTTTTAGCCGATTGTTTATTGCCTTTTGGTGCAGATTTGTATTACTTCAGCAGAAGTAGAAAACTTCAATACGAACAAAAGGGACTGGAATATTTAGAACTGGATGAACTTCTGGAAACCGTTGATGTAATTTCAATTCATCTTCCCAAAAATCTGGAGATTCTTCAACCAGAGCATTTTGAGAAATTTGGTAACGAAAAAATATTTATCAATACTTCTTTAGGAATGCCGTTCGATTTAGAAGCTTTTCGAAATTGGATAAAATCGACCTCAAATTTTGCGATTTTCGATGGAGATGCTAAAAAAGATGTTCCGCAGGATATTCAGAAAAGAAATAATGTAGTGATCGGGAAGAAAAGCGCCGGCTGGACGCTGAAAACGCAAGAGCGATTATCGGAGAAAGTGCTGAGTAATTTTAAAGAATACCTTCAGGAAAATTGATGTAATTTTCGAAATGAATCATAATATGAGATTCCGGATCAAGTCCGGAATGACGAGAATATCAAATCTTAGATTTTATGTTTATTCAATAGTGTAACTAATGTTACAAGCTGTTTCCTTAATTTCCGGTTTATTTGCACAAAAGAAGAGTATGAATTGGATTTTTGAACCCTGGCCGTGGTATGTTTCCGGACCATTGATTGCTTTTACCATGTTTTTGCTCCTATTTATGGGCCGTCAGTTTGGAATGTCTTCCAACCTGCGAACCATGTGTAGCATTTGTGGTGCAGATAAGAAAGCAGATTTTTTTAATTTCGATTGGAGAGCACAGCAATGGAATTTACTGGTATTGCTAGGTGCCGTAATTGGTGGTTTTATCGCACATTTTTATTTGAGCGAAGATCCAACTACCGTTGCGATTTCTTCAGAAACAGTTCAGGATTTAAACAATCTTGGGTTTGAAAGTGCTGGGAAAGCCTATTTGCCAAAAGAGTTATTTTCAACAGATGTTTTTTCTGAACCGCTTACGCTTTTGGTGCTTTTAACAGGCGGAATTTTAATTGGCTTTGGAGCAAGATATGCCGGTGGATGCACCTCTGGGCATGCAATTTCAGGATTAAGCAATCTGCAATTACCATCCTTAATTGCCGTAATTGGCTTTTTTATTGGTGGTTTGGTAATGATTCATTTTTTATATCCATTAATATTTTAGAGCATGAAACAGATAGGATTTTTAGTGATAGGAATATTTTTTGGGATTGTGATGTTTAAGTCTGAAGCTGCTTCTTGGTTTAGGATTTACGAGATGTTTAAATTTCAGTCGTTCCACATGTACGGCATCATTGGTTCAGCGCTATTATTTGGGGTGATTGGCGTTCAGATAATTAAGAAAAAGAATCTTAAATCTTTCTTCGGAAAGCCAATAAATTTTGTTCCGAAGGATAAAAGCTTTAGCCGCTATATGTTTGGCGGGATCATTTTTGGATTAGGCTGGGCATTAGTAGGAGCTTGTCCTGGCCCTATTTACGTATTGGCAGGAGCAGGATACTTGCCAATATTGGTAGTTTTTGCCGGTGCGATGCTGGGTACTTTTTTATATGGATTACTTCGGAAGAAATTGCCACATTAGAAAATTCTACTAATGCGATTTAAAGCATAATTTTAAATAGTGATTTTCCAATTTTAGCGATTCACTCGATAAAGAAGGTTAAATGCATGGCTTGCTTCAAAATGAGAGAAAAATTAAGATAAATGCCCCAAGGCTTAGATCTTAGGAAGTTTATTTTTGCTCTTTTTCAGGATAAAAGTCGGGAAGTGTGATATGATATTTTACGGCCAATAGTCTTAAGATAATTACGGTTAGTGACGTCACCATGTAAGTAATATCAGTATTTATATTTTGATCGTGCATGATTACGAAAATGAGTCCGCCTACCAGACAAGCCGTCGCATAAATTTCTTCTTTTCTAAAAATTACGGGAATTTCGTTACAAAGAATATCCCGAATTACACCACCAAAAGCACCCGTCATTCCACCTAATGCAATAGAAATTATAGGATCTAGTTCATTTCTAATTCCTATTTCTACGCCGGTGATTGTAAAAACTCCAAGACCGATCGTATCGAATAAGAAGAGTGATTTCTTTAGATGATTTAAATAATTTCTGAATAAAATGGCCAATATTGTCACTACGCTAATAAGGTAGATGTAGAGTGTGTTTTCCATCCAGGTAACAGGAGTATTACCAATCAAAACATCGCGTAATGTGCCACCACCAATAGCAGTTACAAATGCAATGATAAAAATACCAAAGAGATCTAACCTGCGGTTCATAGCAGATAATGCACCAGAAATCGCAAAAGCTGCGGTACCAAGAATATCGAGTATATTAAACAGACTAAACTCCATAATTGGCAAAGGTAATTTTATTGTTTTAAATTTGTAAAAATGCAGTAAGTAATTATTAGTCAGTTAAACAGACTAATATGCTGCAACTATCGATATATAGTAAATCTATATGTGATTTACTGTAAGTTTTTAATTGAAGTTACTACTTTTACAATCTAAATAAAGAATAAGATTTAAAGAACATATGAGCGAGACAATCGAAAGAATTAAGTGTTTGATCATTGGATCTGGTCCTGCCGGATATACCGCAGCGATTTATGCTTCCAGAGCAGATCTAAAACCAATTATGTATACCGGGATGGAACCTGGTGGGCAGTTAACTACAACTACCGAGGTTGATAACTTTCCTGGTTATCCTGAAGGTATAGATGGACCGGCCATGATGATGGATCTACAAAAGCAAGCTGAACGTTTTGGTACAGAAGTTCGTATGGGAATGGTTACCGAAGTTGAATTTAGCAAAGAAGCTGGTGGAATCCATAAAGCTTGTATCGATAATTCTAAATGGGTAGAAGCTGAAACTGTAATTATATCTACAGGAGCTACGGCGAAATATTTAGGATTACCTAGTGAACAAAAATTAAGAGGAGGCGGAGTTTCAGCTTGTGCAGTTTGTGACGGATTCTTTTACAAAAATCAGGATGTAGCGATTGTTGGTGGTGGAGACACTGCTGCAGAAGAAGCAACTTATTTAGCAAACATCTGTAGAAAAGTTACGATGTTGGTTAGAAAAGACGAAATGAGAGCTTCTAAAGCGATGCAACATCGTGTAAATAACACCAAAAATTTGGAAGTTCGCTATAATACTGAAGTAGACGAGGTTATTGGTGAGCAAGTGGTTGAAGGTTTACGAATGATAAATAATGAGACTGGCGAGAAAGAAGAAATCGAGATCACCGGTTTATTTATTGCAATTGGTCATAAACCAAATACAGATATTTTTAAGGGGCATTTAGATATGGACGAAACCGGTTATCTAATTACTCAGGGAAAATCTACAAAAACAAATATACCCGGAGTTTTTGCCTCTGGAGATGTACAGGATAAAGAGTATCGCCAGGCAATTACTGCTGCCGGGACTGGTTGTATGGCTGCAATGGATGCTGAACGTTATTTAGCTGAAATTGAAACCACAGAAGAAGAGCAAAAAGAAGTTACTGCCTAAGTATAAGTAGTAATTTACTCATAACTATCAGCAAGGCCGGATTTTAAAATCCGGCCTTGCTATTTTAAAATATTTACTCGATAATCATCGAGGTTAAATGCTCCGAAGATTGCCTCGAAATAATAAATAATTTTCTGATAAATGTCTTATTGGCTTGCCCAGAGGTAATTTACTTGAAATATTAAAACTCAGCTTTCTTTAAAACAGCTTCTCCTGTAAATTTTTCGATTTCGATCTTTGGTGTATTAAAAATGATGGTTTCGCTGCGATCTTCAGCGGTGATGCTTAAATTTTCGGTTACTGAAATTTCATTTTTAGAACGTCCTTCTGCAATAAGCTTAGCATTAGTTGCAGTAAGATTTTTACCCTCAAAAGAGCTGGTGTGTTCTGTTCTTAACTGAAAATCTTCAACTGCTCCTTCAATTTCAGCCTCAGCACGTTCGTAATTATCTAATTTAAAAATTGGAGCATTAACCAAAGCTTTTATTTTACTACTTCCATTTAGTTGGAAATAAGCTTCTTTAGCTTCCAGATTTAATTCAATTTGAGCATCTTCGCCATTTTTAAGCTTAAAATTTGTGGCATTTAAGGTTAGAAACAGCTTGGACTTACCCATGGTTTCAATTTCAACATTAGAGAGATTTAAACCTTTTGAAGCATCTAACTCAGCATCTTCTTCAAGTGTAATTTTGGTAATGGTTTCTGGAAATTCAACTTTTATCTCCTGTCGTTTAGAACGTTTAATTTTTTTTGCCGGTTTAATAAAAAGAACCCCATCTACCACATCGGTTCGAATTAGATCATGGAGATTCTCGTCGGCCTCAACTTCTGCAAAAGCCGAATTTCCTCTTGCCAGGCTTACCTCAAATTCTCCAGTGATGTGGATTTCAGTAAAATTATCAAGATTTCTTTTTTTATTAACAACATTTCGGTTTCCCACAACTTGCGCTTGTGAAATGAACGTAGCTAAAAACAGTAGGAGACTAATACCTTTTTTCATAATTCTATTTTTCATTCAATAAAGCAATATCAAAAAGAACGCCATAAAACAGATTGTATTGAAAACTAAAATACGAAATATCTAGCGGAAAAAAATTAAAGCCTCTTTAGCTAACTAATAGAGGCTTTAAAATAGTTCAAATGTTATTTAAAAAATCATTTTCTTTATAACTACATTCAATCTTATTGGAAACTTCAAGAATTTTATCCTTTTGTCGTGCAATCTCCAATCGAGAGGAAAGTACAAGCATAAGAAAACCGATGATCAAATTTAAAAGACTAATCATAATTGGTTGGTTTTTGATTGATGCTTAAGTTTTAGCAATGATATTTATACATTTTTTTAGTATAAGAAACTAACGCATCAGAAATCATCTGAAGCGTCAGTTGGTTCATCCATACCTTCAGGGTCTTGTTCAAATCGCTTTTTTTGTTCCTCGAGATACTTTTTCTCTTCTGCTGTGGTATTAAAACCATCATCTTCTGTATCGAAAACGTCCTCATCTTCTTCTTCGATTAATTCTACAGGACAATCTAAGCAAACAGCATTGTCGTTTTCTACACGTAGTGTGTAACCTTCCTGTCCATTTTGTAAAATATCGTAAGAAGAATAACTGTTTCTGTGATAAGCTTCTATATTTTTATCTACAATAATAAAGCTTTGTTCTGGCAGCCATAACACTAGATCGATTTCCTGATCTCTGGCTTTTAGATCTCCCTTTACCAAAAAATAGCTATCTAAATAGAGCGTTTTATCTGAAAATTCGAAGTGATATTCAATATTTTCTGCTCTTTTCTTGGCGTCCAAAATACTTCGACCTTCTGCAGATTTGATAATATCCAATTTTGCGACAGTGTCTTTAGTAGAGCGAATTATTAGCTTTAGATCTTCATTGTAAAGTACTTTATTTTCATTTTCATCGTATTTCAATTCAAATTCATCAGAATTCCATCCAAAATGGGAAGAATATTGTGAATTGTTTCTCATAGCTACCATTAACGTATCTTGTGCCTTAGTGGGAACAACATAAGTTTCCGTCACTTCTTCATCAAAAGCTCTACTGGTGGCTTCTCTAATACCAATTATTGCTAATCCTATAACCGAAAGTATCCACAATCCTAGCAATACTAATTTTGCTGTGGTTCCAATTGATTTTAGATTTTTTACCAGAATTTTTAATCCCAATATAAACAGAAAAAACAAAGGAACTCCTGCAGCAAAGAAGCTTAGTATAGCGCCTACCCAGATGGAAGTTTCTGAGATATGCATCATTAATTGATCATTCCAGGGAGCTTCGATTATACCAAAGGTGCCAAACGTAAACAGACTAATAAATAAAGCAATTAAACCACAACCTGCGGTTAATAAGATAACAATACCCACAAAAGCCACAATGATCCTTAAAAATACGTTGATGATTCTTGCAAATGCTGAAGCTGCAGATCCCGCACCGGCTTTTGCGCGATTGCCATATTTTTGATAATCTACATTTTTTACTTTTTCTGAAACATTATCAAATCCTTCCCTTATTTTTTTTTCGATGTTCGAGATGGTTACTTCTTCACCTCGCATGGATAGTTTTTCAGCCGTCGTTTTTGCTTCTGGGGTAAAAATCCAGAAGGCGATATAGATCAACAAAAAGATACCACTGGAAGCCAGCGTTAATACTACCCATAGTAACCTAACCCAAATCGCATCGATCTCTAAATAATGACCTAAACCACTACTTACACCACCAACATAAGAATTTTCAGTATCACGATAAAGTCTTTTATTCGATGATTTTTTAGTTTTAGCCGAAGTGGTTTCCGGTTCATCTTCAAAGATGTCTTCATCTACCATATAATCTTCAGGTTGGCCCATGATGGCGATCACTTCATCTACATCTTTCATGCTGATCACCTGACTTTTATTTGCTCTTTTTTCAGCAAAAAGTTCAGCTATACGAGCTTCAATATCCATTATAATTTCATCACGTCCCTGATTATCGGTAAACGATCGCTTTATGGCATCTAGATAGTGTTGAAGTTTGTTAAAGGCATCCTCATCGATGTGAAAGAACATGCCCGCAAGATTTATATTTATCGTCTTATTCATGATTTTTCTTTTTTTGAGTGGTTACAATGTTTACTGCGGTTTGCAGCTCATCCCAGGTCGAGGAAAGTTCGGTTAAGAACAATCTGCCAGTTTCGGTTAATCCATAATATTTTCTTGGTGGCCCACTGGTAGACTCTTCCCAACGGTAGGAGAGAAGTCCGGCGTTTTTAAGTCGGGTTAACAAAGGATATATCGTTCCTTCAACCACCAGTAATTTGGCATCTTTTAAGGTGTCTAAGATTTCAGCTACGTAAGCATCTTCATCTTTTAAAACCGAAAGTATACAATACTCCAGTACACCTTTACGCATTTGTGCTTTGGTGTTCTCTATCTTCATAGCGCTTGGTTTTGAATGTTGTTAAAATGTTCATTTTTTGATTGATGATTATGTTTGATAAATTGGATGATTAATCTAAATAAGCAAGAGCGTCTACAATCTCATAGTTGGGGTTATCTTCTAAAAGATCTTTTAAAATCCCAATATGAGCCTGTCCCATCATTACATAAATTCTCTTGCTTCCGGTTTTTAATTGTATGTTTAAAATGTTTGAATAAATCTTAATATTTCTATCGAAAAACAGACTAATATACTCGGCGCCTGCATATCTTTTTTCTTCGGAATTTAATTCTCTGTAATTAATACCCTCCTTATCAAAATCACCGTTTTGCACATAAGCAGGATAGTTGAAAACGGCTCTATAAGAAAGATCAAGCATTTCTGGCTCGTTGATCTTTTTCGTAAAATCATATAGTGATAAATAGTTTTCCATCTCTTGTTTTCCTAAAGGTTTCGCGGTTTGCTGAAGCTTTTTTAATTGCTCTTGGAAATACTCAAAATGATCGCCTTCGTTTAGTAAATTCTGTGATGTAGAAGAATTGAAGTCGATTCCGTAAACATGATCTAAATGAAGCTGATTCGCTAGCCTAAAACCTATCTGGTAAGTCTCACCTGCACCATACTCAAACTTCTTAAGATCTAGCTTATCGTTTTTATATAACTGATAAAGGCTATCTACCCACTCTTGTTCCTGCGGAGTCAATTCAACTATAATCGCATCTGGTTGAAATTGTGCAATTTTAAATGTTAATTTTTCAAGCTCTTGTTGTTTTTTAGGATTAAACATACTTGCAGCCTCAGTGCCATTTTGCATTTGGCTTAAGTGTGCAAAACCTACAAGCATGATCTCTATTTTTTCATTTTGCTGAGCTACACCAAAACTTGATTGGAAAGCAAACAAAATGGCGATGATGATTTGTGATATTTTGATTGATGGATTCATATTCGATAAATTAATAATTATTTTATTTTTTGATATACGTCGTCATTTAAAGTGATAAAATACTCGTCGTCCAGGATTTCGTAATAAATAGGGATTTCTATTTTTTTTTCGCTGTTATAATATTCTATTGATGGTATTTTCTTGTTTTTTACAGTAGAGAAAATAAATAAATCTATAGAAGAAGTGCTTGTAATGTAAGTCCCTAATTTTCCTTGTATAGTTTCATCTTCAGATTTGAGAACTACCTTATTATCTTCAAAATCGATTCTTTTAATATCGTTTTTACCGTCGTGTAATTCCCAGCTTCCGTCAAGATCGTAGCTTTTAGTATCTGCAAATTCATTTTCAATTTTCACACAAGAAATGTTGAATAAAATGACTAATATTAGACTGATGTTGATTAACTTTTTCATGATAAATGTTTTAAGAAGCTTCTTTTAGAGTAGTATCTTCTTTGATAAAATTGATGCATAGCGGAAACTTAAATTCTTTTCCTTCACTTGCATTTTTTGCGGCGCTAATTACTGCATACAGTTCGAGAACTATCAGTCCAAAAAGGAAGAAGCCGCCGGTAATAAGAATGACTAGCAAAGGAAAGACCTGCTCATTATCTACAGTATCAATCCTGATATTGTATTCATTAAATTCTAAAAATTCTAGAGGAATTCTGGCAACAAAAATAAGTAACGCGATAATGAGTAGGCATGCGATAACGAGATAATACAGGATTAAACTTAACTGAAAGTTTACGGCATTTCGACCATGATGATTTACAAATTTCTTCTCTTTACTTACCAGCCAGATAATCACTGGAAAGATGAAATTGCCAAAAGGGATAAATAATTTTGAAAAAACCGAAAGGTGGATGATCGTGGCCAGGGTTTGATCTTGTTTTTTGATTGCTGATGATTCCATTGCGTTTTCTTTTTTAATAAACCGGACTTAAAATGATGGTTATTTGATGGTTTTAAGTCCGGTTTCAATATCCTGATGAAGGATGGTTTTTGATTGATAACTTATTATAAAGCTTAACTAATTAAATGTAAAAGTACTATACCAGTTAATTTCTTATACAAATATATGGTTAAAAGAAGGTATTTTGCAAAGCATAGTACTAAAAATTAACATTTAATTATGATTTTGATCGTGATTTACATGTGAAATAATTTAAATATCTTTAAAAGAAATAATTAAGGATATGCAAATAACGCCTAAGAAACTCAATCAATTTTTAATGCTCAAGTTACCAAGCGCATGGATATGTGGGGTAAGGGTGAAAGCAATTTCTAAAACAGATTGCAGTGTTGGGGTAAAACATAGATGGATCAATCAAAATCCTTTTAGAAGCATGTATTTTGCGGTTCAGGCAATGGCTGCTGAATTAAGTACTGGCGCTTTAGTGATTTCGAAAATAAGAGCACAAAAACAACCAATCTCGATGTTGGTAGCTCAAAATAAGTCTGTGTTCAGCAAAAAGGCAACGGGAAAGATCACCTTTAAATGTGAAGATGGTGCTTTAATAGATAATGCGATTGCCAAAACATTAGAAACCGGAGAAGGACAAACCTTTTGGATGAAATCCATAGGAACTAATGGAGATGGCGTAGAGGTTTCTACTTTTGAATTTGAATGGACGGTTAAGGTAAAGGCCAAAAAATAAACTTAATCTAGTTTGTAACATTTTAAGATTTTTCAACTCTAATTATAAAACCACTAAAACTTAAAATATGAATGCCCACGAAATAGATTACGAAATATTTGGAGAAGAAATGCAATATGTAGAGCTGGAGTTAGATCCAAAAGAAGCTGCAATTGCAGAAGCCGGTAATTTTATGATGATGGATAATGGTATTAAAATGGATACCATTTTTGGTGATGGAAGTAAAGAAAATGAAGGTTTTCTGGGTAAAGTGCTTGGTGCCGGAAAAAGATTACTTACCGGAGAAAGTCTTTTTATGACGATCTTTTCGAACATGGGGCAGGGAAAGAAGAAAATTAGTTTTGCATCTCCTTATCCCGGGAAAATTATCCCTATCGATCTTACGCAATTTGGCGGTAAATTTATTTGCCAGAAGGATGCATTTTTGTGTGCAGCAAAAGGAGTATCTATAGGAATTGAATTTAGCCGAAAACTTGGAAGAGGCTTTTTTGGGGGTGAAGGATTTATAATGCAAAAAGTAGAAGGCGACGGGATGGCATTTGTGCATGCCGGCGGCACTATGGCTAGAAAAGAATTAGCTATAGGAGAAACCTTAAAAGTAGATACGGGATGTATTATTGGTTTTACACAAACTGTTAATTATGATATAGAATTTGTAGGCGGAATTCGTAATACGATCTTTGGCGGTGAAGGACTTTTCTTTGCAACACTTACAGGTCCTGGTGTGGTTTATATACAATCATTACCATTTAGCAGGTTAGCAAATAGAGTTTTACAGGCAGCACCGCAAGCTGGCGGGAAAGATAAAGGAGAAGGAAGTATTTTAGGAGGTTTGGGTGATATTATTAGTGGTGATAACAGATTTTAAAAGTTAAAATAATGTTTACTCTTAAAGTAAGCATCGATTTTTATTATATTTAAGCATCTAATTATTTTCAGCTTATAGAAAAAATTACATTATATTAATTCATGTATTTTTAAAATTATCAAATTATGGCGAGAGCGATGTTTGATTACACAAAAGTCATCCTAAATAAGGTGAGTTTTGATGCTAATTTATTCTGTAAAGAAGTTCAAAAAGCAATTTCTAGATTATTACCTCATGAAGTTGAAGAACTCAAAATTTGGTTAGAAGCGCTTACTAAGCAGAATCCGGAACTAAACCAGTGCTTAATCTATTTAAATTCGTAAAATGATAAAACATTAAAAAGCGGCTAAAAGCCGCTTTTAATTTTTAATATCACTATTTATTTAATATTTTAATTCGTTCTTTTTCTTTTGTTGTGTGGGACTTATAATTTCTACATTCTGGAATGCAATCGCACCTTTCACCACAGATCCTATTACTTTACGCATCGCATCTATTATTTGCATTTTCAATTCACTACGATTGTAAATTAAACTAACCTCTCTGGCCGGTACGGGATCTTTAAACATTCTCAGATTATTTTTATCCTTATCAGGAAGGTCCAATGTGTGCAAATAAGGCAATAACGTCATTCCTAAACCTTCATTGGCCAATTTGATTAGGGTTTCGAAACTTCCACTTTGCAGTCTAAAATGTTCGGCTTCAGTAGATTTTACAGTCTTACACAAATTGATGATTCCATCTTTAAAACAATGGCCGTCTTGTAATAATAAGATGTCATCAATATCTAAATCTCCTACATCAATTTTATGATCTTTATGCAATCGATGGCTGGGTGGTATATAACCTACAAAAGGCTCGTAATACAACACATTCTCTTTAATTCCATCAATACTAAGTGGTGTAGCAGCAATAGCGGCATCAAGATGCCCTTCCTTTAGTTTTTCAATAATAGCTTCAGTATGTAATTCTTCTATTTGAAGTTTAACCTTTGGATATTTTTTAATAAAGTTATTGATAAACATGGGAAGCAGGGTAGGCATAATCGTTGGAATAATTCCAAGGCGAAAAGCACCACCAATAAATCCTTTTTGCTGATCTACGATATCCTGAATGCGATCACTTTCATTTACAATATTCCTTGCTTGGGTCACAATTTTCTTTCCGGTTTCGGTAAGTTCAATCGGTTTTTTGCTTCTGTCAAAAATTTGAATATCCAGCTCTTCTTCCAATTTTTGTATTTGCATACTTAAAGTGGGTTGGGTAACAAATACTTTTTGTGCAGCTCTGGTAAAATTTTTATGCTCTGCAACCGCAAGAACGTAATGTAACTGTGTAATCGTCATAATTTGTGAACAATATTATAGTGTAAGTTTGATGCTTAATTTTTTATCATTACTACAAATATATTAGTTTTTTCTATTGAAATTATATAAAACCTAAAGTTTATCTATGCAAAACCCCATAATTGAAGTTCATCAATTATGGGGCTATTTAAAGATTTATATGGAGTTTAGAGTTTGATGCCTATTTCTTTGGAAGAACCATCAAAGCCAAACTTACCATCATCCCAGGTTGGTGGGCCATAAGGATTAATTTTATTGTTCGACATACCATAATCTTCTTTCGGCATTCCGTTGGTTTCAAAATCCATTTGATCGTTATCATTTTTGTCATGGTAACATATCACGGCATATTCTCCTTCAGGAATTTTATCAAATGTAACTGTCGATTTTCCATCCTTTATTTTTGCAGTTTTAGAATATTTTGGATTTTTCATAAAAGTGTCTTCGGTATAAAGACCGTATGAAATCTTCCCCTTATCACTGCTAATATTTTCAATTTCTACAGTAATGCTTCCGGTAGCACCTTTTGATGTTTCCTGGGCCTTGGAAGATACTCCAGTAATAAGTAGGAATAAAATAATTGCCAAATTTTTCATAATGAGATAGTTTTATTTAGTTGAACACTGTAAAAGTAGAAAAGATGTTCTATGAAATAGCAAGTAACCTACTGAACTGTAATTTTTTACTGCTGAATTGTATTTTTGGGTTTACAGTTGCCAGTCAACATTAATAATTAGCGAGAACTGGAATTCAATTTAAAACTGAAATGTGTTAAAGCTTGAAGTTTATGGTAATATGGTAGGAGAAGTAAAATGCATATTCTCAGCATTCAAAAGTTCTAAAATACCAACGATCCCATATTCGAATAATTTAAATCAATCCTCGTGCTTTAATTTCAAGATATTTATTAATGGTATTTACGCTTAATTCTTTTGGTTTTGTAAGTACGGTTTGGATACCGTTTCGTTGAAGTTCTTTAGCCATTTTTATTTTATTTTGGCTAAATTCCTCAGCAATTCCCTGGTGTGCGCTTTCGGTAAGATTTTCAGGGTAGGAGTGTAGCAATTTAGTGATTTCGGTATTTTCAAAGAAAATAACCACTAAAACATGGCGCTTATTTATCGCTTTTAGATAAGGTAATTGTCGTTCTAAAGCCGATGGATGCTCAAAATTAGTATAGAGCATTAATAAGCTGCGGTGCGTGATAAACCTATTAATACCGGCGTATAAACTTCCAAAATCAGATTCCTTAAAATCGGTATTTACATTATAAAGACTTTCCATGATTCGCTGTAACTGACTCATCCTGGAGGAATCTTTTAATATTTTTTCAACTTTAGAAGAGAAACTAATTAGTCCTGTTTTGTCTTTTTTCCGTAGGGCAATATTTGAAAAAGCCAGACTACTATTAATAGCATAATCCAGCAAACTAAGTCCTTCAAAAGGCATTTTCATCACTCTGCCCGTATCGATCACTGAATAAACGGGTTGTGCTTTTTCATCCTGAAATTGATTAACCATCAAATTTCGATGTTTGGCGGTGGCTTTCCAATTAATGGTTCTTACATCATCGCCATTTACGTATTCTTTAATCTGCTCAAACTCCATCGTGTGCCCCAGGCGACGTATTTTTTTGAGTCCAGATTGCGAAATTCTATTATCAATCGCCAAGAAATCCAGCTTTTTCATCTGGATAAACGACGGATAAACTTTTACCATTTGTTCAGCATCAAAAACCTTCCTGATTTTGGCTAATTTTAGTATGGTTTGGGCGTAAATATTTAATTTTCCGAAGATATATTCCCCACGTTCTAAAGGCGTAACTTCATATTCAAATTCGAAGTTTTTAGTAGGTTTTACTTCGGAAGTATATAAAAAATCTCTTTTTTGAAACTGAATTGGAAGCTCGTCGATCACTTCAGCAAAAACCTTAAAAGAATAAGCATTTTTAATCTGAATTTTTACTGAATTCGCATCAGAATTACTGAATTTTTCTGGTAAAATTCGTTTTGCGGTCAATCCCTTTCCCTGAAATAATGCTATAATATCAAATAATAAAGCAATGCTTAAAATCACCAATATCACCCAAATAACAGGATAGATTGCAGGTATCCAAAATGAAAATAGGAAAAGTACAGCAATCGCAGCGATCGCGTAAAAGAAATGCTTAGTTAAGTATAAGGATTTTAGAAATTTGATCACTATCGCGGAATTTCTACAGATTGGCTAATCATTTGAATTACATCTTTGGTTTTCATGCCTTCCATCTCACGATCTGGCGAAAGGATAATACGATGTCCTAAAACAGGATTTAGTGATTTCTTAATATCTTCAGGAATTACAAAATCACGCCCATTTATGGCAGCGAAGGCTTTTGCTGCATTCATTATCGCAATCGAAGCTCTTGGTGAAGCACCTAAATAGAGATGCGCATGCTGGCGTGTTTTACTTACAATCTCTGCAATATAATGCAATAACTTTTCATCAATTTTGATATCGAAAATTTGCGTTTTTAGTTCATTTAATTTTTCAGGTGAAAGGATGGAAGTGATGTTACTTTCAGGTTTTTGGCCTTTTCGTTCGTGGTGACCTTTAAGAATTTCAATTTCTTCTTCTAATTTTGGATAATCAACTTCAATTTTAAAAAGAAATCGATCCAGTTGCGCCTCAGGTAACGCATAAGTTCCTTCTTGTTCTACGGGGTTTTGAGTAGCCAACACCATAAAAGGATCTTGTAATTGATGGCGTTTTCCATCGATTGTAATCTGTCGTTCTTCCATGACCTCAAAAAGAGCGGCTTGTGTTTTTGCAGGTGCACGGTTTATCTCGTCGATAAGAATGATATTTGAGAATACCGGGCCTGGTTTAAACTCGAAGTCTGAGGTTTTCATATTTAATACTGAAGTTCCCAAAACATCACTCGGCATTAAATCTGGCGTAAACTGAATTCTGCTGAAATCGGTTTGCAGGCATTTCGCAAAAAGTTTTGCTGTTATCGTTTTTGCAACGCCGGGAACACCTTCTATCAAAACGTGGCCATTAGAAAGTAAGCCTACAATAAGCAATTCTACAAATTCGGTTTGACCAACAATAATCTGCGAAAGCTGAGATTTTAAATCTTCGACTGAATTTTTTAAGTCTTCTAGCGGAATTCGATTGTCAAAATTCAGTTCTTTATTTTGGTCGTTTTCTGGTTGTATATTTTGTTCTTCCATTGGGTTTCGGTTTTTCTTCTTTCGAAGTTTTATTTTTAGTTGATTTTATAGAAAATCAAACGATATTTTTGGTTTTTATGGCATTTGCATATTTAAATTTATGGATGCCTTTACATATAGTTTCGTAATCCTGTGCGGTAGCTTTCTTACTTTCTACCGCTTCTATATTTTCGAACAATTCTTTTATAAAATCTATAGAATTTCCTGTTTTATCAGCTAAAATTGGATAAAATTCATCTCTTTTTTTATCGGGATCCAGTTTCATTTCTGTACGAATATATTCCTTAAAATGCTGAATACGCTTTTTTGTCAACTCGTCCACCTGCTTTTTTTCAAGGTAAAGATCGGCAATCGTTTGTGTGTATTCGTACGACTGATTTTTTAAAGGTTTTACCACCGGGATTGCGCGCTGCTTCCGTTTTCCTTCAAAAATAATGAATAGCAGCGATGCAATGATCATAAGATAATAGGCCCATTTTAATGGCTTGTTTTGCATGATGATATACAATAGACTTGTAGGTTGGGCTTTACCGGTTTTGTAATAATTATCCCAATAAATAGGCTGATTTTGATCGATATAAGCCAATACATTTTCAGCATATTTAAAATTGTTGTTTTTCAGTACAAAATAATTTCCAAAAGCTTCTGGCGTACTATGTAAAACGATTTTTCCTTTTCCGAATTCAGTTTCAATAAAATTTATTTGCGGCTCAGTTATCGTATCGTCATCATATTTTACGGTTCCCAGAATAGTCGTTTTTAAGGTATCTATTTTGCTGAAGTAAATAGAACTAAACTCATGCGGAACTTCGAATGGGCCATTCTCGCCAAAATTTGGGTTTACCAGGTCTAATTCCGTTTTGGGGATAAACGAAATTTCATCTTCAATTTTCTTGTTGTAAGGTTTGGTGTCTAAATTAAGTGTGTCTAAGAAATGCTCGCCAAATACATCTGAAGCTATAAAGGCCGTATTTCCTTTTTCAACCCAATTCAGCAATTTATTTAATTCATCTTCATCAAAACTCACATAATTATTTAAAAAGAAATAGGTGCCATTCTCAATACCTGCACTATCGCTTAGATACTCGAAAGGAGGGATATTTATCTCTTTAAAATTATCTGGATTGCTGGCTTTCCAGTTTTCATAAAAAACATAAGTTCCTAGAGGGATTTTATCTTGTTTAGCGTAGCTGGGATACCAGTTTATGGGCGTAGGCTCGATAGCTTCTAAATAGGTGAGAAAGGCTATTAAGAAGATAAAAACACCAAGCGAAATTTTATAAAATTTACTCATTTTTGGTGTTTTTAATATTGGTATTTAATTCTGAAAAACCTTTCTCTGCTAACAAAAAGTCTTCTTTAGAAACCTGAAAATCGCCGTACCAGATAAAGTTATAAATGCGAGTAACTTTTTTAAAAATGTTGTTTAACTGCGAATTGCTTATTTCTGAAATATAATCGTCGTTCGTCTTTTGCGCTTCAAAATCGATAACGTTTTTGAGATCTAATTCTTTTAACGCCTGAAGGTAATAGTAACGAACAGCCATACGATATTGGCCATTTTCAATAGCTTCTTTTATTAAAGCCGGGATATCAGCATTTTGGATTATTTCTTCTTCGTTATCTAGATTTACATTTGCCGCTTTTGGTTCTTGTAAAATGTTTTTACCGGGATTTATTCTCGTAAATAACCAGATCACCAAAATAACAATACCAACCAAAAGGATATAAGGAATTATTTTTATGATAAGCCCAAAAAAGCTGCCAGCATCATAATCTCCAAATAGCCAATTGAGGAATTGCTGATATTTTTGATTGATCCACTCTTTAAATTGCTGCCACCAGTTTTTATGTTGCTCTTCTTCTAAATAATTAAAATCTTCATTTTGTTTTAGATTTTCAATCGTAGTTTTTTCAAACTTAAGCGGACTTATATTATTATTTTCATCATAACGTACGCTTCTACTTTCACTTTCAGGTTCAGATTGGACAATAGAATCTTGCTGCGAAAACGCAAAATGGAAATTCAGTAATAAAAGAAAATAAATTAAGACTTTCATTCGCGATCGCTACCAAGCTTATCAATACTTTCAAAAGTTCCGGTAAAGTTTTTCTCTTCGTGTAAATGAAAATATAAAAGGCTAGTAAATAATGGTGTGATAATGTATAATACGTATTGCGCTATGGAAGAAAGCACAGATAGTATTATTAGAATTGGATCTTTACTTTGCATATTTTCGGCAACTGTTGTTATTCCTGCATCAAATCCGGAGATCATATTTACCAGCATGTAAATTATTAAAGGAAGTTGGAAAACTACATTAATCACATACATGATAATTCCAAAAACAATTAAAAGACCAAAGGTCATCCACCAATTATCTTTAATTAGTTGAAAGCAAGAGGATATCGTATCTCCCAAACTTTTCTGTTCAAAAACTAATATGGGTAAAGCCAAAGTAAAGACCACACCTAGGTATATACTTGGTAAGACTAAGAAAAGAAAGGCTATAAAGATAGATATTGCTACAACTAAATTTAATGCCAGACCACTGCCTAAATCGTTTTTGAGACCTTGTTTTACATCTTCTTCACTTACAATACCGTCATTTGCTATATATGATTTTATATAGTTAAATACGCTTAAATAAAGTGCGGTAATATAAACAAAAAGAGCGAGCATGTTTATGAGCGCCGGGATCAAAAATCCTGTTAAATTTGTATAACCTTCAAAGCCAGTGCCAATGGTCATATACGTATAGTAGGCATTAGTCAAGATTAATGCCACCAAAAATGGAGCACAAACTTTTAAATTTATACTGAAAAAGCTTTTAGCATTTTCCCTTAAGAATTTGAAAGTATCACTTAGTAAGTCTCCAAAATCTCTGGTTTTTCTAAATCTGAATATATTATTTTCCATCAACAAATTTTTTATGTAAACGATGTGGTAATATTACGTAATACCAAAGGATTAAAATAAAAGATAAACTTATAATTAAAATAGCCAGAGCATCTGGCATTTCTGTATGTCTTGTTACAAATCCTTCTAAAAATCCGGCAATAATAAAAAAAGGAACGGTAGAAATTATGATTTTTAATCCGTCTTTAATACCAGTAACAAAAGAGTGCAATCGGCTGTAGGTTTTTGGGAATAAAATACTTTTTCCGACAACCAAACCGGCGCATGCTGCGATAATTATTACTGAAATTTCTATGGTACCATGTATCCAAATGGTTCGTGCCGATTCCCAAAGTAAGCCTTTATCGTAAAAGAAATACTGAAATGAACCTAACATGATTGCGTTTTGCATGATTATTACCAAGGTTCCTAAACCGCCAAGAACGCCAAGGGTAAAGGCCATTAGGCCAACTCTAACATTATTTATGGTGATCCCCAAAAACATATCGGTTTCTGAAGCCTGTTTATAAACAGCCATGGGATCGTTATTCTCAATATTATTTAGTGTCGCGTTTACATAAGCATCACCTAAAACTGCGCGTACAAAATTAGCATCACTTGCCGCGGAAAAAGCACCAATTATGGCAAAAATCGCAAATACTAAAAAACTAAATAAGAGTTGTTTCTGGTACTGATAAAAGAATAAAGGAAACTCTTTCGTATAAAATAAAAGAAACTTATTCTTCGATTCCTTTTTATTTTTATAAATCATTCGATGCGCAGAAGATGCAAGATCGTTAAGATAACGAGCTGTATTACTTCCCGCATAAAAAGTATTGGCGTAGCTTAAGTGATCGGTAATTTCTACATAAAAAGCAGAGAGCTGATCCGGAGAAATATTACTATTATTTTTCAGGAGACTTTCAAACTTAAGCCATTTATCTTTATTTTGCTTCACAAAAGCAGCCTCGCGCATATTCAGGATTAGATTAGATCCTCAAAGAAACATATTTAATGGATAATTTTCAAATTGAAACCGCTCAAAATATCGGAATTCAGCAAAATTCGGCTTCTATCGGAGATCGAATTTTAGCATTTTTAATAGATCTTTTTATAATTGCCGCCTATGGTATTCTTAGCATGCTATTATTGGCAGGTTTAGAAGCCGATCGTTTTGGCGAAGGCGTGTATTATGTGGTGATAGGTTTGCCTATTTTTCTTTATTATTTATTATTTGAAACTTTTTGGGACGGTAAAACTCCTGGGAAGTCTGCATTAAAAATACGAGTGGTGAAATTGGATGGATCTCGGCCGGCTTTTTCAAATTATCTTATCCGATGGTTATTGCGAACTATCGACATTAGTTTAGGAAGTGGTAGCATCGCTGTAGTTACTATTTTACTTAATGGTAAAGGACAGCGTTTAGGCGATATGGCCGCAAAAACCACAGTAATTTCTGAAAAAAGAAAAGTGAGTTTAGCGAATACCTTAGCTGTTGAAATCCCTGAAGATTACAGTCCAAAATATCCACAGGTAACAGTTTTAAACGATCGGGATGTACAAGAAATTAAAGAAATTTACAGAAAAGCAAGAATGAATGGAAATCATAATGTGATCATTGCTTTAGCTGAAAAATTATCGAACTTACTGGGAGTGAAATTTGAAGAAAAACCAATGGTTTTTGTAAAAAGAGTGATCGAAGATTATAATTATTTTACGCAACAGTAGGTTAGAAGTTAGATTTAAGATATTAGAGCCTAGAACCTAGACATTCTTCATTAAAAATAGCACCGTAAAACTTAGATTATTGATAATTGCTAACTGTTAATTGTTAATTGATCTCTGCCAACTGAGACTGCTCACTGCAAACTGAAAAACTATTCAATAATCTCGACCTTCATTTCGATATTATCGATTGGCCATTCTGATTGTCCAGTTTCGACTTTAGAAATTTTATCTACAACATCCATTCCTTTGGAAACATACCCAAAAACAGTATGTTCATCGTCCAAATGATGCGCTCCATTAGGATTTAAAACCACGAAAAATTCAAACGGACTCGATGCTTTGCTGGTATTCTGCTCCGCATACTTTGCTGCAGAAAAAGCTCTACGATTATGGGTGTGGCCTGCATTTAATTCATTCGGGATTAAATAATCTCCAATAGCGTATCTTTTTTTATTAGTAGAAGCATTATCTGAATTACCTCCCTGAATCACAAAATTTGGCGCCACACGATGAAAATAAGTATTATTAAAATAATTGTTTTTAACAAGCATAATAAAATTGGCGCGATGCAGCGGCGTATCACGATATAATGTTACCTCAAATGCTCCAAAAGAGGTTGTTATAAGTACTTTATTCTCTGGATTTTTCTTTCCATATTCGGTTAAAAATGGTATTAATTTTTCTTGCGGAATAGGAAAGGCGGTATCTTTTTCTGTTTTATTTTTCTCCTGTTTATTTTCAATTTCTGAAAAATCGACTTTATTTTTTACCGAATCCTCGCTTTTTATGCTATTTTTAACGGCTGCCGAGGTGTTTTCTGAATTATTATCGCCTGAAGTTTTCTTATCTTCACAACTTGCGAAAACACTAACAACCAAAATTACGATTACTGATACACGTTTAAACATGGAATTTTTCGAGTTTAAAAATAGAATTTCAAATTTAAAAAAAATTGAACTGCCCGGCGAGGCTGCACACAATAAATTAGCCCCTTCTATTAGAGTTCAGGAACTTAAAAAAATTGACTTTTCAGCAAAAAGAACAAATAAAGCGGGAGTAATGGCGGTTTTTTACCCCAAAAATGGTCAAACTTATTTTGTGCTTATTCTAAGAAAAACTTATAAAGGTGTTCATTCAAATCAAATTGGTTTTCCCGGCGGAAGGGTGGAAGAGGAAGACGAAAATATAGAAGAAACGGCTTTACGTGAAACTGAAGAGGAAGTTGGTATCCCTCGAGATAAAATTAAAGTGATAAGAGGATTAACAAATCTGTATATTCCGCCCAGTAATTTCTGGGTACATCCTTTTGTAGGAGTTATGACTGAAACTCCACATCTTATTCCGCAAGAAAGCGAAGTAGAAGCTATATTGGAAGTAAAACTTGAAGACTTTTTAGATGAGAAAAATTTTGTGACCGAGAATTTGAGTACTTCTTATATGGAGAATATTGATGTTCCAGCATTCTTATTGAACGATCAGATCGTTTGGGGCGCAACAGGCATGATGCTTGGTGAACTTCGAGAAATGCTCCAGGAAATTCTATAAAATCGAAATCCTTATATTTGTGGGTTTTTCAGAAAAAATGAAGAGGAATTTTTAGTTTTCGTTAAAATAGAACCATTGCGACCAATAGACCAACTAAATTATGGGATTATTCAAAAAGAATCCATTTGGACATATATTATTTATTAAAAAATGGCTTATTCGAGTTTTCGGATTAATGACGCATCGTCGTTATAGAGGATTCAACGAATTAAATATAGAAGGTTCAGAAATTATCAAAAACCTTCCAGAAAGAGGAGTTTTATTTGTTTCTAACCATCAAACATATTTCGCCGATGTTGTGGCCATGTTTCACGTTTTTAATGCCAGTTTAAGCGGAAGGGTAGATAGCATAAAGAACGTGGGTTACATCTGGCAACCCAAAATGAATATTTACTACGTTGCAGCTAAAGAAACAATGAAAGCCGGATTGTTGGCCAGAGTTTTAGCATATGCGGGGGCTATTAAGGTAGAACGAACCTGGCGATCTAAAGGCCAAGAAGTAAAAAGAAAGGTAAATCCAGACGATTCTAAAAATGTAGGAGTCGCTTTAGATGATGGTTGGGTTATCACTTTTCCACAAGGTACCACAACTCCTTTTAAACCTATAAGAAAAGGGACAGCTCATATTATTAAACAATACAAACCAATTGTTGTGCCTATTGTTATAGACGGTTTTAGACGTTCTTTTGATAAGAAAGGTCTGCGTATAAAAAAGCGAGGCATTTTACAATCATTTCAGGTAAAAGAACCTTTAGAGATCGATTATGATAATGATAGTATTGAGGATATCGTTGGAAAATTAGAATATGCAATCGAACAACATTCTTCATTTTTAAAGGTAATTCCAACAGATGAACTGGAAGAGATAGAACATTTAAATGAAAAACGCCGCTATTCTTATAAAGAAGAATAGCAGCGTTGTTATTCAGAATTATAAAGGTGTTAATCGCAGTCTAAATTTTTTAACTGCGTATAGTTTTTCTTTAATCGCCTTAGTAAAATACCATAAATAAGACGATAAAATAACCAGATCCCGCCAAGAACAATACTCAGAACAATTATGATTATCCCGATAAATTTAAAATAATCGATAGTGTCGAAATCTTTTATTGGATTATTTTCGATGTGAGTTTCATGCAAATAATGATAAAAAATAAGGAAAGAATACATGACGATTACAAAAGCACTTGAGATCAACATATAACCAATGTAATGCTTAACAGTTTTCCTGGTTTTTAAAATATTTTGCATCAATTTTTTGGTAGAGCTGGTCGAGGATATTCTTTGGTAGTTTTTATAGAATTTGTACACAAAAAATAACCAGATAATTAGATTAATACCATTTAATGCGATGGTAAACTCTCTTAAATCTACCTTATCCAGATTTTTCCAGTAATTATCATCCATTACAAAGAAGTTAAGTGCAATACCAAGCACAAACTCACATAGACTAATAACAAACAACCACTTTACGATCGAAGAAGATCGTTTCCAGATCATTTTATAAAGATCGTCATAGGAAACTTTGGGAAGATTCACTTCCTGGTTTTTCCAGTCTTTTTTTAATAATTCTAATCCATCCATAGTTTACGGATTTAAAACACTTTTAAGTTTAGTTTTTATTCGATTCATTTTCACTCGTGCATTCACTTCACTTATTCCTAAAGTTTCCGATATTTCTTTGTAATTTTTATCTTCTAGATAAAGAAAAACCAATGCTTTTTCAATATCATTTAATTCTTTAATAGCACTATACATCAATCCTAATTGCTGTTCGGTTTCATCGTCATAATCTTCCGCTTTTATTTTAAAATGAACGGTATCAAAATCCTGAGTTGCAATACCACGTTTTTTCTTTCGGTATAAGGTAATTGCAGTATTTAAAGCTACTCTGTACATCCATGTACTAAATTTAGCATCACCCCTAAATTTAGGATAGGCTTTCCATAGTTGAATAGTGATTTCCTGAAACAAATCGTTATGCGACTCTCTATCGTGCGTATATAATCTGCAAATTTTATGCGCAATATTTTGATGTCGCTCTAAATTTGTGACGAATTGATGTTCTAATTCTTTCTCCACATTGATTGATTAGCTTCTATAGGTAGCAATAAACTATTTTTTGTTACACAAAAACTTTAAAATACCGTTAATGCGCTTCGTTTTTATGGTTTAAGCCGTAACTTTACGGTAAACCAATCAATAATTATGAATATACCCAGAACCGAATTGCCCAGGGTGGTCATCATTGGTGGCGGTTTTGCCGGAATTTCCCTGGCAAGAAAGTTATTAAACGAAGAAATACAGATGGTCTTGCTAGACCGTAATAATTATCACACCTTTCAACCCCTTTTATATCAAGTATCAACCTCTGGATTAGAGCCAGATTCTATTGCATATCCCTTAAGAAAAGTGACAAGGAATTCGCAAAAATGCTTTTTTCGAAATGCAGAAGTTGAATCTATAGATGCCGAAAATAATATCATTCACTCTAATATTGGAGAACTTGTTTACGATTACTTGGTGATTGCTACCGGATCTAAAACGAATTTCTTCGGAAATGAGAGTGTAGAAAAGAATGCCATGTGGATGAAAACGATCCCGCAGGCATTAAATATTAGAAGTCTCATTTTAGAGAATTTAGAGCAGGCTGTAATTGAAACAGATCCAGAAAAGCGTAAATCCTTATTAAATTTCGTTTTAGTTGGGGCTGGTCCTACCGGAGTTGAATTGAGCGGAGCTATAGCAGGCCTTCGGAATAATATTGTGCCAAAAGATTATCCCGATCTTAATCCCGCAGAAATGAATATTCACTTGTTAGAAGGTTTAGGGCGTGTACTTCCACCTATGAGTGAAAAATCTTCTAAAAAAGCTCAGAAATTTTTAGAAGATTTAGGAGTAAAAATTCATTTGAACACCATGGTAGAGAATTATGATGGTCATTTGGTTACCACAAATACAGATCTAGCTTTAAAGACAGAAACCCTAATATGGTCTGCCGGGGTTACCGGTGCTCCTGTAAAAGGTTTAAATGCTTCTGCTATGATCGAAAAAGCAAATCGTTATGAGGTAAATGCGTTTAATCAGGTTAATGGTTACGAGAACATATTTGCCATTGGCGATATTGCAGTTATGCAAACTGAAGAATACCCAAAAGGACATCCAATGGTTGCACAGCCGGCTATACAGCAAGGAAAACATTTGGCAAAGAATCTTAAGAAATTAATTAAAGGTGAGAAATTAGAACCTTTTGATTATTTTGATAAGGGAAGTATGGCTACAATTGGAAGAAATAAAGCCGTTGTAGATCTTGGAAAATCAACTTTCGGAGGCTTTTTTGCCTGGTTTATTTGGATGTTTGTGCATCTTTGGTTTTTAATAGGCTTTAGAAATAGATTAGTCACCTTTTGTAATTGGGTATACAATTATATTAACTTCGATCGCGCGGCAAGGCTAATTATAAGACCTTATAAATCGAATAAAGAAAATTTGGAAACAAATCAGAAAAAAATATAGCATCATAAGCCAGAATAAAAAGATAATATAAACCCGTATCGAAAGATTCGGGTTTTGTTTTTTCAATTGGTCGCTAAAAAATTACAGTTCAGTTTTCTTTTTTACGGTAATGGATGTATCTGAAGCATTTTTGAAGTATAAAATCAATCAAAAATGAACTTCAAGTACTACCTTTTTCTATTCGTCTTTATTTTTATCACGAAATCGTCATTTGCACAACAGGAAATTTCTGGTGTGGTGACCGATAAAAAAGAGCAACCAATTGCAGGAGCTAATATTTATCTAAAAGGAACTTACGACGGAGCTATTTCAGATGAAAATGGTCGTTTTAATTTCACTTCAGAAGAAACCGGAATCCAAACATTAGTTATCTCCTTTCTTTCTTTTGAAACTAAAGAGATTTCAGCAGAAATTAATAGCCTCAAAAACTTACAAATTCAGCTTAAAGAAAAGTTTGATGCTTTGGGAGCTGTGATGATCAATGCAGGAAATTTTGAAGCAGGAAGCACTTCAGAAGCTTCCGTCTTAAAACCTTTGGACATTGTTACAACTGCTGGGAGTGTTGGGAATATCATCGCGGCGCTAGAGACACTTCCCGGCACGCAAAGCGTTGGGGAAAATGGGCGCTTATTTGTTCGAGGTGGCGATGCTACAGAAACACAAACATTTGTAGACGGTTTGCGTGTGGCGCAACCTTATAATGCATCAGTCCAAAATGTGCCTTCCAGAGGACGATTTTCACCTTATTTATTTAAAGGAATGTCGTTTTCTACGGGTGGCTACAGTGCAGAATATGGTAACGCCCTCTCCAGTATTTTAGTGATGGACACCCAGGATGAAGCCGAAGAAGATAATACTGAGCTTAGTTTTATGAGTTTAGGTTTAGGTATAGGCAAGACTAAAAATTGGGAAAAAAGCTCGATTACTTTAAATGCCAATTATACCAATTTAGGACCTTATCAATCACTAATCGATCAAAATATTACATTCGATAAAGCATTCCAATCCATTGCGGGAGAAGTAGTTTATAGAAATCAGTTAAAAAATGGCCTATTAAAAGTTTACACCGCATATGATTACACTTCTTTCAATGTAAATCAGCCAAAAGACGGCACTCGCCGTCAAGTGAATTTGAAAAATTATAATTTTTATCTCAATTCTACTTACGATCATTCCCTAGGAAATAAGTGGCATTTATTTAGCGGAATAAGTTACGGAAACAGCCAAAACGAAATTGATTTGGATACGGAAGCTATAGATGATATAGAGAATAGTTTTCATTTAAAGGCCAAGCTCAGCAAAAAGTTTTCCGATAAGATTAAACTCAATTTTGGAGTTGAATATTTTAATACCGACTTCGATCAATCATATTTTTCCGAAGACGGGAATTATAATCCTAATTATACTTCAGGATTATTTTCAGTATTTTCTGAAGCGGATGTTTACTTTACACAAAATCTTGCAGCTAAAGTTGGAGTTAGAGCAACACAAGATGCTTTGGCAGAAGAGATTTTTGCTAGTCCGCGAATATCTTTAGCATATAAACTCGATGAAAATCAACAAATTTCAACTGCTTTTGGAAGTTTTAAGCAGCAGACCTCTCAAGAATATTTAAAATTCAATCAAGATTTATTTCAGCAAAAAGCAACGCATTATATTCTTAATTACCAATATTCTAAAGCTTCAAAAACATTAAGAGCTGAAGCTTATTTTAAAAAATATCGTGACTTACTAACTTATACTGGCAAAGAAATTACCTACAATTCCAACTTTAGCAATTCGGGTTCAGGTTATGCCAAAGGCATCGATATTTTTTGGCGAGATGAACATTTTAAAAATTTAGATTATTGGATTTCTTATTCTTTTATAGATTCAGAAAGAAGATATCGAAACTATCCAACGCAGGTTACTCCTAATTTTGTAGCGAATCATAACCTATCGATCGTAAGTAAATATTGGATTCAATCTTTAAGAAGTCAGGTAGGATTTACATATAATTTCAATTCAGGCAGACCGTATAATGATCCTAATACTTCAAATTTTATGGCTGCAAAAACGAAATTTTATCATAGTTTAAATTTTAATTGGGCATATTTAGTAAGCAAACAACAAATTTTATACGTGTCCATTTCGAATGTTTTAGGAACCGAAAATATTTTTGGATACGAGTATTCAGATTATCCAAATGCGTCTGGCAGATACGCAGCTACTGCGGTTAGACCTACGGCAGATCGCTTTTTCTTTGTTGGTTTCTTTTGGACGATTAGTGATAATAAAAATCGAAATCAGCTAGATCAACTTTAAAATACAATTCAGTATAAAGTTTTGACGGTTCAGTAATCTATTCTTTAAAGTACAACTGTATTTATTCAATTTTACACTACAAATAAAATCAATCATAAACATGAAAACACTTATTATCCTATTATTAATTACGGCTGCAGAAGTTATCTCGGCACAGACATACGAGGAGGCGATGCAAAAAGGCATGCAGCATTGGGAGGAAGGAAATGTAGAAACAGCTAGCGCTCTTTTTGAACGTATAGCCAGTGCTGAAAAAGAAAACTGGTTACCAGATTATTATTTAGGACTGGTGAATATTACGGAAGCATTTAATACCAAGGACAAGAAGAAAGTTGAAGCTCAACTTAAAAAGGCGGAAGGTGCATTACAATCTGCGCTATTAAAAACTGAAGAAAACGCAGAGTTATTAGTGTTGGAAGCATTGATTTATACGGTGAAAATTACTCAAAATCCCATGATTAACGGACAAAAATATATGCCGAAAATCAATGAAATTTATGCAAAAGCTGAAAAATTTGAGCCAAACAATCCACGGGTGAAGTTTGAAAAAGCGCAATTTGCCATGGGGAGCGCAAAATTCTTTGGAAACGATCTTGCACCGATTTGCAAAGATATTGAGACTTCTATCGTCCTTTTTGAAGAATTTGAAAACGATACACCATTTTACCCGAACTGGGGAAAAGATCAGGCTATAAAAGCTTTGAAAAGTTGCCAGTAATAAATCAGATAGAGTGTAATTAAAATTTATAGTATTTTTAGAATCATAACATTTCGCTTATGCAAAGTTTACTTAAAATTTTCAAGATCAGTATTGTTGTATGTATTCTGGTTTTTGTTATTAACTTAATATTTAATGATTTTGATATCGATTTTTTTCGAGATATAAAAAACTGGGGAGTGATGGTTTTTTATAGTGTATCGATCACTATCGTTAATGTTTTGTATGCCGATCTTTTTGAAAAATATGTTGGTTGGGAAAATGCAGGAACAAGGCGAATATTCTATTCGGCCTTAGGTGCCATTATAGTTACACTTGTTGCTTATTTTTTGTGTAGGTTAATACATCTTGTGTGGCTTGTGCCCACAAAAACAATAGCCCAGTTTGTTAGCGAAGAAAAATTAAGATATTATTTATTCCCTCTTTTGTTTAGTACCGCAATAACCCTGTTTTTTCATTTGATTTATCTTTTTAGGGCGCGACAGGAAGAAAAAATGAAGGAGCAAAAAATTATAGCGGGTACAGCAACCTCAAGATTCGATGCGCTTAAAAACCAACTAGATCCTCATTTTTTATTTAACAGCTTAAATGTGCTAAGCTCTTTGATTGATGAAGATCCAGAAAAGGCACAGAAATTCACCGGTTCTCTTTCCAAAGTCTATCGCTACGTTTTAGAGCAAAAAAGTAAGGAATTGGTCACAATAGAAGAAGAGCTGAAATTCGCCAATGTGTATATGAATCTATTGAAGATGCGGTTTGAGGATTCTATTATCTATAATTTTCCTGAAAAATTAACGAATCCTGAGGCTAAGGTGGTTCCGCTTTCTCTTCAATTATTATTAGAAAATACCGTAAAACACAACAAGATCACCCCAGATTCTCCATTGGTGATTACTATTTACGAGGCAGATAAAATTTTGGTAGTTAAAAACAACCTTCAGCCAAAAGAAATTTTAAGAAATGGTAGCGGTGTTGGTCTCGCAAATATTAAGGAACGCTATAATTTACTTACCGAAAGAACCATGGAGATCATTAAAACTGAGGATGAATTTATGGTACGTCTTCCATTATTAACTAAAAAAACTAATCAAAAACCAATCATTAAAACTGAAAATATGAAAAGTTTAGAACTAGAAAATAAAGATTATTTAAACGCTAAAGAGCAGGTTAAAAAAGAAAAAGATTTTTATGGGAACTTAACTTCATATTGTATTATAATTCCTGTTTTAGCGGTTTTCAATTATTTGACTACAGATTTTTTCTGGGTGTTATTTCCGGCTTTAGGTTGGGGACTGGGACTTCTCTTTCATGGTCTTTCAGCCTTTAATTATAGTCCATTTTTAGGAAGAAAGTGGGAAGAGCGTAAGATTAGAGAAATAATGAATAAAGAAGATTAAAATACGCGATGAGAAATTCAGAAGAAAAATATCTTTCGGCGCGGGAAAAAATGAGAAATATTAAAAAGTTCTATGCTCATGCGATATCCTTTATTCTCTTTAATATTGTTTTTTTAAGTTTAAACTATTACGAAAACTACATCGAATTTCCGGAGGTTTTATGGGGAACTTTTGGTTGGAGCATAGGTTTAGCTTTTGATTATATGCAAGCATTTGATAAAAATCCGTTTTTAAGGAAGGGCTGGGAAGAACGCAAAATGAAAGAAATATTGGATAAATAAAGATAATTATAGATCATGCAAAATTCAGAAGAAAAATATATAGAAGCACGTAAAAAGGTAAAAAAGATAAAAGATTTTTATACACACTTAATGGTGTTCATCCTAGTAAATCTCTTTTTATTCGGTGTAAATTGGTACACTATCGATCTACAATATCCTTGGTTTTTGTGGGTTTTATTTGGATGGGGAATAGGTTTGGCTTTCGATTATCTGAAAGCTTTTGACAAAAATCCAATGTTCAATAAAGATTGGGAAGAGCGCAAGATCAATGAATACATGAATAAAGAACGTGAACAGCAGCGTTGGGAATAAATTACATAAATGAAAATAGTTATCGTAGAAGATGAGAAGCCGGCCGCACGACGGTTAAATCGTTTACTGAATAAAAAAGGCTTAGAAGTAGAAGTTATGCTGCATTCTGTAGCTGAAGGCATTTCTTGGTTTTCTGAAAATGAGCATCCAGATCTTATATTTTTGGATATACAGCTTAGTGACGGATTATCGTTTGAAATTTTTGAAGCCGTAAAGGTGAAAAGTGCTATTATTTTTACCACCGCTTACGACGAATATGCGCTTAAAGCATTTAAACTTAATAGTGTAGACTATTTACTGAAACCGATTGATGATGAAGAATTAGATGAAGCAATTGATAAATTTGAAAATACATTTCAATCTAAATCGGTCAAACTAAATGTAGATGATTTTAGAAATCTGCTTAGTTTATCTTCCTCTGATAATTACAAATCCAGATTCACTATTCAGGTTGGGCAGCATCTAAAAATTATAGATATAGAGGAAGTAGTTTGTTTTTATTCTGAAAATAAAGCAACTTATATTCACAATAAAGAGGGTAGATCTTATTTAATGGATTTGTCCCTAGAACAACTTGAAAAAGAGCTAAATCCCAAGCTGTTTTTCAGAATTAATAGAAAGTGTATTGTTCAATTAAAAGCTATTAAAGATATTATCTCGTACACAAATTCGAGGTTAGAACTGAAACTTACGAACTTCAATGAATTTCAAATGATTGTAAGTAGAGAGCGCGTTAAGGATTTCAAGAATTGGATTTCTTAATAAATGCTTCTTAAATGTTAAAAATCAAACTTTTAAAAACCGCTATGGTTTTTTATACGTAAATATAAATGAGAAGCAAAGTGAGAAATGCTTCTCAGGCTTGAATCATTTTTTTTGGTCGAATTTTTGGTTTGAGTTTTTGATTTTTTTTGGTTGGTTAGAATGAAAGGCTTGCTTCGGCAAGCCTTTCAGTTTGTCTGAAAAGAATGATAAACACCTATGAAAAAAGCCCGGCAATTGCCGGGCTTTTTAATTTTATAAAATTAAATACAATCTTAAGGAGCAGCAACTGTCCCTAAAACATATAATTGATCCATGGTTGGCGTTTCACTGCCACCTTCTGGCTCTAGCGTAATACCAAAGGCTTCAGATTGATTTACATTTTGTAGACTAAAGATTTTATTTTCATCGCTAGCAAAATCATCTAATAATCCTAAACTGGTAGGAGTGAGCGGTTGCATTGTTAAAGACCAAACCTGATAAACCTTACCCCTTGGAGGTTCTGGTAAACCTTTAGCATCAATATATGCAGTATTATCTATATCGTTCCAATACACAGTTGCGTAAGCATCAGAAAAACCTTCCTGGCCCTGTAATGGTATTCTCGAGATATTATTATCTCTTATTGCTGCTAAAATTTGTTTGGTATTTTCAGCTTCGTCACGTATATCTGCGATTTGCTGTTCAATAATACTGTTTTTCGTTTCAGCTTCAGTTAAAGATTTTCTAAGTTCACTATTTTGTTGGAATAAAAAGAATAGTCCGATCAAGAATACTAAACTTGCGGCCCATCCTATATAATTAACCCATCTTGTGCGTTGGCTACTTTCAGGGCTTAATTGCCTTACTGGAGTACGTGAAGATAATTTAGATTTTAAGGTCGACAATAGCGCTTCCGGACTGTATGGTGCAATACCGGCGGCTAATTTTTGTAAGGCATCTTCAATTTCTTCAACTTCTTTTTCTACTTCAGGGTATTCTTTTAATACCGCCGTTACTTCTCGACTTTCTTGGTCTGTAAGTGCGCCGTAAACATAAAGTTCCAGAATTCCAGATGATATATATTCTTCGATCTCAGCCATTAGTTTCCTACAATTTCTCTTAATTTATTTATACAGGCTCTATTTCTGGTTTTTACAGTTCCCAGGGGCATTTCCAATTCTTCAGCGGTTTCTTTTTGAGTATATCCTTTGAAGAATAATAGGTCGATTAATTTTTTACAAACTGGCTTTAGAACTTCAATATATTTTTTCAATCCTATAGCGTCTATAGTAGCACTAAAATTAGTTTTTGATTCTAATATATTTACGAAATTATCTGCAGCTAGGTTTTGTCGTTTATTTTTAAAGCTTTTTGACCGTATTTTATCTATAGATGCATTTCTTGCAATGTTTAGTACCCAAGTGAAAAAACGGCCTTTACTAGAATCGTAAGAGGCTGCATTTTCCCATATTTTCATGAATACATCCTGTAAAACTTCTTCGGCAACATCTTTTTCACCGATAATACTAAAAATTATTCCATAAGTACTTTCTGAGTAGAGCTGGTAAATACGCTCAAAGGCTTTTTGATTCCCTTTTTGTAACTCAAGAATAAGCTCATCCTGCTGCATAAATCTGAATGTGGTTAGTTTCTTTAAAAATATATAAAAAAATAAAAGCAGCTATATGAATAGCTGCTTTTATTTAAAATATTGTAGTATTTCTACTAAAATTATTTCATCTCAATAACTCCACATCCTACACGAGTACCAGCGGCACCTGAAGGTTGAGAAGTAAAATCGTCCACACCATCATGTACGATAATTGCTTTTCCTAGAATATCTTTAGTATCATCTCCACATCCTATACACCACTCATCTGTAGTTACTGTAATTGTTCCTTTTCCGCTAGAATCTACCTCAAAGTTTCCAATATCTCCTTTGTGGTATCCTTCTTCAGATCCCCATTTACCATGAGGCTCGTTAGTAGGATTCCAGTGTCCGCCTGCTGAAGTTCCATCTGCTGCAGAACAGTCGGCTTTTTGGTGAATATGGATTGCATGTTTACCTTCTGAAAGTCCCATGATAGTTGCTTCCATAGTTACTTCACCGTTTTCTTCAGTAAAAGTCACTTCTCCGGAAAGATCGCTATCACTTTTAGGCTCTAATGTTACCATAACTTCTTTTTTCTCAGAAGAATCAGCATCGTTATCTTCGTCCATTTCAGAAGTCATTTCTGTGTTTTGATCATCTACTTCTACTTCTTCGTTATCTTTTTTCTCGTTTTTACAACTAGTAATAAAAAGTGAAGCGCAGAATAGTAGCGATAAGCTAATACGTTTCATAATAATGATTGGTTTTGTGATTATAGGTACTAAAGTACTTTGAATATAGTGCTTTCGCAAAGATTTAAGTATAGCTTAACATTGCGAAGGTTCAATATTCACCTGCATTCATCATTTGTTTAGAAATTAATAATACAAAATGTTTAGAGTTAACTGTTGTAAAATTAACGCAATTAAAACTATTAACGATCTTCTTATTACTGCTTATGTTTAATTGAAATTTATTAAATTCCTAAAATGGATTTCAAGCGATTTTGATCGATTTCGGATCCTGCAAAATCGTCAAATTTTTTCTGAGTAGCTTCAATAATATGTTTTTGTATAAAAGGAGCTCCTTCTTTAGCTCCTTGTTCTGGTGATTTTATACAGCATTCCCATTCCATTACCGCCCAAATATCGCATCCATATTGAGTTAATTTAGAGAAAATAGTTTTAAAATCTACCTGCCCATCGCCGGGGTGGCGATATCTACCTGCGCGGTTTACCCAATCGTTATAACCACCAAAACTTCCTTTTTTTCCGGTAGGATTAAACTCTGCATCTTTCACATGAAACATTTTGATGAATTCATGATAGTGATCGATATAGGTTAAATAATCTAATTGCTGAAGAACAAAGTGACTTGGATCGTAAAGAAGATTTACTCTTTTATGATTATTGGTTTCAGCTAAAAAGCGTTCGAATGTGTCGCCGTCGTGGAGATCTTCACCAGGATGGATTTCGTAACAAAGATCCACTCCGTTTTCATCAAAAGTATCCAGGATAGGTAACCAGCGATTTGCTAACTCTTTAAATCCAAGTTCTACAAGACCATCTGGTCTTTGTGGCCATGGGTGGGCGGTATGCCATAAAAGCGAGCCACTAAATGTACCGTGCACATCTAAACCAAAATTCCTACTGGCTTTCGCGGCACTTTTAAGTTGTTCTACTGCCCATTGCGTTCTGGCTTTTGGATTACCTTTATATTCATCTGGAGCAAAATTATCGAACATAATGTCGTAGGCCGGATGTACAGCAACTAGTTGTCCCTGTAGATGTGTACAAAGTTCGGTGATTTCTAATCCATAAGATTCCACTTTCCCCTTAAGCTCATCGCAATAAGTTTTACTTTCTCCGGCTTTATTAAGATCGATCAAAGCTGACTCCCAAGTTGGGATTTGTATTCCTTTATATCCTAAATCTGCTGCCCATTTACAAAGACCGTCTAAGCTATTAAATGGAGCTTTAGAATCCATAAATTGAGCTAAATAAACCGCAGGTCCTTTTATAGTTTTCATTAGTTAGTTTTTTGAAGGTTAATTATCTATGTTTACCCAAACATTACCATTTTTATGGCTTTCTACTGCTTTTTCGATAAAATTCATTCCGCGTAAACCATCGTTAATCGTTGGATATTCGCCATCAAAAATTTTTTCACCTAAAATAGCTTTAGCAACACCGTGATAAATATTTCCCATAGAATCGAAAATTCCTTCAGGATGTCCCGGTGGTAATTTGGTTGCTCCTAAAGAAAAGTCACTGTTGTAAGCATGTCCCGGTTTTAGAACTTGTAATGGCTTATTTTCTTCTAAAAAATATAGATAATTAGGATTTTCCTGTTCCCATTTAATACCAGCTTTATCACCATACACTTTTACCGTAAAGTTATTTTCTTCGCCGGTAGCGATCTGGCTTGCTCTAAGCACTCCCTTAATTTGATCTTCAAATCGTAATAGAACTGTACCATCGATATCCATTGAATTATCCTCGTACAGGTAATTGAGATCTGCAAGGATCTTTTTAACCTCCATACCAGTAACATATTCGATCATATCGTAAGCATGTGTACCAATGTCACCAATACAGCAACTGATTCCAGATTTTTCTGGATCTAAGCGCCAAATGTTATTACGCTGTTCTTTATCATGGATGATAGGATTGATCCATCCCTGATAGTACTGAACATCGATCTTCTGAATTTTGCCAAGCTTTCCTGAGGTGATCATTTCTCGCATTTGGCGCACCATTGGGTAGCCAGTATACGTATAAGTGACAGCAAAAACTTTCCCTGCTTTATCTGTAACTTCTTTAAGAATTTGAGCTTTTTTCAAAGTCGTGGTCATTGGTTTTTCACAGATCACGTGAAATCCACCTTCCACGAGCTGTTTTGCCATAGGAAAATGGAGAAAGTTTGGGGTAAGTACTGAAACGACCTGTATTCTATCCTCTTCTGGTAATTTGTTTTCTTGTGCTATAAGATCCTCCAAATTTGAGTAAATGCGATCTGTACCAATACCAAGATCTTCAGCGAATCTTTTACTTTCATCGAAATCTGTATTGAAAGCACCACCTACAACTTCAAACATATCGAACATTGAAGAGGCAACACGGTGCAATACGCCAATTAATGAATCACTACCACCACCAAGGATGCCTAGTTTTATTTTCTTTCCCATTCTATTTTTTAAATTTTATTCTGAATATTCAACTTTTTCATTGCGGAAGAAGATAGAAAAAATGATCATTACCACAAAGGCAAAACCAGCTGGCACGATCCAGATATTTGTCCAGTCATGGCTGCCATCTGCATTAAGATACATATCACTAATTTGTCCTGCTACCCAAAATCCTATCAACATACCAACACCATAAGTAGCCAGAGTGATTAATCCTTGAGCGGCACTTTTAATTTTTGGACCGGCCTTAGAGTCGGTATAAATTTGTCCCGATACAAAGAAGAAATCATAACAAATTCCATGTAATGCAATTCCTAAATAGAGCATTATAATTTTTTCATCTGCGTTTCCATAAGCGAAAAGTAAGTATCGAATCGTCCATGCTAGCATTCCTGCAATAAGGGTTATTTTAAAACCGTATCTTTTAAAGAAGAAAGGAATCAACAATAAGAATAAGGCTTCAGACACCTGCCCAATTGCCATTTTTACCGTAGGAGCTGCCATACCAACTTCAGCTAAAAATGGATTAGCATTTTGATAATAAAATGCTAGAGGAATACAGATTAATATTGAAGATAAAAAGAACATAAAAAAGTTTCGATTTTTAAGTAAACCTATGGCTTCTAAACCCAAAATGTCTTTGATCGTAATTTCTTCTCCTTTACCAGAAGGCGGAGTTTTAGGTAAACTAAAGCTAAAAAGTCCTAAAATAGTTGATGCAATCGCTACCATTAAGAATGTATATTTTAGCATACCTTCAGCTCTTGCTTCCGGGGCGTCCCATGCAAAAACTGTACTGATTACCACTCCAGAAATAATCCAACCAATAGTTCCAAATACTCTAATATTAGAGAATTCTTTAGACGGATCTTTCATTTGCGCAAATGAAATAGAATTTACCAAAGCCAAAGTTGGCATATATAGAATCATATAGCTGAGTACATAGGGATAAAAACTTCCAAAATCTACCGAGCTATACATCAAATACATCAATACAGCCCCCATTATATGAAGCATACCCAAAATTCGTTCAGCATTAAAAAATCTGTCGGCAATTAATCCAATAATAAAAGGAGCAACTATGGCTCCCCAAGATTGTGTAGAAAATGCCATTGCAGTTTCTGCTCCCGTTGCGCTTAAGTTATCGGCCAAAAATGTTCCCAGAGTTACAAACCACCCGCCCCAGATAAAAAATTCTAAAAACATCATTAGGGATAATTGAAATCTTACAAGTTTCTTCATAGCGTGTAGTTCGTTTAAAGTTTTTCAGCTTCTTTGAGTAATAGTTCTTTAGTTTTTAAAATACCTTCTTCTGGTGCCAAACCAGTGCCTTCATATTCTACACCAATCCAACCATTATAACCAGCGTCTTTTACTATTTTCAAGATTCGGCCAATATCCAATGTTGTTTCTTTACCATTTTCATCAAACTCGTAAGTTTTAGCGCTAACGGCCTTTGCGTAAGGCATCATTTCTTCAATTCCTTGATAAGTAGGGTATTCCTCCACACATTCTGCACCCCACATTTCACCGTTTTTTCTACGAAGACAAAAATTGCCAAAATCGGGCAGTGTTCCACAATTAGGAAGATCTACTTCTTCCATAACTTCGGTTAGAAGTTTAGCGTTGCTGGACAAACCACCATGATTTTCGACCAATACATTTATACCTTTAGTTGCAGCATATTCAGATAATTTGGTTAAGCCCTTTACAGCGTTCGTCTTCCAGGCTGCTTCTTGATTGCTTCCAAATAAATTTACTCTAATCGCATGACAACCCAAAATTTGAGCTGCATCTACCCATCTTTTATGATTTTGGATGGCTTCTTCTCTTTTTTCATCTTCTATCGCTGCTAAATCTCCTTCACCATCGACCATTATCAGCACATTTTTAATATCAAATTGCTCACTTTTTGATTTTAAAGTGTCTAAAAGCTTGGTGAAAGCAGCTTCTGGATCTTTAGCATCACGATATTTGCTGAAATAAAGTTGGTTTACATATTCAATACCATCAAATCCTAATCGATTTGCTTTTTCAGCAAAATCAACCGGATCTAATTCGCCACTATGAATTGGCTTTTCCAACGACCACTGAGCTAAACTCAGTTTAAAGAAAGGTTTATTGTTTACAGTAGAATCAATAGGTGTAGAGATTTCATCTTTATTTTTTGCTCCTTTATTTTTACAAGATAGTAGTGATAAATTGAATATAAATACCCCCAAAAGAATTATTTGAAATTTGGAAATTTGACTGTTCATAAATTCTGTTAATATAGTATTGAAAATTATGATATTTATTTTATTTCAGTCATAAATTTATTGTTTTTTTTAAATATGTGAAATTTTAATCAATAATTTATATATTTGAGAAGATTCGATTATCAGATTATTAACCAATAACATTATCGTGAGCAAAAGTTATTATCAAAACGAAACCTACGATGCTATAGTGGTGGGTACAGGAATTAGTGGAGGTTGGGCTGCTAAAGAGTTGTGTGAGAAGGGCTTTAAGACCTTGGTGTTGGAAAGAGGTCGTATGATAGAACATGTAAAAGACTATCCTACGATGAATGATGATCCCTGGGATTACAAATTTAAAGGTCAGCAAACACGAGAAGAAGTTGCACGCCAACAGAAGCAAGCTCGTACTGGTTATTCCACAAATAAAGCAAGTGCACATTGGTTTGTGGATGATATAGATCATCCTTATAACGAAACCAAAAGATTCGATTGGATGCGTGGTTACCATGTTGGAGGTAGATCAATAATGTGGGGGCGTCATAGTTATCGCTTAAGCGATTTGGATTTTGAAGCAAATAAAAAGGAGGGTATTGGTGTAGATTGGCCTATTCGTTATAAAGATATTGCTCCCTGGTATGATTACGTAGAATCTTACATTGGAGTAAGTGGTCGCAAAGAAGGTTTAAGTCAGTTACCAGATGGTAATTTTTTACCTCCTATGGATTTAAATTGTTTAGAGGAACATGTAAGAGATCGAATTGCAGAAAATTTTGAAGGTCGCGTTTTAACTGCAGGCCGGGTGGCACATATTACCGGAGATAAAAAATTTGAAGGCCGATCTAATTGCCAATTTAGAAACCGCTGTATTAGAGGATGTCCTTACGGAGGTTACTTTAGTAGCCCTTCTTCAACTTTACCGGCAGCAAGCAGAACCAATAATATGACATTAAGACCTTATTCTATTGTTAGTGAGGTTTTATACGATCCAGATACCAAGGAAGCGACCGGGGTTAAAGTAATAGATACTGAAACTAAAGAGGAAATGGAATTTAAGGCCAATGTAATTTTTCTTTGTGCCTCGTCGATGGCTTCTACCAGTATCCTAATGCAATCCAGATCTGATAGATTTCCTGATGGTTTAGGAAATGATAGTGGAGAGTTAGGACACAATATTATGGATCACCATTTTCAGGTAGGAGCATCAGGAAAATTTGATGGTTTTAAAGATTCTTATTACAAGGGCAGAAAACCAAACGGAATTTACCTTCCGCGTTTTCGAAACCTAAAAGATAATGAAGGATTAGGTTTTAGTAGAGGCTATGGTTACCAGGGAGGTGCAAGTCGTAATAATTGGCAAGAAACCATTGCAGAATTTGGTTATGGTCAAAAAATGAAAGAAGCAATTACCAAACCGGGAGGATGGACGATGGGCCTTGGTGCTTTTGGTGAATGTTTGCCCTATCACGAAAATAAAATGACATTAAATTACGATAAGCTTGATAAGTGGGGAATCCCTACGATAACTTTCGATGCGGAATTTAAAGATAACGAACTTAAAATGCGCAAAGACATGAAAGAGCAAGCTGTCGCCATGTTGGAAAAATCGGGGTGTTATGATATTTCTCCCTATGATAATTTAGGAGCTCCAGGCTTAGGAATTCATGAAATGGGTACAGCAAGAATGGGCCGTGATCCTAAAACTTCTGTTTTAAACGGAAATAACCAGATACATAATGTCAAAAATGTTTATGTAACCGATGGTGCATTTATGACTTCTTCTGGCTGCCAAAACCCATCATTAACATATATGGCCATGACTGCCAGAGCTGCAGATCATGCTTCCAAAAACTTCAAAAATTCGTCTAACGCATAAACAAAGATCATGAATAGAAGACAGGCCTTAAGAAATATAGGATTGGGAGCTGGAGTGATGGTCGTTGGCCCCAGTACTTTAAGCTTACTGCAAAGTTGTAAAAGCGAACCTTCTTACGACTGGCAGCCTATATATTTAACTGCATCTAATGGATTTATTCTGAAAGAAGTTTTGGAAATTATTTTGCCTAAGACAGATACCGCTGGTGCAAGTGAATTAAATATAGCTGAATTTATCGATTCTTACATGAATGAAGTGGCTCCGGAATCCCAACAGAAAGATTTTAAAAAATCTGCTGATGCTTTTGCCAGTGCTTTTGAAAAACAATTTGATAAAAATCCGGGAAATGGAACTGCAGAAGAATACGATCAAATAATAGCTAAATATTTAAAAGCGACTTCTGAAGAAAAAGAAAGTTTTAGGCCAAAACGAACTACTGAAACTCAAGATCCACAGGATAAAGATCCAGAGGAAGAATTAGAAATGAATCACGATTCTGGTGCTCTGGCATATTTAGAAACTGTAAGAGATATGGGAATCTGGGCGTGGCAAACTAGCGAGCAGATTGGTGAAAACGTACTTTGGTATGACCCAATCCCGGGAAAATATATTCCTTGTGGTCCTGTAGAAGAGCTAGGTGGTGGTAAAGCAATGTCCCTTTAAAATTCAAATTACTTTAATTTAAAATAGATTATAAGTGGAAATTGGGATTAGACTTTAAGAATTCAATTTTTCATATAAATTGATCTAATTACTAATTATCCTGAAAAAGCTGTTTTTTAAAAAGAGACAGCTTTTTTATTACATTTAGATTTTAATCTTTCCTAAAGAAAGAAATTGTTTATAATTCTAAAGTCTAAAAAAATACACTAACAAAGCAATAATTTAATCTTTCTAGCTGATTTTTATAATTATCTCATCAAGGTGAAAATATCAGTTTTCCAGTCGATAGAATTTCCTCCCATTTCAGGATTATGATTAAAAATTTCTAAAACTTGTTCGCTTAAATTGAGTTCCTTGAATTTTGCATAATCCTGAAGTTTATACCAACCATAATGTGTAAAAAGATAATTCCCGTTAAACACCACATGCATCGAATTAAAAGATGGTAGCGTTTTTAACTTGATTTTGTCGGTTTCTGGTAAACCTTCTTTGTTTACGATCGGAAAACAAAAATCAAACTTAATTTCATTGGTTTCTTTATCCCAACTTTTAACTAAAACTCTTGGTTTTGCCGGCATTTTTAGATCGTGTTTTAAAACATAATCTGATAAATAACCAATATTAGTCATCATAAGCATAGCTTTTTGCTGTAGTGGGCCTTTTAAACTCATACAAGCACAATATGTTTTTGGTGCTTTTGCTTTGCCCAAGATTTCGATACTGTAATTGGTTTTGTCGCCTTCTAAAGATTTCCTCAGAATTTCGAGTTCAGCTTTGAGACTGTCCTGTTCTTGATTTTTTCCGTTTAGTAAAGCAAGCCGATTAGAAATTAGATTTCCAGGATGATTTACAACTGCTTTTACTTGATTTACCGAGTCATTTATAGGTATAATATTCCAATCGATTAGCAAGGATTTATCTTCAAAATCGAAATTATGAGTTACACTTTCATTCAATTTTTCCTCAACGATTTCAGAATTATTAAAATGATCATATTTCCAATATTGTATTTTTTCATAAATAATACCGCTTGGAGTATTAGTGGTAAAGGCGATGCTATAATCGTAGGGTTTTACGGCAAAATACCAAATAGAACTTCCAACTAAGCCTACGATTAATAATCCCAAAAGTAATTTCTTCATTGATTAAAGTGCTTTTACGTTGAGAGTTTTTACAACATGCTTTCCAAGATCGATTCCCTGGTCTAATCCATTTTCGATTGCTGCACGATAATGGATGCCGCCATAAAGCCTGCTTAGAGCCGCTTCTTGCGCTGCATTTCTAAACGAAGTGTACTCTCTTTCCGGTAAACCATAGCGGACTTCAGTGTTATCTGAAAACTGAAATTGATTACCAAATAGTTGCGTTAATATTTCTGCTGAAGCTCCACTTACCACAGAATGTCCACTGGTGTACTCAGGGAATGGCGGAGTTTGTAAAACCGGTTTCCACTGGTCGTCGATAAATTTATTAATCATCGTTTCTGGCCGAACCAAATTGCTACGGTATTTTTCGTCCCAACAACTAATAAAAGCATCTGCGATTCCCATGCTTGTTACCGTATAAGCATAAATGGTGTTATCGAAATCGAGATTTGCTTTTTGACTGGCAATTTTTGTAATACCAATCCAGTGACCACCGGGAGTTATTTTTTTTGTTGCAAACATTAAGTGCCCACGCTGCGTGGAAACATAAGGATTACAATCCCAAAACTTAGCGATAGCCATCTCTTCAGATTTGTTACCAGTTTCATCCATTTGGTTCCGTACTTCGTAAACCTCCATCAATTCTTTATAAAAATCAGATCCTTCTTCCATAGAAAATTCGGGAGGAGGTTCTGGTTTAAATTGTGAAGCCGAATCTAAAGTAAACGGCCTAATTTTCATCCAATGTGGCTCAATCCCATCCATATAGGTTGGGGGAGTAGGTTGCCAACGCGAAACATCTTCAGTATTTACTGAAAATTTAGGCATTGTACGCGTTTCTTTATAATTGTCTTTATCAATCCATTTCTTAAAAGCATCAGCCACCTGCATTCCGTAGGTTTTAGAATTTTTAAATATTTCTTCGTTATTTTCTTTCCAGCTTACAAATAAGCTGTCACTGTAATTGGTAATTTCAGCTTCAGAAAAAATAAGCGTTTTACCAATCTCTAACTGAGCGATCAAGGCTGCCATTCTGTAATCGATCGCTTTGTTGGTATCTAAGACAGGGATAGAAATTTCTGCGTTTATAGTTTTTGTAAGCGATTCAAAATTAGGATTATGTTGTGCTACGATCTCATAAGCAGCGAGGTTAGCATAAGAATAAATTCGGCTTGCTACCGGAGGCGAGAAAATATCATGCACCATAATATTGGTGATCTGGTCTAGAGAGGCGTGATAATCTGAAGCACTAATATTTATAGCTTCAACATTGGTGTTCTTATCATCTGCGCAGCTGCTAAGAATCGCAATACTTAATAGAAATATTAGTGCTTTTCTCATGCTTAGTTAATTTTATAAACTTCTGGTTTATTATTGTTGTAAGTGACCAGCAAATATTCGTGATCTTTAAAATTTAAAATATCAATACTAATTACCGCTTTTTGCGTAAAATTAATACCAAGGTCTTTAGCTTCGATATAAGAGTCGACAGATTGCAGAATAATGCCGGCAAATTGATCGAATTTTCCGTGGTATGGTATAGTTCCAAAATAATTACCGCCAATCAACATTTCGGTTTTACCGTCTTTATTAAAATCGTGCTTTAAAAATGCTGTTATTGGCGAAATTTGCAATGGATTTTCAAATGCTTTAAAACTAAAGTTTCCATCATCATTTAAAAGATATCCTGAAGCCAATGTTTCAACCTTTAAGATTTCAGCCTTTTCCAGCTTTTCCGCATCAAAGATCTCCTCGATCGTTTTTCCTGCAAAACTTTTATAATTAGGGAACTTTTTGCGCAGATAAGACAATTGTCCTACCAACATATCTAAACCATTTACAGGATAATATTTACCATTTTTCTCCTGGGCGAGAATAGTCTCGGTGCTTCCATTCTTATCAAAATCAAGATAATACATTTTAAGCGGATTTTCCCTGTTTGCAACCAGTTTTATATTTAATCCCCAGTTTCCCAAAAGGTAATCTTTGTCGCCATCGCCATCGATATCAAACGCAGCGATACTTTGCCATAATCCCTTTAAACCAGCTTCAATTTTATACGGTTTAAACTTTCCATTTTGATTTTCGAAGAATTTTGGTGCCATCCATTCGCCAATTACAATAAGATCGATTTGCCCATCATTATTAAAATCGGTCCAGATCGCATCGGTAACCATTCCTATCTCGCCAAGTTTATTTTCTTTATCAATGCTGAAATTTCCATTCTCATTTTTTAATAAAAATGACTGCGGAATTTTACCAAAATCGTTAGAAACCGCTGCGCAGCCAATAAAAATGTCTAAATCACCGTCATTATCATAATCGGCTGCTTTTACAATGCTTCCATTTTCAAAATACTCAGGAAAATTGTTTTTGCTGAAGTTTCTATTTTTCTGAAGGTATAATCTGTCCAATAAAGCTTTGTTTTCACTGTAATATTCTCCGCCACCAGAAACTACCAACAAATCATTCTCACCATTATTGTCAAAATCTTCGATCACTGCGGAAATATCTTCTGAACGAATATCATTCGCTAAAACCGAAATTGTTTGTTTTTCGAAACCATTTTTAGTTTGAAAATATACAGCCGATTGAGCAAATTTCGCACTTCCGAAGAAGATGTCATCTTTCCCATCGCCATTGATATCTTTTACCACCACCGCGGGACCGCGATCTGAAATTTGATACGGAATCAATTTTTGGCGATCAAAATCCTGATAGCGATTTTCTTTATGCTCATAATCTAAACCGGGTAAAGAATCTACTTTCGTAAACCAGGCTTTTTTCTTCGGAAACAAATGGGCATAATTTACTTTTTTAAGATTTTCAGCTTGGTTTATGTAAAGCGTTTGTCCCAAAGCGATATTCGATAATTTTTGAATTGAATTATCGGGCCATATAATTAAAAGAGAATCTATATTTTTTGAATGCTCAAAACCAAAATGCAACAAAGCTTCAGAAGCTGATTGAAATCCGCGTGTGGTAAATAATTGCTTTACCTGTCGGTTACCATTTTGATAAGCAATAGCTTTACTGCCAATCGCCTGGATATTTGGGTTTTTATACTGCAGTTTTATTTTTATAAAATTCTTATTATTTTCAGTAATACGATTTTCATAAATTCGCGCCGGTGCATTGATATTGTTGACGATAATATCAAGATCGCCGTCGTTATCCAGATCTGCATAAGCCGAGCCGGTACTCATAATACTATCTTTGGATATCCACTTGCCAGAATGATCTTTAAAATGCAGATTTTTATTCCCTTTAAAAATTCGGTTAGCAACCGCGCCAGAAGGCATCATTTCGATCGCTTTTTTATCGATTTTGTTTCCCTTACTTAGCTCTTTTTGAATCTGATTATTCGAAACGTATTTTATATAATCATAGTCGTTTGGACGTTTTGGAATTCCGGTAGAAATAAAAACATCCTGATGTCCATCCAGATCATAATCTGCAAATAGAGCGCTCCAGCTCCAATCTGTAGCGGCCAATCCGCTAATTAATCCCAGATCCTGAAAGTACTCACCACCCTGATTTATTTGCAGCATATTTCGGCTAAACTGCTCGTGATAATGCAGGCGTTCACTTTTCATTTTATGAATATCTGGAGAATCGTCGCCCATGCTCGCTTTGATTATTTTTTCATCATCAGGCAGCATATCTAAAGTTAGAATATCTAAAAATCCATCATTATTTACATCAGCCGCATCGCTGCCCATCGAGAATCTGCTGGTATGCCCAAATTTAGATTTTAAACTTTCAGTAAACCTTCCGTCGCCATTATTCAGGTAATAAAAATCATCTTCGTGAAAATCGTTACTAATATAAATATCTGTAAAACCGTTATTATTAAAATCGGCTGTCGCAATACCTAATCCGTAACCATTTGGCCCACCGAAAATTCCGGCTTCTTCGCTAACATCGGTAAAATGACCGCCATCGTTTCTCAAAAATTTATCGCCGCTTTTTTTGCTTCGTTTTTCTCTGATTTCAGCAGGTCCGTAGGTGTTCACGGTATGCACCGCATGATTCAGTAAATATAGATCAAGATCGCCGTCATTATCATAATCAAAAAAAGCTGCGTTGGTACTATAATTCTGAAAATCTAAACCATATTCTGAAGCTTTTTCAGTAAAAGTTCCATCACCATTATTGATAAAAAGTTCATTTTTTCCTTTTAATCCATTAATACCCACCACCGCACAAACATAAATATCGAGAAAGCCGTCGCCATTAACATCGACGATTGCAACACCCGTATTCCAATCTGAATTGCCAGCAACTCCGGCAGTTTCAGTAATATCTTCAAATTTCAGGTTTCCTTTGTTCAAAAATAATTTATTGGGAACCTGATTTCCTGTAAGAAAAATATCGGGCAAACTATCGTTGTTGATATCACCAATCGCCACGCCGCCACCATTGTAATAATACAGGTAATCTAAAATATTAAGACTATCGGTTTCAGTAAGTGTGTTGCTGAAATCGAGATTGGTGATTTCAGCGTCTAATTCTTTAAATAGGGGAGGAGTGGCGGTTTCCTGAACTTCTTTTTCGCTCTTAGAACAGGCCGCTAAAACAGCAAAAATCAATATGTAGCAAAGATTTTTCATTACTGAAGTTTGTACAATTGCGGTTTCTCGTCGTTGATTCCAACCAATAGGCACTTTTCACCTTTTTTATTTTGAATTATTTTTAGATCCCGAACCTGACCTTTAAAAAATAAGCCCGTTTTTTCTGAAGTTTCAGCTTTAAAGTTGCCATTTCCATCGTTCATTAAAACCAATCCATAATTTGCATCTAATCTGGAAAATTGCGGTTTAAGATCGTAATCATTTCCGGCAATAATAATATCCAGATTACCATCATTATTTATATCCATGGTTTCGATGGCGTGGATAGAACTAAACTGAGCCTGCGCTGGCATCTCCTGAACTTCAAAATTTCCATCGCCTTTATTTATCGCGATAATACTTTTAAAACCGGTAATTTCTTTAACCAATGCTTCATCTAAAACATCTTTTGAAAATAACTGATCTATAGATTTTGTCGCATACTCAGCGAATTTTAGGTTTTGTTTTTTTACTGAAGAAATCTGTCCAGAAAGTTCTCGTCTTAAATGAATAGGAACATCTTTTTCGTTTATTGTTCGGGTAAAAATTTGCTCGGTCGTCCCATTATGATCAAAATCGCTGATGTAAACTTTCACCGGATCTTTTTTACTGGCGTTGTAAAAAGAATTAGTCCCACGATTTCCCAAAATTAGATCTGGTAGACCATCTTTGTTAAGATCTGCAATTTTCATACTATTCCACGCTCCGGCATATTCGCTAAGATTTGAGCTTATTGGACTTAATTTTTTAACCTGAATTTTAAAAATTGTAGGAGCCATCCAATCGCCGATTACAATCAATTCAGCTTTTCCATCATTATCGATATCTGCCCAGGATGCATCGGTGATCATCCCCAGATTATCTAAATTTGAAGTGTCTAAAGAAGTAAACTTGCCATTGCCTTTATTTTTTAATAGTTGATGGCTTGGGTTTATTCCGTAAACTCCAGGAACGCTTCGATATCCAATAAATAGATCGATTTTTCCATCTTTATCAAAATCATTTGCGGCGATAACGGCCGCATTTTGATCATTGATTGGTAATTCTGAATCACTTTTACTGAAATTGCCTTTCCCGTCATTCAAATAAATTCGGGTTTCATATTGTTCTTTTTCAGCATAAATATTATTTCCGCCAGCAATTAAAATTAGATCTTTAAAACCATCATTATCAATATCTTTGAAAATGGCACCGGTCTCTTCAAAAATCTTTGATTCTTCGGTTTCATCTAAAATATTTTTTAAAAATTTACCGCTAGTTTGCTGAATATAAAGTACACCTGACTCATTTCTAGCTCCGGCCACGTAAAAATCATCATTTCCGTCGTTATTTACATCAGCCACAGCGATTGCGGGACCTTCGCGAGAAAGCATTTTATTTATCAAGCCTTCGTAATCGTAATCTATATAGTTGTCTTCTTTATGTGCGGTAAAATCTGTATCGATTTCTTTAAAATATTGGCTGGATTCAATCTTGGGAAGACTAAATTCTTCAGCTTCCTCCTGATCGAAAATAACAAGTTCATTAATGTTAATGTTAGTCTTTATTGAAGCAGTTTTATTTGGCCAGATTACCCGAATTGAATCGATCTTTTGGTGTGTTCCCAATCCAAAAGTGAGGTTGTAATCTGCTGAAGATTGAAAACCACGAGTAGGAATAAGCTGTTGTGTTAATTGATCGTCTTCGGTATAAATTGTCACTTTACTGCCAATGGCAAAGGTGTTTTTATCGTTTCCTTTAAGCTGAATTTTAGTCCAGTTGTGATCATGTTTTTTATCAGTTTCGTTACGATAAACAAATAATTCCATGTTTACATTATTCACGATAAGATCTAGATCACCATCGTTATCCAAGTCGCCATAGGCCGAGCCATTGGAGAAACTTGGTGTGCTAAATCCCCAATCTTCTGTAGTATCGGAAAAACTTAAGTCTGCATTATTTTTAAAAACATAATTAGCAATAAGGGTACTTGGCATTTTATTCAGAATAGAATCGAATTCTTTTTTTTTCCCTGTAATTACCATATCCTGAAGAATATCATTAGCAAAGAAATCCATAAAATCCTGGTTGGTAAGATCGTGATAGATGCCATTGCTCACAAAAATATCTTTATAACCATCATTGTCCATATCGAAGATAAGAGCGCTCCAGCTCCAATCGGTCTGCGCCACACCGCTATAAAAAGCAATCTCAGAAAAGCTATTATTTCCATTATTTAGCTGAAGGCTATTTTGCATGTACTGATGGTAAAAATCACGATCTTCTTTTAATTTATAAAGATCAAAGCGTTCAAATTCGCTGGTGTTTTTTAAGCGTTCATCATTTTCTGGGAGCATATCGGTTACAAAAATTTCGGGTAAACCGTCGTTGTTAATATCTGCCATATCGGCTCCCATGGAAGACAAACTTAAGTGCGCCATCTGATTTTTGATATCTTCGATAAAGGTGCCATCACCATTATTAATGTACAGATAATCACGCTCATAAAAATCGTTAGATACGTAAATATCCGGGAGCATATCACCATTAACGTCACCAATAGTTACCCCAAGGCCAAACCCAATAAGACTTCCATAGATGCCAGCTTCTTCGCTAACATCGGCAAATTTTCCATTATCGTTTCGTAAGAGTTTATCTCCACCGCCTTTAAAAACTTCAGGTAGATTCCAATCTTTACCGCGGAGTTCTCTTTTGTTGTTGTATCCAAGACTGGATACAGGGATAAAGCTATTGTTCAGGATATAGACATCGAGATCGCCATCCAGTTCGTAATCAAAAAATGCAGCGTGAGTAGTGAAGCCGTTTTCATCTAAATTATATTCTGATGCAACTTCACTGAATGTAAGATCATCATTATTGATAAAAAGTTCATTACGGCGATCGTCACCTGAGATGTTGCCAGCGTTAGATACATAAATGTCTAATAGACCGTCACCATTAATATCTACTATGGTAACCCCGGTAGACCATGATCTGATTCCTTGCGTTCCTGAAGATTCAGAAATATCTTTAAATTTAAAGTTTCCCTGATTTAAATAAAGCTTGTTTTTTCCCATGTTCGAAGTAAGATAAACATCAGGAAGACCATCATTATTAATATCACCTATACCAACACCGGCACCGTTATAGAAATTACGATATCTGAAAATATTGAATTCTTTTTCGTTTCTTACCTGATTGATAAAAGAAATACCTGTAGAATCTGCTGGCATTAGAGTAAAAAGAACATCTTTTGGTTCTTTTTTTTTATTTTCTGAAGTTTTATTACAGGAATAGATTAAGGGAAAGAGCAATCCTATAAGAATTATCTTAGCTAAGTTTGAAATTGATGATGAATTATTCATATTGGGGTAAGCTTATTAAATAAGTTTTAAGAGACGTTAAACGCTAAGTAAAAGAGACTTAAGTGACGTTAGGGCGCCTCTTAAGTCTCTTGAAAAGCCTGACTTATCCTAATATCCCGGATTCTGCGTTAAATTTGGATTTGAAGTTAGAGCCACAGAAGGAATAGGGAAAAGCACTCTAAATTCTTCAGTATTGTCTTTAAACTCCCAAGTAGAAGTAAAAGTTCCAAATCTAATTTGGTCCTGTCTTCTCCAGTATTCTGTATATAACTCACGTCCACGCTCATCTAGCATATCCTGCTCGGTTAATGAAGGTAACGGTGTTGCCTGTCTAATGGCACGTAAATTATTCACCATAGTTAACGCATCTTCAGAGCTGGAACCACCTCGCATAATGGCTTCGGCTTTCATTAAATAAGCATCTGCAAACCTAAATACCACTACATGACCAGTATAAGCGCCATTTGAAGGATGATATTTAAGTACACGAATTCCATTTCTTTCGTTGTTTCCTAAAAGTCCTGGGAGATCTTTGGTAAAAACTAATGGATTACCAGCTCTATCCGTAAGCTCGCTACCATCGGCAGCATATTGCTGATTTATAAGAAAACCTTTGCCTATATAAGTACCAGTCGAATTGCCATTTAAAGGTACGTAACCACGTCTTTCTTCCTGTCCAGATCCGGGAGTATTTATGTTTTCATCACCTTCAAATAGATCGTAGAATTCTGCTAAAGTTGAGAACCCATTCCATCCACCAGCGGCATTATCATCTGTTCCTTGCGCATAATGGAGTGTAGACCACATTCGGTTTCCGGCACTAGAAGTTGTATAAAGAATGGTCTCTGTATCATCTGAAGGTTCAAAAATTTCAAAGAAACCTTCCTGAAGTTCAAATCCTTCGCCTATAATGGCATCAACGTGATCTATAACCGCTGTCATGTCTGCCGCTTCAGCAGATGCCGTCGCTAAATAAATATGCTTATTAAGGTATAATTTAGCCAATAAATAATGAGCGGCTGATTTAGAAGCCTGTACTGTACCATTACCAGGTCCTATACTTGGTAAATTTGGCATAGCTTCGTTAAGGTCCTGCATAACAAATTCAAAAGCTTCACTTCTTGTCATTACTCGAGGATTTACATCTGGACCTTCATCAACTTCTCTAAAAGGGACCTGTCCGTAAAGATCCATTATCCAGTACATATGAAAAGCTCTTAAGAATTTTGCTTCTGCGATTTGTTGTGCATTTGCGTCGCTCTCTGGAGCAATTATTTCAGTGAGATTGAATATAGCAGAGTTAAATTCGTTCCATGTATTTAGAACAAAGTTGTGGTTCGCATCCCACGTATGCTGGTGTAAGGTTCTCCAAACCCCGTTATCGCCCCAGTCAGTTCCTCTGGTAGGAATTAATAGCTCGTCTGAAGTACCTTCATTAAGTCCGTATAAATTTTCATGGGTCTCTACATTTGCTCGAAGGCTATTGTAGGCGTTACTTAAAGATCCAGCAACATCAGAAACACCAGTAAAGTCTCCAGTAGTCTGCACCCGCGATACAGAATCTGTGTCTTCTAACTCCAGGTCTGTACACGCGGTAAAAGATCCCAGTGCTCCTAAGAGTATTGAAAGTTTTATAAATCTATTTTTCATAATAATTTTTTAAAATGATACGTTCAACCCAAAAGTGAATGTTCTTGGCTTAGGATAAGCAGTATAATCGATACCGGCAGATGGAATTCCGTTCAATGCTTTGTTAGTATCAACCTCAGGATCTAAACCAGAATAATCTGTGATTACAAATAGATTCTGTCCGTTTAAGTATAATCTTAAAGTCTTGAACATACTATCTTCGTTTAGATCAAAGTTATATCCCAAAGTGGCATTTTGCATTCTTAGAAAATCTCCTTTTTCCAAGAATCTTGTAGAAACATCTGGAGCGTTAGAAGCGGATTCGCCATTATCAACTACATTGCGTGTCACATTACGACCATTATTTAAGGCTCCTTTAGTGAAAAATGCGTTTTCAGTATTATTATAGATATAGTGACCGTACTGTCCTGCCATAAATAGGGAAAGATCCCAGTTTTTATATTCTACTCTTGTGGAAATACCAACATTAGTTGTTGGAAGTGCACTTTTTCCTATAAAAGTTTGAACATCACCATCAGGATAAATACTTTGCCCATTCTCATCAAAACCACCAAATTCTCTTAAGTAGTAGGAGAATAAAGGTTGTCCACCAGCGAGTAATTGAGCAAATGCACCGGTAAGCCCCTGTCCATTAATTTCTCCTGTTCTGTTTTGTCCTGCGTAATCTTCAACCATGTTATCGTTGTAGGCTATATTAAACCCGAAGTTCCAATACCAGTCTTCAGTATTTATTATGTTGTAATCGATAGCAAACTCAACACCTTTATTAATAACATGTGCATCTAAATTTTGATAAACGAATGGTTGAGGTGAAGGTTGCGCAGAGAATACCTGAATAAGTAAATCTGTTGTATTTTTGTAATAAAAGTCTAAAGATCCACTTAATCTATCCTGCATAAAGCCAAAATCTAAACCAAGGTTGGTCTGGCTTGTTTCTTCCCATTGCAAATCTGGGTTGGCAAAGGATACTTGCGTAACACCTGGGCGATTAATATTCCCATTATCCTGAATACCAAATTCGGCATATCGCTCTCTAACAGTATATTGATTATAAGGAATCTCTTGATTTCCTGTGATACCATAACCTAATCTAAGCTTAAGAGTAGAAAAGGCTTCAGGAATAAAGTCTTCTTCTGCCAATTGCCATGCGAAAGCTCCAGATGGGAAAACACCATATTTATTGTTACCTCCAAATCTGGTAGAACCATCAGCTCTTACCGTAGCTGTAAATAAATATTTTCCTGCGAGCTCAAAATTTACTCTAGCAAAATAAGACTGTAGTTCGTCTGTAATATTAAAACTATCATAAGCTACAGAAGTTGGCCCAATACCTGAAGGAGATGTCAAGTCTTCCGTTGCAATGTTTGGGAACAATCTGGTTACAAAGAAACCATTAGGATCGTATCCATATTGTTGGTAAGAACCAGAAATATTATTTCTTAAAATGTTATTTGCATCATTTAAACTACTGGTCATTTCTCCTAAATCTTCGCTCTGGAAACCAAAACCACTTACATTATAACCTTTTCTTTCAAAATCTTGGAAAGAGTATCCAACCAAAGCTTCAAACTTCGAGTTCTCAAACATCTTTTCGTAATTCAAAGTAAATTCCATCAAACGGTTGGTAGCTTCAACTTGATTTAGCGCGCCTCTACCATTATCTGGTACGCCAGATTGAATCCCGGTTAAACCGCCAGATATTGCTGCTTCTCTGTTCGACTCGGAAGTATCATATCCAAAGTTTATTTTAGCATTCAAGCCTTCAATAACTTCATAATCGGCAGAGAAATTTAGAAGCACTCTATCGGTTTCAGATTCATCTGAAAAGTATTTTAATAGTGATAAAGGATTTATAATGCTTCCCTGAGGCTGAAAATCTGGATCTGCTGGGAAAGTGGGATTAGCCTGATAAGCTGCGCCTAATAAATCTCCTTGAAATCCTGCATTATTAGAAATTGGTGCTCTGGTATCATTTACTCTTGATAGCGTAGACTGTAAATTCAATTTTAATTTATCGTCAAATAAACGCTGAGTAATATTGAATCTTCCAGAAAGACGCTCTAAAGCAGAATTTTCTACAATACCTTCTTGATCTGCATAACTTAAAGAAGCGCGATAATTACCACTATTATATGAGTCGGAATACGACAAATTATGAATCTGAGAAAAAGCCGTTCTGGTAATTTCGTCTTGAAAATCTGTATTTGCGCCTTGGTCTAAAATAGCAAGATCTCCACCTAACTCAGATACAGCTTCTAAATACTCATCTCTATCCAATAAATCATACGTATTGGCGGGAGAGGCTAAACTTAAGGTCGTACCATAATCCAGTCTAGACTCAGTTCCTCTACCAGTTTTGGTAGTAATAATTACCACTCCGTTCGCACCACGAGAACCGTAAATTGCGGTAGCAGAAGCATCTTTTAAAACGCTCATACTTTCAATATCTGAAGGATTTAAAAAGTTAAGCGGATTTTTTGCTGAACTTGATCCAAAACCTACATCTTCACCACCAGAAGAAACATCGTTCCCTGCTAATGGCACACCATCTACAACAAATAATGGATTGTTGCCACCTCTTACTGATGAAGTACCACGAATTCTTATGTTCACTCCGCCGCCGGGTTCACCACTAGTTGTTGTAATTTGTAAGCCTGCAGTTTTCCCTTGAATTAACTCTTCGGGTGAAGAAATAACCCCCTGGTTAAAATCCTCTGCAGAAACGGTTGCTACAGCACCAGTTGCGTCTTTAATGGTTGTGGAGCCATAACCAATTACAACAACTTCGCTTAGTGCAGCTGCATCTTCAGATAAAGTTACATTAATTGTTGATCTTCCATTAACAGCAACTTCTTGCTGTGCGTATCCAACAAAACTAAAAACCAATGTTGCATTTTCTGCAACATCCTTTAGGCTATAGTTTCCGTCAAAATCTGTTGTGGTTCCATTGGAGGTACCTTTTACCAGAATGTTTACTCCTGGAATTGGCAGAGAACCATCTGTTACTGTTCCCGAAATCGTTTGCGCTTTTGCAAATGAAAAACAAAGCGACACTAAGAGGAACAGACCTAACCTGAGTAATCCTTTTTTCATAAAAATAATTTTACAATTTGATTAACTAAACCTTATAATTTCCGAATATAAATTTAGTGAAATATTAATCAAAAAATAAAGATTATTTAGTTTTAGACTCAATTCTTTAATTAAAAACTGTAAAAATACTTTTTAAAATGTGAATATGATAATCGTGTTAAATTCACACTTATTCGAAAATCGTAGTATTTATAGGGTTTATGGGGATTTTATTGAAAAATAAATGTATTTAAAACGCTTAAATAGAATTTTTAATAAAAAAATAATATTTTTTACTTATTTTCTATTTCACGGCGATTTTTAAGCTTTTTGAAGCAATATTTACCTCTATATTCTGCGTATTTTCGATAAATTCTCCATCAATTTGGAAGGCTATAGGTTTTTTGCATTTAATTTTTGCCTGGTTTGTAGAAATGATCTCTGCAAAATCAGTGTTAAATTTCACATCTTCCCGAAGTGTTCCTAAAATTTCAGCAATATCAAGATTTTTGAAAATTAAAATTTCAAATTTCCCGTCATCATGCATGCCTTCAGGATTAATCTTAGCGCCGGTACCATATTTTTTGCAATTAGCTATGGCTAGCATTATTCCTTTATGATGGAAGGTATTCCCATCAATTTCAACTTCATATTCATAAGGATATTTACTTTTTATTAGCGTAGGAATAGTTTGCATTAAATACCCAAATTTGCCACGAATAGCCGCTGTTTCGTAATTCTCAATTAATTCGGCATTAAGGCCAATATCGCTTAGGTGTAAACAAAGTTGATTGTTAATTTGCAGTACATCTAAATTTGTAAAGTTATCTCCTAAAGCAATCTTTATTTGTTCTTTTCTATCTTTTGGGATGTCTAGATTTAGTGCAAGTCCATTTGCAGATCCCGCAGGGAAAATAGCTATAGGTAATTCTTGATGTAATAAAGCTTCAGCAACCATATTAATTGTGCCGTCACCACCAACTACGAGCATTCGTTCTGGTTCGACTTTCTTTATTTCTTGTTGGATTTTTTCAATATCATTTTCTCCTTCAGTTTTAAAAAGATGAAATTTCCAATTCTTATTTTGCACTTCTTTTTGAACATCGGCGATAAGATCGTCTTTTTCTTCGCCGCCCGAAATCGGATTTACAACCATTAAAATATTCCTAAAGTCTCCCATTTTCTGTATAGTTATATCCAAAATTAACTAATTTGGAGCAGGCCTACTCTTTATAAAAAATTAAATATTTTGAAACTTGACTTAAAACTTTACCGCGGATACGCTAACGACAAAGAATTGGTGGTTTTTGGTCACCTTTTTAAAAGCTGGGCTCCCGATAAATATCGCTTAGACAGAAAAGGAATAAAACATACCTCTGCCATTATTCATAAATTTAGAATAAAGCCCTTATCTAATTACGAACTTCATCTGTGTTTTAAAGGAAAAGAATGGAAAACCAAAACTATGGAGGATGGTTATTTTAGATTCACAGTTCCTTACGAAGAAAATTTGCAAAGTGGTTGGCACGAGTACGAAGTGATTGCAAAAATGGAGGATCATTTTGGTATTATCGAAAAAGGTGAATTATTAAAGCCTTACGAGAGTAAATTGGGAATCATATCAGATATCGATGATACTTTTTTAATTTCTCATAGCAATAGCTTCTTTAAAAAGCTTTATGTGATGTTATCTAAAAATGTAAACCGAAGAAAGATTTTTGAAGATGTGGTAGATCATTATAAATCTTTAAGTAAAGCAGGGCAGGACAGTGAAGAGGCGTCTAATTCTTTTTTTTATGTTTCTAGTAGCGAGTGGAATTTATATGATTTTATTGCTGAATTTGCCGACATGCACGAACTACCAAAAGCGGTTATTAAGTTGAAGAAAATAAAAACGGGAATTTCAGATTTTGTTAAAACAGGTAGGGGAAGTCACGATCATAAATTTCAGAAAGTAAAGGATATTATCTCTTTCTATCCAAATTTAGAATATGTTTTATTAGGAGACGATTCGCAGCAGGATGTTCATATTTACGAACGAATCTGTAAAACATATCCCACAAATGTGCGATCTATTTACATAAGACAAACCGAAAAAAAGAAGAATAAAGAAGTTACGGCTACATTAAAAAATATCGAAAGTCTGGATGTCGCAACCTGTTACTTTAAAGATAGTAATACGGCAATTGCACACTCAGAAAAAATTAATATTATCTAAGCTTAAATTGCCGAATTTGAAACTTACTTTTTATAAGCGGAATACTATCTTCGCATTCCGCTAAATTTTCTAATGTGAGTTTACAACAGTTTATTATAAAAAAGCTCGGCCTGCCGGCTAAGAGCATTCAAAATACAGTACAATTACTTCAGGAAGATGCTACCGTGCCTTTTATTGCTCGCTACCGCAAGGAACAAACAGGCAATTTGGATGAAACCCAAATTCAGCAAATTTCAGAAGAACTTTTATATTTTCAGAATTTAGAGAAACGCAAACAATCTATTTTAGAAACAATTGAATGGCAGGGATCACTTACAGATCCACTGAAATCAAAAATAGAAAATGCTGAAAATCTTACAATTTTAGAAGATTTATACCTTCCGTTTAAGAAAAAGCGAAAAACCAAAGCCGATACTGCCAGGGAGAATGGTTTGGAGCCATTGGCTAAAATGATTATGGCGCAAAATTCGCCAGATATTTTTTCAGCAGCCTCCAAATTCGTTAAAAATAAAGTGAATTCTGAAGCGGAAGCGCTAGAAGGAGCGAAACATATTATTGCTGAATGGATTAATGAAAATCAATTTGTAAGAAAGCGAATTAGACAATTATATTCCAGAAAGGCCGAAATATCTTCGAAGGTAGTGAAGGCAAAATCTGGGGAGGATGATGCGCAAAAATTTCAGCAGTATTTTGATTGGAGTGAATCTCTTAAAAGAATTCCGTCGCATCGATTTTTAGCCATTTTTCGTGGTGATAAAGAAGGAATTTTAAAACTAAAAATTGAGGTCGAAAAATTGGAAGCTTTGCGGATAATTACTGAATCGCTTATTAAAAATAGAAATTCTGAATCTGCCGATCTAATTGAAGAAGCCGCGACAGATGCATTTTCCAGACTCCTAAAACCTTCTTTCTTCACTGAATTTTTAAATGAAACAAAGTTAAAAGCAGATGAAGAAGCTATAAAAGTCTTTTCGTTAAATTTAGAGCAGTTGCTTTTAGCACCACCGCTTGGAGAAAAACGAATTTTGGCGATCGATCCCGGATTTAAATCGGGTTGTAAAGTTGTTTGCCTAGATGAAAACGGCAAGCTAGAACATAATGAGAATATTTATCCACATCCTCCACAAAGAGAGCAAAATGTGGCTGCGAAGAAAATTGAATCACTAGTTAAAAAGTATAAAATTGAAGCAATTTCTATTGGTAATGGTACGGCGAGCCGAGAAACCGAAAAGTTTGTAAAATCTCTTTCGTTTGATCGTGAAGTTGCGATTTATGTAGTAAACGAAGCTGGAGCTTCGGTATATTCGGCTTCAAAAGTGGCTCGAGATGAATTCCCTAATTATGACATCACGGTTCGAGGAGCGGTTTCTATTGGAAGAAGACTTAGTGATCCTCTAGCAGAATTGGTTAAAATAGATCCAAAATCTATTGGTGTAGGGCAGTACCAACACGAAGTAGATCAAAATTTACTGAAGCAACGTTTGGATACCGCCGTAATGAGTACGGTAAACAAAATAGGCATAAATTTAAACACGGCGAGTAAAGAACTGCTTTCTTATGTAAGTGGATTAGGACCATCGCTTGCTGATAATATTATAAAAACAAGATTCGAAAATGGCGCTTTTGCGTCTAGAAAAGATTTAATGAAAGTACCAAGACTAGGCGCCAAGGCTTTTGAGCAATCAGCCGGCTTTCTTAGAATCAAAAATCCTAAAAATCCATTAGATAATTCTGCTGTACACCCAGAAAGTTATTTCATTGTAAATAAAATGGCAAAAGATCTTTCTGTAGAAATTTCAACATTAATAGGGAACAAAAAGAAACTTCAGGAAATCAAGTTAGAGCAGTATATTACGGATAATATTGGATTACCAACTCTAAAAGATATTCTTGCTGAATTGGAGAAGCCGGGCGTAGATCCACGAGAAAAAATTAGTGCATTTTCTTTTGACGAAAATATCCGGGAAATCACCGATTTAAAACCCGGAATGAAATTAGCGGGACTGGTAAATAATATAACCAATTTTGGTTGTTTTGTAGATATTGGACTGAAGCAAAGCGGACTTGTGCACATCTCGAAATTATCAAATACTTATGTGAGTGATGTTACGCAGATTGTTCGCTTAAATCAAGAAGTTGAAGTTACTGTTTTAGAAGTGGATGTAGAGCGAAAAAGAATTCAGCTTTCTATGATAGATTAAAACAAAACTCCCGGTTTTTCCGGGAGTTTTTTAAAATGCTTAAGATTATTGATCTCTTCTTTTAAATTCGCTACGATTATAAAAATCATCTTCAGCTCTTAATCTTTTTCTTTCTCTAGATTCTATTTCATCTTCAGAAAGAAAATGTTTCTCACGGTTCCAGTTGGTATCGTCGTCATAAGTTTTTTCTGGCCGAATACCTTCTTTAGGAGTTGGAGTATCGTGAATAGATTTTGTTTCTTTTGAATAGTTATTTTCTGGAGAAGTTGCTCTTAATTGGGCTCTTTCTCTTTCCATTCTTTCTTCCCGGCTTTCTGCTCTTTCGCGATCATGAAGCGTCTCAGATTTATAATGAAGATTTGCTTTTTCTTCAGCAATTCGCTTTTCTGTACTGCTGGGTTTATGAGCAGTTTTTCTTGCGCTATATTCATCTATTACATATTCATCATCAGTCAATTTTGCTTTTTTACCTTGTATCTCATTAGGCGTATAATTTCTATTATATGATGAAATTATATTTTTTTCGTAATCTCTAGAGATAGGATCGCCTGTGCGATATCTTTTGGTTTCAGAAAAAATCTTATGATCTAAAGAATCGGTATGAATAAATTTTTCATCTACGTTAATATCAATTAATCCAATTGGAATGATGATATGGTTTTCACCTTCTTTATTAATAAATTCTTTAAATCCTGAATTGTTATCTGGTGAGTATGGATCGTGGTTTTTATCGATAATAGATTGATTAACTTCTACATCTACATACACAACCCTATCCAATTCTTTATTCACGATAAGATTGTCTACTTTACCTATGCTCATGTAATCACGATCCTTAACTTCCCAATTTCGGATGTCTGGATCTTTGCTTGATATTTTATAATTTCCAAGCTCGTTTAGATAATATAAATGCTTCTCTTTTGTTTTCATAACATACAAGTTTAGGATAATTAAGTAATAGAATTAAACTTTAAAAATTAAGCTATCTGAGGCTTTTCTTGAAGTGTGGATTTGTCCAATTTCTTCCATCTGGGTATTGTTTTCAACATCATCATCAGAAGTACTTCCGTAGAAATATAGAAATGCTAATACAGCTACAATGATGATAATGATAATCCAGGGCCAAATTTTTTTCTTCTTTTCAATTTTTATCTCTGCCATTGGTTTCGATTTATTGGTTAATTAGAAACTAAGGTAGAGTTGAAAAGTGCCAATTATACTTAAGTAAAAAGTAAACTATTGTTAATTAACTAAATATGTGAATGTTAAGCTTATCCAATTTAGATTTTATCTTTTGATATAGATAATTTTCTAAATGCAAGGCGCGTAGTAGTGATGATTTGCGCTTTAAAAGGTATGTATTTCTTTACTGCCAATAAAAGACAAAAAATGAGAAATACGCATTTAATTTTGAGAATTGAGCATAAAAAAAGGTTCTATAGATAGAACCTTTTGCTACTACTAATTATAGTAATTTTTATCTAAATGTACCTGAAGGAAATACGATTACGCTTTCGTGTCCGTTTTCACTAACAGCAGAAACGCCGAAGAAAAAGTTATCGATTACTACACCATCTAAGGTGAAATTAGTTACATTTTTACTCACAAATCTAGAATGTTGCCACTGTGGAGCTGTAGTTTCTCTCCAATAAATTTTATACCCTGAAATATTGCCTTCTACTGCTTCCCATCTCAGTTTAGTATCGGCCTCAACTATTCCTCCAATCTCTACTTTTGCTGGAGCAGGTGGAGCCCAAGCTAGGCTTGCAAGATTTATGGCATTAACGGCAGTAAGCTTTTTTGCGTAATCAAAATTAACACCTTCAATTACATCACCATATTCAATTCCATTTTCAGTTCTTATATCTTGATGTTGGCGATTATAATTTTCATGGGCTTCCATAATTCGTACTCCGGCAAAACCAAGATCGTTAAAAGGTCGATGATGCCCTCCACGCCCAAACCTATCGAGTCTATAAATCATCATAGGATTCATTTCTGGCATATAGGTTTTGGTGGTTTTGTGGATATATCTTGCTAATTGTCTTGAAATTCCATCAACTTCGCCTCCGTAAAATCTGCGCATATTCCGTTCTTCCTTAGTTTCTGTAGGCGGAACGGGTTCAGAAAAAATTCTAAAATCACGATTACTAATCACGCCATCTACCCCTTCGATATTCCCTATCATATCATTATTTAAAATACCAATGATATCCCAGTTGTTCTTTTTAGCGTATTGGGCTAAACCTTTACCACCAAAAAGTCCCTGTTCTTCGCCACTAAGACCCACGTAAACAATGCTATTCTCGAATTCATACTGAGATAAAACACGTGCAGCTTCCATGGTACCGGCCATACCACTCGCGTTATCATTAGCTCCAGGTGCATCAATTTTAAAATCCATCGTATTACTCGCACGAGAATCGATATCACCACTCATAATAATATAGCGATTAGGATATTTTTTTCCCTTCTGAATAGCAACAACATTTACAACCCAGGCATCTTTTGGGATTCTGCTGCCATCTTCTTTTTTAACGAAGTCTTTCTGATAGAAAACATCCATACAATTACATTCTGAAGCGATATTATCGAATTCAGATTTTATCCATCGACGTGCAGCACCAATCCCACGTTTATCAGAAACGGTATCACTAAAAGTATTTCTGGTACCAAAATCCACTAATTTTCTTATATCAGCTTCTATACTATCTGCTGAAATTTTGTCGATAATATCATATATTTTAGGATCTTTATTTTGAGAATATAAAGATCCTAAAGAAAAAAAGATAATTAATAGGAGAGAAGTAACTGGTAATTGTTTCATCATAAGATTAAATTATTTTAAATCTGTAATTTAATCAAACTTTGCTTTTACAAACAAATGCATTTGCTGTTTTAACTGAATTAAAAAGCTAATAGTGAATACAAATGATGATAGACCATCACTAAAAGGAATAGCAAGCTATTTCAAAATTTTCTATATCCATCATTCATTTTAATACATAAAAAAGCCTCGAAAGTTTCGAGGCTTAGTAAAAAATATTTATTTAAGATTTAGCTTGCTTTCATCTCGTGGATTTCAGCTTTTGCTTCATTTATCTTTTCTTCAGATTTAGAATTGGTAAGGTTAGCTTTTGTTCTAGCCTTAAGAGCATCGATTTTGTGATTAACAGCATCTGAAAAGTCTGTTACTTTACCCTTGGCTCCTTTATAATAATTATCACTTGTTGTAGCAATTGATTTTCTTGTATCCTTACCCTTTTTAGGAGCAAATAATAAACCTGCTGCAATTCCTGCTGCAGCTCCAGATAATAATCCTATTAAAATTTTTCCTCCTGATCTCATAGTTTCGTTTTTATTGGTTCGTAATTAATTGAGATGTAAAATTACTTATAAACAGACTGATAGCCTCACTTAACGAGTTAATCTTGATATAAACTTTCTCATTATTTCTCAATAATTTTAACAAATTAGTCTAAAAAGGATCTTAAGATCTCTCTAACTCTTTTTGTATCGTTTACGTAATAATTGGCACTTGTCTTTTTGATACCCACTTTTACGGTGTACGATTTTCTTGGTAATTCTTCGAACATGTATTCATCTGTCCAATCGTCTCCTATTGCAAAAATGAAATCGTAATTATCACCCACCAATTTTTTGGAAGAAGCTTTTCCTTTATTTACCCCGCTACTTTTAATTTCTAAAACTTTGTTCCCTGCCAATACACTTAATCCTCGATTAGAAACTAATCCTTTTAGAGTATTAGAAAGCTCATTTGCTCTAAGATCACCCAGGTCTGGATCTGCTTTTCTATAATGCCAAGCTAAGGAATAATTTTTTTCTTCTAAAAATGTTCCAGGAGTACGATCAACAAAACTTTCTATAACCGGTCTTACGGCGTCCATCCACTCGTTTTTTACATTTTCAGATAATTCCCATTCGCAATTTTTTTGACGCATCCATGCACCATGCTCAGAGATAAGTTCAATAGATGTTCCTTGCCACCAATCCCCAAGTGTTTCTTTATCTCTACCACTAATTATTACTACATCGGTTTTTTCTTGAGCGTTTAGCTGGGTCACTAAATCAATTAGTTCTTTATCGGGACGCGCTTCTTCAGGTTTATCTTTAAAATCGACTAAAGTCCCATCATAATCTAAAAATAATATTCTTTTTTCTGAAGTTTTGTAATCTTCAACTAATTGATCGGCAATTTTGGGAGTTATACGTATAGACTCAAAAGATTTGCGATTATCTTCAGTATGTTCTAAAGCACTCATAAAGTCTTTAGCCCATTTTTCAACATTGTATCTTTTTAATCTTTTCTGAAGCGTTTTATTTCTTTCAATTTGTTCTTCTTTGGGCATTTCAATAGCTTGTTTTAGGGTGATAGCTATTTGCTCAAAATTATTGGGGTTAATGATTAGTGCTTCGTTCATTTCGTGCGCAGCACCTGCCATTTCACTTAAAATAAGAACACCGGTATGATCTGTTCTGGTAGCAATGTATTCTTTTGCGACCAAATTCATCCCATCTCTAATAGGAGTGAGTAGTGCAATATCGCAAGATGTATAAAGATCAATAAGATTGTCGAATGGCATAGAACGATAGAAATACCATATTGGCGTCCAGCTTACGGTGGAAAATTTACCATTTATTCTACCAACTAATTCATCTATTTCACGCTTCAGTCTTTGATACTGCGGAACATTAGATCTGGAAGGTACGGCAAGCATTACAAGACGCACTTTTTCTATAAATTCTGGATATTTATCCAGAAAATATTCGAATGCTCTAATTCGGTTGGCAATACCTTTAGTATAATCTAGCCTGTCGATACTTAATATTAGTTTGGCATCTGGAGTAGCTTCTAAATGTAGATCTAATCTTCGCTGCAATTCTGATTGTTCGTCCTCGGTTCCTCGGAAGTGGTTAAGTGCAGCATCCTCGAATTTTTTATAATCAATTCCCATGGGAAAGGAATCTACCTTTACAATTCTCTCTGGCAATGTTACTTCATTAAAATCAACCTGATGGCGTAAAATCCTTGTAACTGAACTTAAAAAGTGTCGTTCGTAATCGTAGGTATGAAATCCAATTAAATCTGCACCAAGCATTCCTTCTAAAACCGATTCTCGCCAAGGTAAGGTTCTAAAAACTTCGTAAGAAGGAAAGGGGATATGATTAAAGAAGCCAATTACGGCTTCTGGTTGTTCATCTCTTATAAGTTTAGGGACAAGCAATAATTGATAGTCGTGAACCCAAACCCGATCACCTTCCTCGTAATATTTAAGGACTTCTTTGGCATATTTGATATTTACCTGCTTATAAATTTCCCAGGACGAGTGCTCTGCTTCAGTAAATTCCATAAAATAGTGAAATAGAGGCCAAATGGTACGGTTACTAAAACCGTAGTAAAAACCATCCACTTCTTCTTCACTTAGGTTTACCGCAACACATGCTTCAGCCTTTGCTTTTTCTTTAACGTCGTCTACTAAATGATCTGGAATTTCTTCTTCAGTTAAACCACTCCAACCAATCCAAATACTATCACCATCACGGTGAAAAGATTTTAATCCAGTTGCAAGTCCACCGACGCTCGGCGTGACTTCAAGATCATCGTCTTTTAAAGAAATTTTTAGGGGTAGACGGTTAGAAATAATAATAGTTTTACTCATAATTATATGCTAAGACTGTTGTTGCCAATTTGAATTTTACTAAATTTCGGGAATTCATTTTAGAATACCATTCTTTTAAAAGAAATTTAAGATATATGGACAATTTAGATTACGGAATAATCGGAAATTGTAAGAGTTGTGCGCTAATATCCAAAACTGGATCTTTAGATTGGTGCTGTTTGCCGGCATTTGATGCTGCTGCTGTTTTTGCCAAAATTCTCGACGAGAATAAAGGAGGTAGTTTTGAGTTTAAAGTTAGTGATGATTACAATATTTCGCAAGAATACCTTTGGGAAACAAATATATTATCTACCGTTTTTGATAATGGAGAAGATGCTTTCCAATTAATAGATTTTATGCCGAGATATCCAAGGGACGATGGTTCTTATTATTCTCCACCAGATATTATTAGATTTTTGAGATTACTTAAAGGTAAACCAAAATTTAAAGTCATTTATAATCCAAGATTGGATTTTGCCAGAGAAGAAACGTACAACGAAAATAAAGGAAATTATATTAAGAGTTATACTACCGAGGGCAAGTATGATTCGTTATTTTTTTATTCTAGCCTTGATCTGGAAGATATTTTACAGCAACGCGAAATTACACTTACCGGTAACGCCTATTGTTTAATAGGATACCATGAAAAATTGATCACGCAATCCTTAGATCGTTCGTATCTTAAATTCCAGAGAACAAAAACTTACTGGATGAACTGGAGTGAGAAAACCACCAGGTATTCTCATTACAGTAACGAGATTATGCGTAGTGCTTTAGTGCTGAAACTCCTTAGCTATAAAAAATCTGGTGCTGTTTTAGCAGCAGCAACCACCTCTTTACCTGAAACAATAGGAGAAGAGCGAAACTGGGATTACCGTTTTTGCTGGATTAGAGATGCTTCGATGGTCATTAAGGTAATGGCCGGTCTAGGTCATGTAAAATCTGCAAAAGACTTTTTACAATTTATTATAGATATTATACCAGACAAGGATGAGAAAATCCAAATTATGTATGGTATTGATGGACAAAAGGAACTTACCGAACATATTCTGGATCACTTAGACGGTTACAAAGGTTCTAGCCCTGTTAGAACTGGTAATGCTGCATATATCCAAAAGCAAAATGATATTTACGGAATTTTGATGGAAGTAATCTATCAACAATTTCTACAATTTGAAACTTCATTAGAAAATAGTGAGGAATTATGGACTGTGGTTCGTGGTATTGTAATGATCGTTGAAGAGAACTGGCAAAAACCAGATAAAGGAATTTGGGAATTAAGGACTGAGGATCGTCATTTTGTATTTTCCAAACTGCTTTGTTGGGTCGCGATAGATCGAGCTATTAAAATTGGAGAAGTCTTAAGAATGGGGATTAACGATACACATTGGAAAGCACTTAGAGCCGAAATTTACGATGATATCTATAACAACGGTTGGAACGAAGAGAAACAAGCTTACACGCAGTTTTATGGATCATCAGACTTAGATGCTAGTACTTTATTAATGGAATCTTATGGATTTATAGATGCTAAAGATCCTAGGTTTATAAGTACAGTACAAGCCACAGAAAAAGAATTGTGTAATGACGGTTTAATGTATCGTTATAAGAATAAAGATGATTTTGGTTTACCATCATCGTCATTTACCATTTGCACTTTTTGGCTTATCAATAGTCTTTTCAAAATTGGAGAAGAGCAAAAAGCTAAAGCTATATTTGAGCAGTTGCTTTCTTATAGTAATCACTTAGGATTATTTAGTGAGGATATTGATTTTGAAACAAAAAGACTTCTAGGGAATTTCCCGCAGGCTTATTCACATTTAGCGCTAATTGAAACAGCAGCAAACTTCAGTAAAGGTCATATTTCTGAAGAAAATGCATTTAGCGGTTTTTAATAGTTGAGAAATAAATAAAATAATCAAATTGAAGGTGGTGTTGTTTCAGTAGGATTCTGATCTTGCTGAGGGAGCACCACTCTTGTTTTTGGTAAACTATGTGGATAATTTTTGCGGATAAAATCGATGATTTTTTCCCGAATATAAACTCTAAGATCCCAGGCAGTGGGCGAGTCTTTAGCACTCACTAAAATTCTAATTTCTACTGATTTTTCAGTGGCATCGGTAACCTGAAGCACATTTACTTTTCCGTCCCATAAATGAGTGCCTTCCAATAATCTTGTTTGTTCTTCTCGAATCGCATCAAATGAAACATCATAATCGGTATAGATAAAAACCGTCCCCATTAAATCAGCAGATTTTCTCGTCCAATTCTGAAAAGTGTTTTCAATAAAATATGTAGAAGGAACCACCAATCTTCGTTTATCCCAAACTTTTACGACCACATAAGTAAGCGTAATTTCTTCGATCCAACCCCATTCTCCTTCAACTATAACCGCATCCTGAAGTCTAATTGGCTGTGTAATGGCAATTTGTATTCCGGCTAATAATGTAGCAATAGCCTTTTGTGCGGCTAAACCTACAATAATACCGGCGATTCCTGCAGAGGTTAATAAACTAACTCCGACCGACCGAATGCTTTCAAAACTCATAAGCGTAATACCAATCGCCAAGATCACTAAAATGAAAATGATAATATTTTCAAGGATAGTAAATTGAGTATAAACTTTTCTAGCTTTTAAGTTATCTGAAGATGAAACATCATACTTACGAAGCATCCGCTCTTTAAAAACCTTTAAGCAAACGATCAAAAACCAGGTAATGGAAATAGTTAATAGCGCGATTATTACATGCCTGGCAATGTATTCATATTCTTCGGAATTTGAGAAATCTGAGATATTACCAATCCATAACAATATAGCCAATAGAAAAAGCAAAAGAGGTATGCGTATTCTACGTGCAAAATTAACCGGTAGAATATTACGCGGATCTTTTCCGATTTTTTTAATGAGGTATGATGCTAAATAGAAACTAAGCATCAATCCAACAATACCGTAAATTATATATTTCAAGCTATCGCGGGTTAGAGCGTTATCTTCAACAATAAGTGATATAATCATGTGGGGTGATTTATTTAAGTTTATTTATTTTTGTGGGGAAATTCCTGAATTCTTACTCTAGATGTTGCCAGATGTTCACCATCTTCGAGGTCTGCTATAAACCGAACTAAATCTTCTCTTAAGCTACAATGCAGATCCCATGTTGTAAATGCATCTTTCGCACTACAAAGACATCTTATTTTTATAGCATTTTCAGTTACTTCTGATACCTGTACAACGGGCGGTTTTTCCTCGTCCCAATCATCAGAAGCTTCTAAAAGTTCTTTAAACTTTTTTCTTACTTTTCCTACATCGATTCGATAATCTGCGTATAACGTAATTGGTCTAATTTGATTGGCGGCAGTAATAGACCAATTTTCAAAAGTATTAGAAATTACATACTGTAAAGGAACCACTATGCGTCTCCAATCCCATGTTCTAACAATCATGTAAGTAAATCTGATATCTTCTACGTATCCCCAGTTATCTTCTATAATTACGGTATCGCCAATCCTTGCCGGTTTCGTAATTGCAATTTGTATTCCCGCAATGATATTTCCTAAAGTACTTTGCGCCGCAATACCTAAAATTACGGTGGCAACTCCGGCAGAAGCTAATAGCGAAATGCCTAATTTTTCTAAAGATCTAAATTGAGAAAGTACTATTGATGCTCCAACAATTATTACTATAAAAGTTGCTACCCTTCTGGCAACCGAGATATAAGTTAACATTCTGCGAGCATCCGTGTTTTCTTCCAAGCTGGTGTCGCCTATTTTTTTCTCGGCGACATTGAGCATAAAGTAGTCGATAATTCTCATGAAGAACCATGTAATGGAACTTATAACTATGACTAACAGCAGAGCATAAATACTGCTGGCGAATGTGCCTGCAAACGAAATTAAGTGATTTAATAATAAGTAGAATGTAAGGACGCCTACCGCTAAGCCTGCAGGTGCTGCTAGTTTTGTAGCGATATCCTGAATCCAGGTTTTTTTTGATTTAGAAAGTAGTTTTCTTATGCCATAAGCCGTTATTCTTCCTAAAAAATAGCATAAAAAAGCAATTATGAGAGTGCTAACAAATTTCCAAATAGGAATACTCCACAATTTAATTCTAGCCCAATCTGGGAATATTCGATCTAATTTTCTGGGGCCAAACTCTGCGTAAATTGCATCAATGTTTTCTACCGTATTTTGTGAAATTAGCCAAAAAGCGCCGTAATCTTTATATTTTACTCTCTGAACGCGCATTATGATATCTCTACCATCCAATTCAACTTCTCCAAATACAATACTTCTTCGCGGCTTTCCTGCTACAGCTTGATTGGTGGTCGTTTGAACATCTATTTGTCCATCGGGTCTATCTGGTAAATCGTCCCAGCGAATATTTACGCGCTGATTGATCACAAAATAGAGTTTTTCAGCTAAAGTAGCTGCTTGCTCTTTTGTAGTAGTATCTGGCAGTAAATTTAAATTTAATGCGTAGGCTGCATCTTCATAATTTTCATTTCGACATTGAATAATAAAGTGTTCTAACGCAGCTTGCGGAGTTTGCAAATTGAATTTTGTAGGTGCAAGTCCTGTGATATTATTCAGTCTATTTAAAACATAATAGGCTTGGTTATATTCTTTAACTGCATTAGATCCAAAATTACCATTTTCAGGAACTGTCTTTTCATTACTTGGTAGCGTTGTAGGATCCTTCTTTACTTTTACTGAATCTTCTGTTGCTTTTTGTTGAGCTTGGACGAAGTTATAATTCAATAAAAATAGTACTATAAAAATCTTCGAAATAGAAAGTTTTCTTGACATATCCGACAAGTTACATTCATTTCATAATAGATTTTATTATCGTTTTGTTAAAATAAAAAGAGCTGCCCAAGGGCAGCTCTTTTTCGATTTAAAAATCTCAACTTAACTTAAAAACAATACTTATTTTCTGCGATTAATTTATCGGCAATTTGAGTTCTTAATTTGACTACGTTCGGGAAGTTGTCGTATTTCGTGAAACGCTTCAATCCCATTAACATCATTTTTAATTCGTCACCTTCGGCAAAAGAGATTATTCCTTCTTTAGCTTTTGCGTTGATTTTTTCAACGGCATTATAAAGGTAAAGCTGAGCCATAGCTATTTGTTCTTTTTGCGAATCTTCGCCAAAACGTTTCGCATTCTTTTCGGTTCTTAAAATAGCCGATTCTGCCATATACACTTCAATTAAAATATCTGAAGCGGCTAATAGTAATTGCTGATGTTCTTCCAGCTGAGGTCCAAATTTCTGAACGGCGCTACCGGCAACCATTAAGAACACTTTTTTCAGCTTTTTGATCATTTCTTTTTCTTCCGCAAATAATTCAGAATAATCGGGTTTATCGAAAGACGGAATACCCATTAATTCTTCTCCTACCGCTTGCGCAGGCCCTAAAAGGTCTACGTGACCCTTCATCGCTTTTTTCACAAGCATACCAACAGAAAGCATTCTGTTAATTTCGTTGGTACCTTCATAGATTCTGGAAATACGAGCATCTCTCCACGCCGCTTCCATAGGCGTATCGGCTGAGAATCCCATTCCGCCAAAAACCTGAATTCCTTCGTCTGAACAATTCTGAATATCTTCGGAACAGGCAACTTTCAAAATCGAACATTCTATGGCATATTCTTCAACACCTTTTAATTCGGCTTCAGAATGGGAGTTTCCGCTCTCCATACGCATCTGAATTCGGTCTTCAATATTTTTAGCAGCTCTGTAAGAAGCCGATTCTCCTACATAAGCAGAAGTTGCCATTTCTGCTAATTTCTGTTTAATCGCTCCAAATTGTGCAATCGGAGTTTTAAACTGAACTCTTTCATTGGCATATTTTACCGCATTGTTCGTTACGCGACGTTGCGCATCTAAACAGGCTGCTGCCAATTTAACGCGACCTACGTTTAAGGCATTCATAGCAATTTTAAAACCTTCACCGCGACCCGCTAACATATTTTCTACCGGAACTTTAGTTTCGTTAAAGAAAACCTGACGGGTAGAGGAGGAGTGAATCCCTAATTTCTTTTCTTCCTCTCCAAAGGAGATTCCGTTGTCACTATCGTTTTCAACAATAAATCCGGTGATGTTTTTATCATCTTCAATTCGTGTAAAAACGATAAACACATTTGCAAAACCAGCATTTGAAATCCACATTTTCTGTCCGCTAATGCTGTAGTATTTTCCGTCTTCAGAAAGTACGGCTTTGGTTTTCCCTGAATTGGCATCACTACCCGCGCCCGGTTCAGTTAAACAATACGCGCCAAACCATTCGCCGGTGGCTAATTTAGGAACGTATTTTTTCTTTTGCTCTTCAGTTCCGTAAAGCGTGATGGGCATTGTTCCAATCCCGGTATGCGCTCCAAAAGCGGTAGCGATAGATCCGGTTGCTCCAGAAATATAATCACAAACCAACATGGTAGAAACAAATCCCATTCCTAGTCCGTCATACTCTTCCGGCACTGCAACGCCAAGAAAACCAAGTTCTCCGGCTTTTTGCATCACCTCTTCGGTGAGTTTATAATCTTTCTTTTCGAAGCGTTCTCGATGCGGAATAATTTCACGTTCTACAAATTCTTGTACAGAATCTTTCATCATTTTCTGCTCCTCGTTAAAATCTTCCGGAGTAAAAACGTCTTCGCAATTGGTTTCTTTTACTAAGAATTGACCACCACGAAGAATATCTTTTTGTTCAGTTGTATTACTCATTATTTTATTGTTTTTATAAAGACTCCGAGTTTAGAATCAAGATCTAAGACTCAAGAGTCAAGATTATTTTAGATTATCTATAAATTTTGAAATCATTCTTTGTAATTGCTGAATTTTATTTTCCAAATCTTCAAAGTTTTCTTTGGAGACATATCCTAATTTAAAAGCTATTATGATTTGGGTTTCCCATTCGAATGAAGAGCCTAGACTTGTTTCTAAAAAATTGGCAAAATGCTTTTCACTAGTTTTACTCGTTCCTTCTGCTATGTTTGATGGAATTGAGACAGCACATCTTATTAATTGATTTGATAAATTGAATTTCTCAATACTTGGAAAATTTTCAACTAATTTATAGGTGATTTCTACGATAGAAATTCCTTCTTTCCAAATTTTCAATTTTTTAAAATTATGCCTTTTCATCAATCTTATGTCTTGATTCCTGTCTCTTGTCTCTATTTTCTAATTTAGGAATTCATAAACCCCCGCAGCACCTTGTCCGGTACCAACGCACATTGTTACCATTGCATATTTATTGTTGAGGTTACGTTTGCGCATTTCATCAAAGATTTGAACCGATAGTTTTGCTCCCGTACAACCTAGTGGATGCCCCATCGAAATGGCGCCACCATTTACGTTTACTAAATCTTTATTCAATCCTAATTCACGGATTACCGCTAAGGACTGAGAAGCAAAGGCTTCATTCAATTCGATTAATGAAATATCATCTTGCTTTAATCCGGCTTGTTTAATGGCTTTTGGAATCGCTTTTACCGGTCCGATTCCCATTATTCTTGGTTCTACACCAACAGCGGTATAACTTACCATTCGAGCAATTGGTTCAAGATTGAGTTCTTTTACCATTTCTTCGCTCATCACCATTACGAAAGCAGCACCGTCACTCATTTGTGAAGAGTTTCCGGCAGTGACACTTCCACCTTCGGCAAAAACAGGGCGGAGTTTGTTTAGCACTGCTTCCGAAGTATCTTTACGCGGACCTTCATCTTTATTTACCGTGTAACTTTTAGTTTTCTTTTTTCCGTCGCCATCTACATAAGTCTGATCTATGGTAATGGGAACAATTTGATCTTGAAAACGATCTTCCGCTTGCGCTTTAATGGCTTTTTGATGCGAATTGTAAGCGAATTCATCCTGATCTTCACGAGATACTTTGTACTGATTAGCAACCGCTTCCGCAGTTAATCCCATTCCCCAATAATAATCCTCGTGACCTTCTTTCGCCAGTTTGTAATCGGGAACCGGTTTGTAACCACCCATCGGGATGTAGCTCATACTTTCCGCTCCACCGGCGATAATACAGTCGGCCATTCCACTTTGGATTTTAGCGGAAGCAATAGCAATGGTTTCCAATCCTGAAGCGCAATAGCGGTTCACCGTCATTCCCGGTACGTCTTCGGTTTTTAATCCCATTAAAGAAATTAAGCGACCTACGTTTAAACCTTGCTCCGCTTCGGGCATTGCATTCCCTACAATCACATCGTCGATACGATTCTTATCAAATTCCGGAAGTTTTGCCATCATATATTCGATGGTTTCCGCTGCCAGTTCATCTGGTCTTTTAAATCTGAACACACCTCGGGGAGCTTTCCCCACGGCGGTTCTGTATGCTTTTACTATATATGCTGTTTTCATTTTTTCTAGTATTTAGAATTGAGTAGTGAGTATTTAGTGAGTTTATTTCAGAGATTTTATTAGCGAATAATTCATTTTCTGAATTTCAACGACCTGCTCCAAAATAGGTTTAACTTCATCTTTTTCTATTAGTTTTAGTTTATGAGCTAGAGTTAGTTGAGTAAAAAGTTCATAGGCAGAACCATTGGCAATGCTTACAAAATTTTTGAATTCACCTTTAGTATTTCTACCTGCTCCTTCAGCAATATTTGAAGGGATAGAAACTGCACATCGTCTGATCTGACTTGTTAAGCCAAATCTCTCGTCTGAGGGAAAATTTGCTGAAATTAGATAAATATCCTCAGCTACTTCCATCGCTTTTTTCCAAACTTTTAAGTCTTCTAACCTGTGCATTTTAAATACTCAATTCTAACTTCTCACTACTAACTACTAATTTCTCAACGGTTTCCCCTTCTGCAACATATGCTGAAGGCGTTCTAAAGTTTTACGTTCTCCGCAAAGACTTAAGAAAGCTTCACGTTCTAGGTCTAGTAAATATTGTTCACTAACGTAAGAAGCTTCAGATAGGTCTCCACCAGCCATTACGTAGGCTAACTTATTGGCGATTTTTTTATCGTGGTCGCTAATGTATTTTCCGGCGTTCATTTGGTCGGTTCCTACGTAAAAAGCTCCTAATGCTTGTTTTCCTAAAACTTTTATATCGTTACGTTTGATAGGCTGTGTATACCCATTTTCTGCCATTAATAAGGCGTGTTTTTTCGCAATGGTTAATTGATTATCACGATTCACCACTACAATATCTTTTCCTTTCTGAAGGATGTTGGTATCGTAAGCTTCATATGCCGAAGTAGAAACTTTTGCCATACCAATCGTCAAGAAATTTTCTCGCAATCTGTTTAGCTCTACATCATCCTTCTGGTAAGTATCAGCAGCTCTTAATGTCATTTCTTTAGAACCGCCACCGCCGGGTATTACCCCAACACCAAATTCCACTAAACCAATATAGGTTTCGGTGTGAGCCACCACTTTATCGGCGTGAAGCGAAAGTTCGCAACCACCACCTAACGCCATATTATGCGGCGCAGCAACCGTTGGAATAGAGGAGTAGCGCATACGCATCATAGTATCCTGAAAGTATTTGATCGCCATATTCAGTTCATCATATTCCTGCTCGACCGCCATCATAAAGATCATCCCAATATTGGCACCTACCGAGAAATTTTTTCCGTCGTTAGAGACTACGAGTCCGCGGTATTCTTTTTCAGCTAAATCAATGGCTTTGTTGATTCCGTCTAAAACATCACCACCAATCGAATTCATTTTACTGCGGAATTCTAAGTTCAGAATGCCATCACCTAGATCTTCAACGACAACGCCGCTATTTTGGAATACGGCTTTAGATTCGCGAATATTATCTAAGATGATATAGGAATCTTGCCCCGGAACTTTTACGTGTTCTTTCTTCGGAATTTCATAATAATACGTGTTGCCTTCTTTTATAGAATAGAAGGAAGTAATGCCCTCATTTACCATTTCTGAAACCCAAGCTGCAGGCTCGTAACCTTCAGCTTTCATCATTTCGATTCCTTTTTCTACGCCAATGGCATCCCAAACCTGAAATGGTCCGTGCTCCCATCCAAAACCGGCTTGCATCGCATCATCAATTTTGTAAAGTTCATCAGTAATTTCCGGAATTCTGTTAGAAGCGTAAGCAAATAATGCGGAGAAGTTTTTGCGATAAAACTTTCCTGCTTTTCCTTCATCTTTAATTAAAACTTTATAGCGATCGCTAAGTTTATCGATGGTTTTGGTCTGTTCTAAAACATTAAATTTCGCGCTTTTTCGATCACGAAATTCCATCTTATCCAGATCTAGCGATTTGATTTCGCTGGAACCATCTTTTTTATTTTCTTTTTTATAAAAACCTTGTCCGGTTTTGCTTCCCAGCCATTTGTTATCCATCATGGTTTGGATAAAATCTGGTAGCGCAAAAAGATCGTGCGCTTCATCTTCGGGAACGTTTTCGTAAAGACCGTTAGCGACGTGAACCAAGGTATCTAAACCAACCACATCGACGGTACGGAAGGTAGCCGATTTTTGACGACCAATTACCGGTCCGGTTAATTTATCGACTTCTTCAATGGTCATATCCATATCTTTTACCATATGGAATAAACTCATAATGCTGAAGATCCCAACGCGGTTTCCAATAAAGGCCGGTGTGTCTTTTGCGATCACTGATTTTTTACCGAGGAATTTTTTTCCGTAGTGATTCAAGAAATCTAACACCTCTTTGGAAGTATCGGGTCCCGGGATAATTTCGAATAATCGTAAATAACGTGGCGGATTGAAAAAGTGTGTTCCGCAGAAATGCTTCTGGAAATCTTCACTTCTTCCATCGTTCATAAATTTAATGGGAATCCCGGAAGTATTGGAAGTGATTAAAGTTCCCGGTTTTCTATGTTTTTCAAGTTTTTCAAAAACCTGTTTTTTAATATCTAATCGTTCTACCACCACTTCGATGATCCAATCGACTTCAGCAACTTTAGCGATATCATCTTCTAAGTTTCCGGTGGTTATGCGATTGGCAAAATCTTTATGGTAAATAGGAGAGGGCTTTGATTTTAAAGAATTTTGTAACGATTCGATAACGATGCGATTGCGCACTTCTTTATCTTCTAAGGTAAGTCCCTTTTTCTGTTCCTTTTCATTGAGTTCTCTAGGAACAATATCGAGCAGTAAGACCTCGACGCCAATATTGGCGAAATGGCAGGCAATACCGCTACCCATAATTCCTGAACCAATGACAGCAACTTTATTGATTTTTCTGTTCATAGTATAAGTTCTGGTTTTAGAAAACTTCATATTTAGAATATTGAAGTCTGGTTATTTATTCTTTAATTCAATCTCTTGATTATAAATTTTTCTGTTTGCTATAAGATCAGTAATGGTGTTTGCAACTTCTGTAAAGGTTTTGAGATCCTGTTCGCTAACATTTTCTTTTACAGCTTCATCAAACCTTAGAACTACTCCTTTAGAGAAATCTCTCATTTCTAATCCAAATTTGGTTAGATAAATTAATACGCTTCTACCATCGTTAGGGTTTTTTCTGCGCTCGATCAATCCTTTAGTTTCCATAGTTTTGAGCATCCTGCTTAAACTGGTAGCTTCCATTCCCATTTTGGGCCCGAGGGATGTAGAGGGTGTTCCTTTTTCGGGATCTATGCTAAGAAGTGCGAAACCTGTAGCCATTGTGCTACCTGCTTTACCTGCTTCTTCATTATACATTTTAGAAACAGTCATCCAAGTTGCTCTCAACACATAATCTATTGTTTTTTCTTTCATAAATTCTTCTAAGCCAACCAAAGATAATAAAATATATTATGCATGCATAATAAGTAAATGTGAAAATTGTTAATTCTTCATTATATCTTTTTCAAAATATAGAATAAATAAAAAACTCTCCTTATATAGGAGAGTTTTCTGTGATAATAAAATAATCAATTTTTTATCTGTCGTAAATTTGATCGTATAAATGACGATACTTTTCTACTACATTTTTCCTTTTCACTTTCATAGTAGGGGTTAAAAGGCCCTCTTCTACACTCCATATTTCGGGAGTTAACTTAAATTTTTTAACCTGCTCCCAGCTACCAAAATTTTTATTGTAAAAATCGATTTCTTGCTCTATACGATCATTCACCATTTTATTCTCTGTAATCTCTGATAGAGAACCTTTGCCTAAATCGATATTCTTTCTTGAAGCCCATTCTTTTAAAAAGTCGAAGTTTGGCTGAATCAAAGCAGCCGGCATTTTCTCTCCTTCACCTACAACCATAATTTGGTCTATAAACTGTGATTGTTTCATGGTGTTTTCCAATATCTGCGGAGCTACATATTTGCCGCCAGAAGTTTTGAACATTTCTTTTTTACGGTCGGTAATTTTAAGAAAACCGTCATCGTCGATTTCTCCGATATCTCCTGTGTGGAAAAAGCGATCTGAAGTTAATGCCTGATTCGTTTTTTCTTCGTCTTTATAATAGCCCATCATAACACTTGGACCCTTGGTGAGAATTTCTCCGTCTTCTGCAATTTTTACTTCTGAATTCTTTATTGGTTTTCCAACGGTTCCAATTTTAAAGTTATGATCTCTTTGATCGTTTACTGCAATTACCGGTGAAGTTTCAGTAAGTCCGTATCCTTCCATAACAGGAATTCCTGCAGCAGCAAAGACTCTGGCGAGTCGAGGTTGTAATGCAGCACTACCAGATACAATTAATTCAATATTTCCGCCTAATCCTTCTTTCCATTTAGAAAATACAATTTTTCTGGCTAAATTCAATTTAAACTCATACCATGATCCATTTGCACCGTATGGTTCATATTGATGTCCTAATGCTAAGGCCCAATTGAATAAAGCCGTTTTTATACCACCGGCAGAAGATCCTTTGGCCACAATCTTGTCGTAAACTTTTTCAAGTAGGCGCGGAACAGCTGTAATCACATTAGGTTTAACTTCTTTCAGGTTTTCACTTAGCATATCGATCGATTCAGCAAAATAGATCGATACCGCATAATATTGGTATAGATACAAGATCATTCTTTCAAAAACATGGCAAACTGGTAGAAAACTAAGCGCAGTATATGTTCCAAAATCAAATGGAACCCTTGGAGCACTTCCCAAGACATTACTCACTATATTTTCGTGAGAAAGCATAACGCCTTTGGGTTTTCCCGTAGTTCCAGAAGTATAAATCAACGTAGCGAGATCTGTCGTTTTGATCGCATCCATACGCTCTTGAACTTCTTTTTGATTACCTGTGTCTTCTCCTAATTTTAGGACTTCTTTCCAGTTTTTGCAATCTTCAATTTCATCAAAACTATATACTTCTTTAAGCTGAGTATTAGCTTTTATTGCATTGATTTTGCTTAATACCTCTTTATCAGATACAAAACAATATATTGCTTCACTATGATTTAAAACATATTCATATTCTTGTTGGGAAATCGTTGGATAGATAGGTACATTTTGAGCACCTATTTGTAAAATTCCGATATCTGTAATATTCCATTCATTACGATTTGTAGAAGAAATAATCGCAATTTTATCATTGGGTTTAATGCCCATTCTTAGCAAAGCGCGGCTTACTTTATTAGCTTCATCGATATATTCTTTAGTAGAAATTTTCTTCCATTCACCATTGTACTTTGTAGCTAAAGCAGTTTGCAGCGGGTAATTTTTTTGCTGAAAATAAGGGAAATCAAAAAGACGTTTTATAGTATTCATCTACTTTTTCATTATCAGTATATTGCAAAATAGCAAAATACGGCAGTTTTTGGATTGAATATAACAAAAAGAATAGAAAAATTATTAGAATTTTATAAAGTTTTTATTTCGAAGCATTCTAATTCTTCTTGATTTTGGGAGAACTATACAGCTAAAGAGAAGTAATCGCGTATGCGTTTATTTCTATTAATAAGCATTTACATTCAAGAGCTACAATTTTAATCATTTTAAAAGTTTATATGTTTTATCTCAATTTTAGGGCAATGCGTTAAATTGCTTTTAAAATCGCAATAATATTTCTTTTTACAGTATTTGATTTATAGTTTCACACAAAAAACTTCATGAAAAATAAAAACATTTTTATTCCAATTTTAATTGTACTCTTTTGTTATGCTTGTGGATCTCAGGTAAAAACTGTAAATCCGGATAAAAATAGCCTCAAAAATTATAAAAGCTTTGCCTTTTTACCCAATGCAAATTTAAATACGAATCCAGAACAGCAAGATGTAAGTAAAGTTGTGGTAGAAACTGTGAATGCGAATATGGAAAGAGCTGGATATACATTAGATTCAGAAAATCCAGATCTTTTGGTTCTTATAAGCTCTAAAAAACTGGTAGAGCCTACAGCGCAACAAAATCCTGAACTTCAAAAAGATTACGCAGCGTATCCTTATACTGATGGCGTAGGCAGAGTAAACCCGGCTTACGGTAATTATTATTATGGTGGTTATGGTAACTTCGGAAGAATTACCGGATATGATACCGATTCTTATGAATATGAAGCTGGTGCTGTAATTATCGATTTAGTAGATCGTAAAACCAAAGAAACAGTTTGGAAAGGCACAACAAAGAAAAACCTTGTCGATCAAGCCGATTTAGAAGCTCAGGAAGAAATGGTAAATCTTGTATTTAGTGAATTGCCGGCATTTCAGAAAGATTCAGAATAAAATAAAGTCAAATTATTAAAAAAGCCGCTGAATTTTCAGCGGCTTTTTTATTTAATAATAGTCCTAAGATTATTTATTTTCTAACCATTTTTTAGCGTTTTCAAATGCGCTAAGCCATGGCGTTACTTGATCGTTTTTTCGATCTTCTGGATAATATGCCCAGTTCCAAGAAAATGTAGAACGTTCTAAATGCGGCATCATCACTAGGTGGCGACCAGAGTCGTCGGTTAGCATTGCCGTATTAAAGTCAGATCCATTTGGATTGGCCGGATAACCTTCAAAACCATATTTTCCAACGATATTATATTTCGATTCTTCATACGGGAAACTAAATTTACCTTCACCGTGAGCTGCCCAGATTCCTAATTTGCTACCTGCAAGATCGCCAAGCATAACCGAATTGTTTTCAGCAATTTCTACGGAAGTAAAATTACACTCAAATTTATGCGAATCGTTATGCAACATTTTTGGTTTTTCTTGATGCGTAGGGTTGATTAAACCTAATTCGATAAAAAGTTGGCAACCATTACAAACACCAAGTGATAACGTATCGTCTCTTTTGAAGAAGTTATCTAAAGCTGTTTTCGCCTTTTCGTTGTAAAGGAATGCGCCAGCCCAACCTTTAGCACTTCCTAAAACATCGGAATTAGAGAAACCTCCAACCGCTGCGATAAACTGAATATCCTTTAGAGTCTCACGACCGCTAATTAAATCGGTCATGTGTACATCTTTTACATCAAAACCGGCAAGGTGCATGGCGCGGGCCATTTCGCGTTCCGAATTTGATCCTTTTTCACGAATAATCGCTGCCTTAATTTTAGGTTTATTAGGATCGATTTCAGGCAGTTTTCCGGTAAAGTTTGCTGGGAATTTATAAGAAAGAGACTGATTTTTATAGTTCTCAAAACGTTCTGTCGCTTTTTCTTTTCCGCTTTGTTTCTGGTCTAATAAGAAAGACGTTTTATACCAAACATCACGTAATTCAGCAACATCGAAATTCAATGTTTCCGAAGCATTTTTTATAGTCAGTTTACTATTTTCAGAAACTACACCAATCTTAAAGAATTCAATTCCGTTTTCGGCTAAAACTTTTTCCGCAGCATCATCAGTCGCCTGGAAAACAACCGAGCTATTTTCGTTGAATAATAATTTTACAAGATCGTTTTCTCCTAATGCTGAAAGATCGATGTTTGCACCAAGGTTTTGATCGGCAAAACACATTTCTAAAAGCGTAGTGATTAATCCGCCTGAAGCTACATCGTGACCGGCAGCGATCATGTCATTTTTAATTAATCCCTGAAGGTTATAAAAAGCATCAGCGAATTTTTGATCGTCTTTAATCGTAGGAACTTCATCACCAATTTTATTAAGAATCTGCGCAAAAGAAGAACCACCTAATTTTAACGAATCTTGCGATAGATTGATGTAATAAATAGAACCTGCATTTTTCTGGAAAACCGGTTCTACAATTTTAGTAAGATCATCACAATGTCCTGCAGCCGAAATAATTACTGTCCCCGGAGAAAGTACATCGCCATCTTTATATTTTTGCTTCATAGAAAGCGAATCTTTGCCCGTAGGAATGTTTATTCCTAAGCTTATAGCAAAGTCAGATACTCCCTGTACTGCTTCATACAAACGAGCATCTTCACCTTCATTATTACAAGGCCACATCCAGTTTGCAGATAGCGAAACCGATTTTAAACCTTTTTCTAGCGGAGCCCAAACTATATTTGTAAGTGCTTCAGCAATAGAATTTTTAGAACCAGCAACAGGATCTACTAAAGCCGAGATAGGAGAGTGGCCAATAGAAGTTGCTACACCATCTTTCCCTTTATAATCTAAGGCCATCACCCCAACATTATTTAACGGCAATTGTAGTGGCCCTGCAGTTTGTTGTTTCGCCACACGGCCCGACACACAACGGTCAACTTTGTTGGTTAACCAATCTTTACAAGCTACCGCTTCTAACTGTAAAACTTGTTTTACATATTCCTGAATATTATCGTCGGAATATACTAGTTTTTCATACTGTCTAGAAACCGTTTTATCAGTCATTATGGTTTTTGGTGAACTTCCAAACATATCTGAAAGATCCAAATCCATAGGTTTATTACCGCTTTGTTTTCCTTCGAAAGTAAAGCGATGTGAACCGGTAACATCACCAACATTGTACATTGGAGAACGTTCTCTATCGGCAACACGTTTTAGTGCTTCAATATTTTTTTCTCCGATAACCAATCCCATACGTTCTTGAGATTCGTTACCAATAATTTCTTTTGCAGAAAGCGTAGGGTCTCCCACCGGAAGTTTATCTAAGTCGATATCCCCGCCAGTGTCTTCAACCAACTCACTTAAGCAGTTTAAGTGACCACCGGCACCGTGATCGTGTATAGAAACAATCGGGTTTTCTTCCGCTTCAACCATACCACGTACTGCATTGGCAGCACGTTTTTGCATTTCTGGGTTAGAACGCTGAATCGCATTTAATTCAATTCCGCTACTAAATTCTCCGGTATCAGCTGAAGAAACTGCAGCGCCACCCATTCCAATTCTATAGTTTTCACCACCAAGAATAACGATTTTATCCCCTTTTTGTGGAATATCTTTTTGCGCTTGGCTTGCTTTGCCATACCCAACACCACCAGCTTGCATAATTACTTTATCGTAACCTAATTTACGGCCGTGTTCTTCATGCTCAAAAGTTAAAACAGAACCAACAATTAAGGGTTGTCCAAATTTATTACCAAAATCTGAAGCTCCGTTAGAAGCTTTAATTAAGATATCCATTGGCGTTTGGTATAACCACTTACGCTCTTCCATGGCTTTTTCCCATGGTCGATTTTCTTCTAATCTCGAATACGAAGTCATGTAAACTGAGGTTCCTGCCAAAGGAAGTGAGCCTTTACCACCGGCAAGACGATCACGAATTTCACCACCACTTCCAGTCGCAGCACCGTTAAAAGGTTCTACCGTGGTTGGGAAATTATGTGTTTCCGCTTTTAGTGAGATTACGGAGTCGTAATTTGTATTTTGATAGAAATCCGGCTTATCGGCAGATTTAGGAGCAAATTGCTCCACGTTTGGTCCTTTTACAAAGGCGACATTATCTTTATAAGCTGAAACAATTTCGTTTGGATTTTCTTCGGAAGTTTTTCGAATCAGTTTAAATAACGATGAAGGTTTTTCTTCACCATCGATCACGAAAGTTCCGTTGAAGATTTTATGGCGACAATGTTCAGAATTTACCTGAGAAAATCCGAACACTTCAGAATCTGTTAATTTTCGACCTAATTTAGTAGCTAAGCCTTGTAAATACGCTACTTCTTCGGTATTTAAAGCTAAACCTTCCTGTTGGTTATAAGCTTCAATATCTTCGATTTCTTCAATGGCTTCCGGCTGAATGTCAATTTTAAAAATATCCTGATTTAATTCAGCATATTTCTGAGAAAGCATAGGATCAAAATCGTTAAAATTTTCATCGATTTTATAGAATTCTTCAATTCTAATAATTCCATCGATGCCCATATTTTGGGTGATCTCTACCGCGTTGGTACTCCAGGGAGTGATCATTGCGGCACGTGGACCAACAAAAAAATCTGCCAAAGCAGATTCGTTATATTTTTGCGCGCCTCCAAAGAGCCAGTTTAATTTAGAAATATCTTCAGCTGTTGGCTGAGAGTGCATTTGCACGGCATAAACCTTGTTGGTTTGAGTTCCGAAGAATAGGATCATCCTAAAGAAGTTTTGTGTTGTTGTTGAAAGCGCAAATTTACTTTTTTAAACTGAATATTGAAATTAAACAAGCGCTTGTAAACTTATTTTTTTAATCCCTCATTGAGGGTTTGATATTCTTAGATTTACTTGATGTAAATATGGACGCTTTCTAAGCGATAATTCATCGACTTACATGCAAAGTAATGAGCAAAACAAATTGCTACGATTACTCATTAATTTGCTCTTTCTAATAATGCCATATAAAAACCATCATAACTAGTTTCTGAAGAAAGGATTTTTTGATCTTCAATCAATTTGAAATCTTTTCCTTCTTCTGAAGCTAAAAAGTCTTTTACCTGCATTTGATTTTCTGAAGGTAAAACTGAACAGGTTGCATAAACCATTCTACCACCATTTTTAACGATTTTGGAGTATTGGCGAATAATTTCCTGCTGCGTTTTACGAATGCGGTCTAAAAACTCCGGTTCCAATTTCCATTTGGCATCTGGATTACGGCTCAAGACACCAAGACCGCTACAAGGTGCATCGATCAAAACTTTATCGGCTTTCCCATGAAGTTTTTTGATCACTTTATTCGTATCGATCGCACGGGTTTCAATATTATGGGCACCGGCACGTTTAGCACGACGTTTTAGTTCTTTTAATTTGTTTCCGTAGATATCTAAAGCAATAACCTGACCTTTATTTTCCATTAAAGCAGCCAGATGTAATGATTTTCCACCAGCACCAGCGCAAGTATCTACTACACGATCGCCAGGTTGCACGCCAAGAAAATCGGCTACAAGTTGTGAAGATGCATCTTGAACTTCGAATAAACCTTTTTGAAAACTTTCGGTTTTAAAAATATTAGCGCGTTCTACCAATTGCAATGCGTCTGGATAATCTTTAAGATTTATGGTTTCGAAACCTTCTTCACTAAGTTTTTTCTTTAGTGCAGTTGCATCTGTTTTTAGTTTGTTGGCTCTAATAATAACTGGCGCCTGTTTATTTAGCGCACCAATTTCTTTTTCCCAGGTTTCTTCACCAAGTTCAGCAACACCAAGCTCGTCTAACCAATCTGGAATCGATTCTCTAAACTTTCTAATTTTACTAAGCGCATCAAAACGTCCCTTAATACGGCGTGTTGGGGTGTCTTCGATTTGTTTCCAATCGGGTAAGGTAATTCCTTTTAAAGTGGCCCAAACCGCGAATAGTCTAAATAGGTTTTCTCTGGAAAAAGGTTCTTTAACTTCAGCAATTTCAGCATACAGGCGTTTCCATCTTACGATATCGTAAGTCGTTTCAGCAATAAAACTACGATCTCTGGCTCCCCAACGCTTATCTCGTTTTAGAGTTTTTTCGATCACCTTATCGGCATATTGACCTTCGTTAAAAATTTCTTTTAGGGCATCTATAGTTGCAAAAACTAAATTTCTATGTAAACGCATTGCTAAAATTTAAGGGCACAAAGGTAATCTTTTTTATTGCCGAAACATTTATATTTGGAGGAAATCCACCAAAAACCAATCAAATGAAGAAAGTCTGGATGATGGCTTTATTAGCTTTCGCGGCCTGTAAAAATGATACTAAATTAACCGAAACAAGTTTAAACGAAAAAAAAGAAATAAGTGCTCATGATACTTTTGAGAGCTTTAAAATCGAGCCTATTTTAGAAAATGATTCTTTAAGTATAAGAGCAATCGAAGTTATTGGGAATAATCTGGCTTTTGCCGCAAATAATGGGACTTACGGACTATATAATTCTGCCACAGGTAACTGGAAGTTATCTCAGCAAAAATATGATACTTTAAAACCAGAATTTAGAGCAGTAGCCAGTACAAGTACAGATTTTTTTATGCTAAGTGTTGCTAATCCGGCGCTGCTTTATAAAACCGGTGATGACGGTAAGATGAAGTTAGTTTATAAAGAAGAGAACGAAAAAGTGTTTTATGATGCCATTGCTTTTTGGAATGATAAGGAAGGAATTGCCATGGGCGATCCTACTGAAGATTGCCTGTCTATAATTGTAACTAGAGATGGTGGTAATTCCTGGGAAAAAATTGATTGTGAGAAACTTCCAAAAGCGGCTGAAGGTGAAGCGGCATTTGCAGCTAGTAACTCTAATATTGCAATAGAAGGTGATAATGTTTGGATCTTGAGTGGCGGAATGAAATCACGAGTTTTCCACTCTGCCGACAAGGGCAAAACATGGGAAGTTGCAGATACTCCGCTTAAACAAGGAAAATCAACTTTGGGCGGTTATAGCATGGATTTTTATGATACTGAAAACGGAATAATCATTGGCGGAAATTACGAAGATCCAGATGGAAACACAGGAAACAAAGCCATCACAAAAGACGGCGGGAAAACGTGGAATCTTATTGCTGACGGTGAAGAACCAAATTATAAAAGTAGTGTGCGTTATGTTCCAAATAGAAACGGAAAAGAAATTGTAGCAACTGGTTTTACAGGAATTTCTTATTCTAAAGATGCGGGAGAAACCTGGAAAAAGTTAAGCGATGAAGGTTTCTATACCATTCGGTTTTTAAACGATTCAACTGCTTTTGCGGCGGGATCTAAACGAATTTCGAAAATTTATTTTCAATAATAATTCTTTAATTGACTAAAAAAAGAATTCCGGAGAACAAATGAATGTTAACCGGAATTCTTACTACTAACTAACCAAAAAACTAAATTATAAATACTTTTATTCTTCGTTATTTTTTCGTTCTTTTTCTTTACGGGCGCGATATTCTTTTATCAATTTTCTATGGAAATCTTCTTCAAGCTGATGAAGCTTCACGATTTCTTGTGCAGAAAGAATAGACTTTAAATCCTGATAATACTTTTTCTTAAGTTCGTAATCTTGCTTTTCAATTTCAATTAATTCATCAATAACCTCCTGCGCTTTATCTTCCGCCATACAATCTACATTTTCTATATCTCGATGTTCCCTTCGAAATAATGCTCTACGTTTCTCATCATATTTATCGTAGATAGGCCAAAATTTTTGCGCTGTTTTATTACTAAAGTTTAATTCCTGAGTTATAAAAGCAGTTTTTAAAGATTTAATTCGTTCTTTCTCGTTATCATCCTGTGCTTGTGCTGTTGCAAAGCCTAAGATCAATAAGAGTATTAATGCAATCTTTCTCATAGCAATTATTCTAAAATATAAGAGGGATCTTCAACATTTTCATCAATGTATTGAAATACAGCATCGCTATTCATTGCAGCAAAATCTGATTCTTCTACAATGTACCCATCTTCAAAGATCATATTAGAAAATTCAGTATCCGATAAATCAACGTATCCATCATCAATATAATCTTCGATAGCCGAAAGTTCTACATCATCCCAACTAGCAGATTGTTCGTTTCCTAATTTAAAAAACGTGGTGTATAAAACAAAAAAAATAGCGGCGATGCCAGCGGCATAATAAAGTGTTTTTCTAAAGTTTACTTTAATTAATTTTGGTTGTTTTGGTTCAATTTTTTCAACCAAACGATCTTCAAGGCCATCAAAGTAAGCTTCAGGAACTTTAAATCCTGTCTCTACCGGTAATTCTATTTCTTGTATCTGCTTTCCTTCATTTAAGACCGTATCAAATAGCTGATCCTCTAGATTTTCAAAATATCCAGAAGGCACTTTAAAGCCAGAGGCGCCACGATATGGTATTTTCTCTTCCTTCATTTGATTATTTGACTTTTAAAAATCAAAAAGGTTTAATTTGTTTTTAAAAATTCTTCAATTTTTTTTACTGCAATATGATAAGAAGCTTTAAGAGCACCTTCACTGGTTTCTAAAATCTCAGCCATTTCCCTATACTTCAATTCTTCAAAATATTTCATCGTAAAGACCTGTTGTTGTTTTTTGGGTAAACTAGCTATAGCTTTTTGAAGTTTTAGCTGAATCGCTGTTCCTTCAAAATAAACATCACTTTCAAGATTATTTATTATTGCATCCTGAAGTTCGTCTGAAGAAATTTGTTGAAGTTTCGCTTTTTTATTTAAAAATGTAATCGATTCGTTCGTGGCAATTCGATACATCCAGGAAAATAATTTACTGTCTCCTTTAAACTGGCCAATATTTCTGAAAATTTTGATAAAAGTATTCTGAAGTACATCATGAGAATCATCATGATCTTTAACCATGTTTCTAATATGCCAATACAAACGCTCCTTATATTGAGATACAAGTTTCCTAAAAGCTTCCTGAGAAGTTTTTTTATCTTTTAATTGATGTATAAGTAAATCTTCGGCTTTTTCCAAGGGAAAAAATTTAGTTTACAATCCCTTTAAGATGATTTGGCTAAAATATAGAAAACTTTAAAGCTGACTAATTATTGCATTATAATTTTACTAAGACTGCTATATTCTAATTGATTTTTGCTCTGAAAAATTAAAATTTTTATGAATAATCGCGGGTAAAGTGAAAGGAAATTTTAATTTAAAGTTTTCTACGCAAAAGATTGCATTTCGACCAGTTTTTGATAGGTTCCTTTTTTAGCCAATAAATCTTCGTGTTTTCCTTGTTCTACGATTTGACCGCGCTGCATTACAATAATATTATCGGCATTTTGAATAGTGCTTAAGCGATGAGCAATAACTACGGAAGTTCTATTACGCATCATATTTTCTAAAGCCTGCTGAACTAGCTTTTCACTTTGGGTATCTAAAGCAGAAGTTGCTTCGTCTAAGATCATTATCGGCGGATTTTTAAGTACCGCTCTGGCAATAGAAAGACGCTGTTTTTGTCCGCCACTTAATTTGTTCCCAGAATCTCCAATATTAGTATCTAAACCTTGTGGCATTGTTGAAATAAATTCCCAGGCATTGGCGATTTTAAGCGCATTGATAATTTCATCTTCTGTAGCATTATCTTTTCCCAAGGCCACATTATTACGAATAGTATCATTAAATAATATAGAATCCTGAGTAACAAGGCCCATTAAATTTCTTAAAGAATGTTTCGAAATTTCACGAATATCGGTTCCATCAATTTTAATGCTTCCATCATTTACATCGTAAAAACGAGTTATCAGATTAGCGATTGTTGATTTTCCACTACCAGATTGGCCAACAAGAGCAATGGTTTGTCCTTTGGGAACACTCATGCTGAAGTTTTTTAAAACCAACTCTTTTTCGTATTTAAAATTGATATTGTTTACTTCAATTTTTGTATCGAAACTTTCTTTTTTGATCGCATTTGGCGCATCTTTTAAGTTAGTTTCAGTTTCTATAATCTCCAAAATACGCTCTGCACTGGCGTTTCCTTTTTGTACGCTATAAGTTGCTTTAGAAATTGCTTTTGCAGGAGTAAGGATATTATAGGTTAAAACCAGAAAACCAATAAAAGTTGCAGCATCCATAGTTTGATCGATCAAAACCATTTTACCACCAAACCAAAGCACAACCGTGATCACCATAACTCCCAGAAATTCACTCATAGGTGAAGCTAAATTTTGGCGGTGAAGCAGTGCATTTAGAATATTATTTAATCTATTGGTGCTTTCGTGAAATTTCAATTTAAACTTTCCTTCAGCATTAAAACCTTTTATAATTTTTAGGCTGGAAAGTGTTTCTTCAACAATCGATAAAAAATGCGCATTTTCTTGTTGAGCGCTGGTTGACTTTGCTTTGAGCTTTTTCCCAATAGAAGAAATAATTAACCCAGAAATAGGTAAGAAAATAAGCACAAAAAGTGTGAGTTCCCAACTAATAATTAGCATTCCTATTAGTGTAAAGAGCAATGTTAGGGGCTCTTTTACAAACATTTCTAACATGCTAAGAAAAGAAGACTGAATTTCCTGTACATCGCTCGTAATTCTAGAGATAGTATCTCCTTTACGTTTTTCAGAAAAAAAAGAAATAGGAAGTTCTGTAATCTTATCGTAAATGCGATTACGTATATCACGTAACATTCCGTTTCTTAATGAGGCGATAAAGTACATCGCCATATAATTAAATAGGTTTTTGATAAAAAATAGAATAATTATCAAAATACAGATAGTAATAAGGGCAGAAATCTGCCCATATTGTTCTATCCTTTGGTTTAAAAAAAAGTTCGCATACGTTTCAGCAAAATCTTTTAATGTTCCCCAATTACCATCCCAAATTGGTTTTTCAGTTACGGGATCATTTACTTGAAATAGCACTTGCAGCATCGGGATAAATGCCAAAAATGATAAGGTGCTAAATAGTGCATAAAAAATATTACTAATAATATTCAGAATTGCGTAACGCTTATATGGTTTCGCAAACTGAAGAACTTTTTTTAAATAACTCATAAAATTTCAAAGGTCTTACCCCAGTTGTAATTCAGCTTTAATTCGGCTGATCTTATCTTTTAATTCCTGATTCTTTTCTTCAAAATCACTCACGCTATCTAAAGAAGTATTTACACTGAAATAGAATTTAATTTTAGGCTCAGTTCCACTTGGTCGTGCCGCAATTTTAGTTCCGTTTTCAGTGTAATAAATAAGTACATTAGATTTTGGTATACTGATTTCACTTTCGGTATGATCGTTTTGGTTTTTCGCAATAGAAGATTGATAATCCTCAACTAAAACCACTTTTTCTCCATCAATAGTTTCCCAAGGTTTTTCTCTTAGGTCGATAAGCATTTGTTTGATTTCCTGCTCACCTGATATTCCTTTTTTAACCAAAGAAATTAATTCTTCTTTGTACAAACCGTAAGTAGTATAAAGCTCTAATAGTTTTTTGTAGAACGAACTTCCCTGAGCTTTTAGAAATGCTGAAATTTCGCAAGCAAGTAGGGTAGAGGTTACCGCGTCTTTATCACGTACAAAATCTCCAACCATATAACCAAAGCTTTCTTCGCCACCACCAATAAAATCTAATTCTGGATGATCTTTAATAAGTTTTGCGATCCATTTAAAGCCGGTTAACACTTCTTTATATTCTACGCCGTAAGCTTCAGATAAATTCTTTAGCATTGGTGTCGAAACGATGGTAGAGGCAATAAACTCATTACCATCCATTTTATTTGCTTTCTTCCATTGCTCTAATAGGAACCAGGACATCACCAACATCGTTTGGTTTCCGTTTAAAAGCTCTAGTTTATTTTCGTTATTTCTAACTGCAATTCCTAGTCTGTCGCAATCTGGATCTGTTCCTATCACGATATCAGCTCCTTTTTCTTCAGCAATATCCAAAGCCATTTTTAAAGCTTCCGGCTCTTCCGGATTCGGAGATTTTACTGTTGGGAAATTTCCATCTGGTTCTCTTTGTTCTTCAACAATAGTAACATTGGTAAAACCAGCTTTTTCTAATACCGGCGGAGCCATGGTAATCGAAGTACCGTGTAAAGAAGTAAAAACAACACCAAGATCTGCTTTAGCTTCAGCAGAAGTATCAAAACTTCCATTAGCTACGGAAGCTTCAATAAAGGCTTCATCTACATCTTTATCGATTTTATGAATCAAATCGCTTTTAGCATCAAAGCTAATCGCTTCGTACTCCAAACCATTAATTTCTTCAACTAAATCTTTATCTTGAGGCGGAACCAATTGGCCACCATCTTGCCAGTAAACCTTATAGCCATTATATTCTGGTGGGTTATGGCTAGCGGTTAAAACAATTCCGCAGTGGCAATCTAAATGCTTAACAGCAAAAGATAATTCTGGTGTAGGGCGCAAATCTGAAAATAAAAAAACTTCAATATCATTTGCAGAAAAGACATCGGCAACAACCTGTGCCAGTTCTTTACTATTATTTCTACAATCGTAAGCAATTGCCACTTTTAGTGCTTCGCCTGAAAATTCTCTTTTAAGATAATTAGAAAGTCCCTGTGTGTTTTTTCCTAATGTATATTTATTGATTCTGTTAGTACCAACGCCCATCACTCCGCGCATCCCTCCTGTACCAAAAGCTGCATTTTTATAAAAACTATCTTCTAACTCAGAAGGGTTGTTTTCTATAAGTTGGTTGATTTCTTTTTTGGTATCTTCATCAAATACATCGGTAAGCCAGGTTTGGGCTTTCGCTAAAATTTCAGGTTTTACTTGTGACATAATTTTGGTTTTAGTTTTAGTAGTTCACACAAAATAGATTTCAAAAATAATATATTCTGTATTCAAACTTAATAATTCTCGGTAGTTTTAGTAATAAGATAACGTTCTTTATCGCGCTTGCTTCTTAAGATGAGTTCTCCTACAAAGCCCGCAAGAAATAATTGCGAACCTATAATCATCACGGTAAGTGCAATGTAGAACCAAGGATTTAAGGCGACAAGCGTATTAGGCACGCCGTGATACATTTTGTATAGTTTGGATAATCCTACAAATCCAGCCGTAAAAAATCCTATGATAAACATCAACACTCCCAGCGAACCGAATAAATGCATGGGTCTACGACCAAATTTAGATAAAAACCAAATGGTTAATAAGTCCAAGAAACCAAAAATAAAGCGTTCTGGGCCAAATTTAGTTTTGCCATATTTTCTTGCCTGGTGTTTTACTTCTTTTTCAGTTATTCTATAAAAGCCCGCGTTTTTAGCTAAAACAGGGATATAGCGATGCATCTCTCCATATACATCTATATTTTTTATTACATCTTTTTTGTATGCTTTTAAACCACAATTAAAATCGTGTAATTTTAATCCTGAAGTTTTTCTTGCAGCCGCATTAAATAATTTTGAAGGCAAATTTTTAGCCAAAACCGAGTCGTATCGTTTCTTTTTCCAGCCGGAAACGAGCTCGTACCCATCTTTAGTTATTTTTGAGTATAACTCGGGAATTTCGTCTGGATTGTCCTGAAGATCGGCATCCATGGTGATTACAACATCACCCTCTGCTTTTAAAAAGCCGGCATGTAACGCCTGAGATTTGCCATAATTACGATTAAATTTAATGCCTTTAACAGCTTTGTCATTTTCAGCAATGGCAGCAATGGTCTTCCATGAAGTATCTGTACTACCATCATCAATAAAAATGATCTCGTAAGAAAACGAATTGGATCGCATTACTTTTGCGATCCAACTATATAATTCTACTAAAGATTGTTCCTCGTTTAAAAGAGGTATAACTACGGAAATCTGCATTAAATATTAATAAGTTTGCGGATCTTTTTTTCTAAAAATTAAAGCCAAAATTAATCCTATTGCTGCCCAAAAAGCCAACTGGAAAACATAAGTTTTAAGTTGATTTAGAGGCGTAAATTGATTAGTGTTCATTACTTCTGCTACAACCTTATCAACTTCAGCCTCTGGTAAACCAAAACCTTCCATCATCTTTCTAGTCATTTCAGCAGTCAGTTCTACAACTGTTTGTGCTGCTTCAGGATCTACAAAATTAAAGATAATTATAGAAACAATTGTGCTAATTAGTAACCCAATCGCAATTGGTATAAACGCAGCAATAAATGCATCTTTAAAAGAAAAAGCAGGGTCTGCCACAGCTTTTCTCGATTTAAATTCTGAAAGAACTAAAAAAGCGATAATGATTATAAAATTGAATACGCCAAGATACCAACTTGTAAAAAGCTCTAGATTAAAGGCATATGCTAAGACTGTAATAAGTGATAGTAGAATTCCTAAATAAATTCCAAAGGGAGTGGCAACCGATTTAGTTGAAGTAGTGTTTTCCATTTTTTGATTAATTTTGGTGTTTATCGGTTAGTAAGCAAATATAGTAATTCGTTACAAAGCTGTTAAATAAAAAATAATTTAAATTATAATTGGATTTATAAACAAATTGGTTAAATTTGCACCCTGAAAAATAAAAGATCAAAGCGATGAAACAAGGAATCCATCCAGAAAATTATAGATTGGTAGCATTTAAAGATATGTCTAACGATGATGTATTCATTACAAAATCTACCGCAAAGACAAAAGAAACTATCGAGGTAGAAGGTGCTGAATATCCATTAATCAAATTGGAAATTTCTAGAACTTCTCATCCTTATTATACTGGGCAGACTAAACTTGTGGATAGTGCTGGTAGAATTGATAAATTCAAAAACAAATACGCAAAATTCAAGAAGAAATAATTTTCTCGAATTTGAGAAATATATTAAGGCTGCATTTTTTGCAGCCTTCTTTGTTTCTAATAATTTTAGTATGACATCTTAAGGCAAAAAAACTAGTCTAGAAATAGCTATTTTAAATTGATTTTAACTTCAATTTCTTTAATCTTTCGCATTTCGCTTTAACTTTATAAAAATTTTGTGCGGAAATGAATTATATACTTTTTGATGGTTCGGTGAGAAACCAGTTGCTTCCATTTACCTTTACAAGACCTGTAGCCGATATTCGTTTTGGTATTTTGACTATGCGCGAGCGTTGGGAATATATTTTAGGTTATACCACTTCAACCATTACTGAAGATTATTTGAGTGAAAAATGGCCTTTAGTAGAATTTGAGGAAAATATAATGATCAATTCGGCTTATTTTCCTTCTGCGGAATTTATTCAGCAAATTAAAAATTTAAATAAAAAGGAAGCAATTTTTGATGGCGAAGAAATCGTTGCTTTTTATACTGAAGAGGATCAGGAAGTCGATTTTTCAGCATATAAACAATTGGAAATTAAGGGTGATGTCTTAAAATTAGAGCATACCTGGGATATATTTTCGAAAAACGGAAAGGCCATCAGTTTTGATTTTCAGTTAATTACAAAAGATCGCGAATCTCAGCCTATAGATTCTTCAAATTATGTAAAAAACGCTGAAAATGTTTTTATAGAAGAAGGTGCGGTAGTAGAAAATTGTTCACTAAACGCCAGTTCTGGTCCAATTTATATTGGTAAAGATGCATTGGTGATGGAAGGCTGTTTTTTTAGAGGACCTATAGCTATTGGCGAAGAAGCCATTGTGAAAATGGGTGCTAAGATCTACGGAGCAACAACGATTGGTCCTGGAAGTAGAGCAGGAGGAGAAATCAATAATTCTGTATTATTTCAAAATTCAAATAAAGGTCACGAAGGTTATTTAGGAAATTCGGTGTTAGGGGAATGGTGTAATTTGGGTGCAGATACTAATAACTCAAACCTTAAAAATAATTATGCTGAAGTCCGTTTATGGGATTATGAAACTGAAGGATTTGCGAAAACCGGACTCCAATTTTGTGGTTTAATGATGGGCGATCATAGTAAATGTGGCATTAATTCAATGTTTAATACCGGTACTGTGGTTGGTGTGAGTTGTAATATCTTCGGAACTGGATATCCACGGAATTTTATCCCAAGTTTTAGTTGGGGAGGAAGCGCCGGAATGACAACCTACCAAACGAAAAAGGTTTTTGAAGTTGCCAGGCTTGTTTTAGAACGCCGTCAAATGGAATTTACCGAGCAGGATGAAGCAATGTTAGAACATGTTTTTGAGGAAACATCAAAGTATCGTAGGTATTAGATTAAATCATAGATAGCTACACTTTTAGATATTAGCGGTTAGTCATTAGAATTTTTAAAAAAGCTTTATTTCTAAAACATAAAATACCAGAAAATACAAATCAAAACAATCATAATAATAGCGGTAAGAACGATTACTCTTTGCCGCTTTTTGTTGTTTTCTACTTTAATTTTTTGGCCTAGCTTATCTAATTCTTCTTTTGGTAATTTTTTGTAATCATCTAGATTGCCTAAACCAGATCCTAGATTTTTAGCATATCGTGCTAATTGAGAAGAACGTTTTCTTTTATTATTTTTCAAGCTAATTATAGCTCCTATTGAACTTCCAAAACTCATATTTTAAATTGAGATATAAGAAAATAGGATCTAGAGTATAGACTCAATTATTATTAATTTTTGCAATAGAAAAATATAAAGAATATTGAATTAGTTACTAAAAAAACACTTCGTGTGGTATTTATAATTTTCGATATTCTAGTCTCTATTCTATAGCCTTACAAAACCAACTCTTTAAATAAACAATCTAAGGTTTTTTCTAAATCTTTACTGAATCCTGGGTGTGTTTTTGAAGTTTGAATGACCGAACTTCTTGTTGCCGTTAACCATCTAAACCTGGAAGCGGCATCCATTTGCCCAATCGGGCCTGCATTTTTTTCCGCTTTACAAATACGTTTAAAACTTTCTAAATTCTTCTCGATTTCCTCTAGATCACAATCAGGGCAAATTGCTTTTAATTTTTCCTTGTCCAGATGATAGCGCATATTGATAAATCGTGTGCTTTTAGAAAAAATTCCTACGCCCACATTTATAAATTCTTCACGTTCTACTTTAGGAACGATCCTAATTACGGCATACTCATATAAGTGATTCTCTTGCATCTTGCGCTTGTTTTGTGAAAATTTCAGAATGAGTTAATCGTATTTTTAAGAAGTTAAAGTAAACTTCTCTAATCTCTTCAGGAGATTCATCGGTACCCTCCCAAAGTAACCAATCTTCAGGAATTAAGTTTACGATGTTTTGTAAAACTTCGGGAGTTATTTTCTGCTTAAACTCGCTATCGGTTTTTGCAAGTTTACTGGCTTGTGGCAGTAAAACATGATCTTTTATAAAAGTAAACGGAGTTTTTGCAGTTTTTTCCCAGTTGGTCCAGGAGTGATGAAAATACAAAGAAGCACCATGATCGATAAGCCATAATTCTTTATGCCAGCTTAGCATATTTGTGTTTCTAAATGTACGATCGATATTGGTTAAATAGGCATCCAACCAAACGATTTTAGAAGCCGTTTCCGCGTCAATTTCAGTAACCACAGGATCATAGTTTATTGCTCCAGATAAAAAATGAAGTCCGAGATTTAAACCCTGACTACCTTTTAGCAAATCCTGAATTTCTTCGTCACCTTCAGTTCTACCAAAAGCTTCGTCTAATTCAGCAAAAACAATTTCAGGAACATTAAAGCCCAAAAAACGTGCAATTTCACCCCCAATCAAGTCGGCAATCAAAGCTTTGCTACCATGCCCGGCGCCTCTAAATTTAATTACATATTTAAAATCGTCATCGGCATCGGCCAATGCTGGTAGAGAACCGCCTTCTCGTAAAGGCGTGATATACCGCATCACATTAACCGTACGTAATTCCAGAGCTTTGCTCATAGCTTTTATTTTCAGCAAATATAGATTATTCTGAATTTTCATATCACTAAGATTGTTCAAAAAGGGCAGTAGTTTTTATATTTCAGTCTTAGATATATCTATGCTGAAATTGGATGTTTTGAAATCCTATTTTTTAAGAATTCTTCAGCAATTAATCTTTCCTAATTATCGATATTGGTTAAAATATGTGGATAATTTTTAAGCGTTTGATTTACAAAGACTAAAACTAAACGGCTAATTTTAGTAAACCAATTTTAGATAGTATATTTGCACCCCAAATAAGGTAAAACGTGTTTTTGCTGAAAAGAGCAGGAAAATGATGAATAAAAAAGTTGCTTTTTATACCCTAGGATGTAAATTAAATTTCTCTGAAACTTCAACGATTGCAAGGTCTTTCCAGGATGAAGGATTTCAGAAAGTTGAATTTAACGAGCATGCAGATATCTATGTGATCAACACATGTTCGGTTACAGAAAATGCAGATAAGCGCTTTAAAACCATCGTAAAACAAGCTCAAAAAAACAACCAAGATGCTTTTATTGTGGGGGTTGGTTGTTACGCGCAATTAAAGCCAGAAGAATTGGCCGCAGTAGATGGTGTCGATTTGGTTTTGGGAGCTACAGAAAAATTTAAAATTACAGATTATCTAAACGATCTTTCCAAAAACGATTTTGGAGAAGTTCATAGCTGCGAAATTCAGGAAGCCGATTTTTATGTTGGATCATATTCTATTGGCGATCGTACTCGCGCTTTTCTAAAAGTACAGGATGGTTGTGATTATAAATGTACTTATTGCACTATTCCATTAGCAAGAGGGATTTCACGAAGCGATAAATTGGATAATGTTTTAAAAAATGCTGCTGAAATTTCTGAACAGAACATCAAAGAAATTGTACTTACAGGCGTAAATATTGGTGACTACGGAAAAGGTGAGTTTGGAAATAAAAAACATGAGCATACTTTTCTTGATCTTGTAAAAGCCTTAGATGAAGTTGATGGTATCGAAAGACTTCGAATTTCTTCTATAGAGCCAAATTTACTTAAAAATGAGACTATCGATTTTGTTTCTGAAAGTAATACGTTTGTACCCCATTTTCATATTCCGTTACAGAGTGGGAGCAATGATATTTTAAAATTGATGCGTCGTCGTTATTTGCGAGAATTGTATGTAGATCGTGTTGCGCAGATTAAAAAAGTGATGCCAGATGCCTGTATCGGGGTAGATGTGATTGTTGGTTTTCCTGGAGAGACCGATGAGCATTACCTGGAAACTTATAAATTTTTGACTGAACTTGATATTTCTTATCTGCACGTTTTTACGTATTCTGAACGTGATAATACTCCTGCTGCTGAAATGAGTGGAGTGGTCTCTACCAAGGTTCGTAAGAAAAGAAGTAAAATGTTGCGTGGTCTTTCAGCTAAAAAACGTAGAGCATTTTACGAAAGTCAGTTAGGGACAACGCACACCGTTCTTTTTGAAGGTGAAAATAAAGAAGGTTATATTCACGGATTTACAGAGAATTACGTAAAAGTAAAAGCTCCGTGGAATCCGGAGCTTGTAAATACACTTCATCAAATTCAGCTTACAGAGATTGACGAAGATGGTTTGGTGCGTTTTGAATATGCTAAAGCAGCAGTAACCGCTTAAATATTAATTCCAACCGGTAATAGATCTTTATATCTTCTACGATTGCGCCGCATAAATTTAGCAATGTCTGGATGTGTTGGCATTACACGAGAATTGCTGTTTTCTTTAATTTCAGCTAATACAGCCTCTATAAATTTGTTGGTGTTTTCTTCATCCTCAAAATCTTTAGGCATTGTAAGTTTTGTTAGAAAAACCTTTCGATCCTGATCTGAATATTCGATAACTGCTAATTCTCCGTTTAGTGTTGTTTCGAATTGTCGTAAAAATTCATTTTTGGTAATTTTAAATTCCTCATCATTCATCTTATAAATATTTAATCCTGAATTCGGCAAATATGAACTCTACCGAATTCAGAAAATGTTATGCTTACTCCATTGGTACTTCAATAAGTAATATTTTACTATCCTTACTGAAGGAAACATCAAAAGATGTTGCATCAGAAATTCCCATTGCATCTCTTTTGTTTAGCTTTTCGCCGTCGATGCTGGCTTCGCCTTCAATCAAAAAGGCATAAACGCCACTATTTTTTCCTTTTATAGTATAAGCAAAAGTTGTGCCTTCTTCAAAATTACCAAGCGATAGATAAGCTTGTTGATGAACCCATAACGCATTTTCGAACTCATTTCCTTTAGGACCAACAACGGTAACCAGTTTATTGGGAATCAATAAGTCTGAAAAGTTTTTTTGGTCGTATCTTGGTTCTACATTTTCTTTTTCAGGAAAAATCCAGATTTGTAAAAGGTTAAGCGTTTCAGACTGATTTGGGTTAAATTCACTGTGCTCGACGCCGGTCCCGGCACTCATCACCTGAACTTCGCCAGTATTAATTGTTGATGCATTTCCCATAGAATCTTTATGAGCAATAGCACCCTGTAAAGGTATACTTATTATTTCCATATTTTGGTGTGGGTGCGTACCAAAACCCATTCCACCTTTTACTAAATCATCGTTTAAAACCCTTAAGAGTCCAAAATGCACATTATTCGGATTAAAATAGTTTGCAAAGCTGAAAGAGTAGCGGGCGTTAAGCCATCCAAAATTGGCTTTTCCTCTTAGATCTGCCGGGTAAATTGTTTTTTTCATTTTCCTTTTTCTTTTATGTAAGCCAATAATTAAGTCTTATTTTTGAAGGTAAATTTTTTCTGGGCAATCCCGAGGGACATTTACCAAAAAATAATTATTTCGAGGTATCCTGATAGCTATCAGTATCATAACATTAAATCTCGAAATTGGAGTAAAATTACAATTTCTAAGCCTGAAAAGCTGCCTTACTAACATGAGTGATACTGCTAAAGACTTGATTCACGTTTACTTTATGCCGGGAATGGCCGCCAATCCTAGTATTTTTGAATTTATAAAATTTCCAGAAGATCGGTTTGAAGTTCATTGGTTGCAATGGCTAATTCCTACTAAAAAAGAAAGTATTAAAGAATATTCGCTACGAATAATAGAAAATATTCACCACAAAAATATTGTATTAATTGGGGTTTCATTTGGCGGAGTGATTGTTCAGGAAATTGCAAAATATATTAAGGTTAGACGATTAATTATAATTTCCAGTATAAAATGTAGAGATGAGTTGCCTAAGAATATGAAATTTGCCAGTAAAACAGGTGTTTATAAATTACTGCCAATAGGTTTGATGGATTATGTTGATCAATTAGAAAAAATAGCGGTAAACGATTATCTTAAAAAACGTGCAAAATTATATAAACAATATTTGTCGGTTCGGGATAAATATTATCTTTCGTGGGCCATAGAAAATATGGTGAACTGGGATTGTAGTACGGTAAATCCAGAAATAATTCATATTCATGGTAATAAAGATGTAGTTTTTCCTATTAAATATATTAAAGATGCTATTCTTGTAGAAGGTGGAACCCATGTAATGATTATTAATCGATTTAGATGGTTTAATAAATACCTTCCAGAGTTAATTTTGAAAGGAAAAGAAGCAATAAAAAATAATCCGAAAATTATTAAAATATAATATGAAAATCTTAAAAACAGGGCTAATTGTAGTAGGCGCAGCAACAGTTTTTTTTGCCATTACAGAGGCGGTTCAAACTCCCGATATACAGGAAGAACATAAAGAAGTTTATCAGGAAACATTCGATAAAAATGTGGCTAAAGTTTATACAATTAAAGCTTTGAGTGTTCCTGAAAATATAAATTTTGCGGGAGAGTCTGTACCTTTAACAGATCCAGATGTTTACGAACGTTTAGATCGTGAGCTATTAGTAAATACCTATTGGCAATCTAATGCTTTATTGCTAATGAAACGTGCGCATAAATTTTTTCCAATAATAGAACCTATTTTAAAAGAAGAAGGCGTTCCAGATGATTTTAAATATTTAGCGGTTATAGAAAGTGGCTTAACTCAGGCTGTAAGTCCTGCAAATGCGGTTGGTTTCTGGCAAATACTAAAAGGAACAGGGCGCGATCTTGGTCTGGAAATAAATAGTAATGTAGACGAACGTTATCACATTGAAAAAGCAACCAGAGCTGCTTGCCAATATTTAAAAGATTCTAAAAAGGATTTTGGAAGCTGGACTTTAGCTGCATCAGCATATAATGCCGGTAGGGCAGGAATTGCCAGGCAGCAGGAGCGTCAAAAAGTAAAAGATTATTATGATCTTTTGTTAGGAGAGGAAACTGGTCGTTATGTTTTTAGAATTTTGGCTTTAAAAGAAATTATGTCTAATCCTTACGAATATGGTTTCAAATTTGAAGAATCAGATCTTTATCAGCATATTCCAACAAAAAAGGTGAAGGTAGATACGGTTGTCAACGATTTCCCAGATTTTGCTGCAAAATTTGGAATTACCTACAAGATCTTAAAAATTCATAATCCCTGGCTGCGCGAAGCTCATTTAAATAATTCCTCTGGAAAATCATATTATATCGATATTCCAGAAGACGGTTATTATAAATAATTTATTGATTTATCCCTACATTTTATCATGATCCCAAAATTAAATTTTTCAATAGCTTTAATCTTTTTATTCATTATAAATCCATTTAGCGATGTTTTTTCTCAGGAAGAAATAACTAAGCAAGAATTGAAAGATCATATTCAATTTTTAGCACATGATTCGCTAAAAGGACGATTTCCTGGAACTGCACAAAACAAGATTGTAGTAGACTATATAAAAAGTGATTTTATTGCGAACGGAATTACTTCTGAATTTCAGGAATTTAAAGCAAAATTGAAAGTTGATAGTTCCGAAGTAAAAACCTGGAATGTTATTGGATTTATTGAAGGTAATGATTCTAAATTAAAAAATGAGATTATTGTTTTAGGTGCGCATTATGATCATTTAGGAGAAAATGAAGGATCCATTTTCAATGGAGCAGATGATAATGCTAGTGGTACTGCCGCTTTGTTAGAAATAGCAGAAAAGGTAAAGGCCAATCACGGATTATTAAAAAGAAGCATTTTATTTATTGCTTTTGGCGCGGAAGAACAAGGCTTGTTGGGAAGTTCTTATTTTGTGAATCATCCTACGGTATCTTTAAATGATATTAAATTGATGATTAATATGGATATGGTAGGGCATTTAAATGCAGAAAATCATGTGTATATGGGTGGCGCCGGTACTTTTCCTGGTGGCATGCAATTAATGGATAGTTTAGGTATGCCCAACCATGTTAAACCAGTTGTTCATGCAGGATCTATCGCAGGATCAGATCATGTTTCATTTTACAAAAAGGGAATATCGGTTCTTGGTATTCATACTGGTGGTCATGATAATTATCATAAGCCTACGGATGTTATTGTAAATTTAAATCTTGCGGGTGAGGTAAAAGTCGCGAATTATATTTACAATGCTTTAATGGCAATTGCGACATCTACGCGAGAAATGAAGTTTATAGCTCAAGATTAATACATCAGGTATTTTTAAGAGCAATCTTATTCTTCTTCTTCCTCATGGGAAGAAGCTAGATCGGATTGTGGCCTCGCTTCAACATCTTTCATCAAGAAGGAAACAATGCCTTCATTAATCTGATTAAAATTCTTTTTAAGAGCATTTTCAATACTTGTATCGTATGCTACAGCAGTGTAGCGCGAAATATCCATGATTTTATGATCAGAATCTATTAAAAAGCAGGTAGGCAGACCTAAAGAATGTTTTAATTGTTTTACTACATAGGAAGAATGATTTTGAGTTTCATCTACATACAAAACTTTTACATTTTTATTGAATTCTCTACTTACTCTTTTAACTTTCGCTTTGGTGTCCCAAAAAAGAACAACCAATTGAACATTATTTTTATACTTGTTGGCAATATCGTTTATAGCTGGAATAGCTCCTTTACCGGGAATACACCAAGAAGCATAGGTTATTAAATAAATTGGCTTGTGTATATCGTGTAATCTTACTTCTTTGTCTCTAAGATTGAAAAGTCTAAAATCATCAATGTACGATCCAGACAGGCAGTTGTTAGTTAAGGAATCGAATAAGCGTTTTCCTTCTTTAAAATTTCTTTGCTGGTATGCCTTATTTGCTTTATCGTTATATTGAGGAAGGTGTAGGGCTAGAGCTTCCGAAAATAATAATCGATTCTCTTCTTTTTCCTGTTCTTGAGAAATTCCAGTAAAGAAGGTAAAAAGCAGTAAGGTCAATATTAAAAATAATGATCTCTGCATTGGTCGTGGTCTACATGGTTAGTGCATACCAAATTTAGTGAAAATAAACAAGCTAATTAAATATAATCGCTTAAAAGTGAATATTTTAGGTAAAGAGTTAGTTAAAGCTTAAATGCTTGGAAATGAGCTTAAATCTTCTTCATTTGCTGCTTCATCATTCTAATCTGGTCATTTAGCATACCGTGTTTATCTAGTTTTTTAGCTTCGGAAAGTAAATTTGTAGCCTCGCGTTTTCTTCTTTTGGTCATTGCAATACCCGCAAGATTCAGTTTAGCCATTGCTAAGTCATGATCCATGGCCAACCCTAATTTTATAGCTCTTTTAAAGAATTTTTCAGCTTGTGTAATATTGGTTTGTGAAACCATAAGTCCATGTAAATACCAGTAGTAGCCCTGTTGTTTTTTGGTTAAAGCAGCTTCTGGATTTTTAATTTTATCCAACCATTTTTTCGCACCGGGAAAATCTTGTTTTCTTAATCTTAAAAACGCAAGAAGAATAATTTCATTTTTAAAATATAAAAATATAAAGATTCCTGCTAAAAGAACAAGCATAATACCATTACCAATATACCCTTCGATAAATTGCCAAACGGCCGCAGCTAAAACTAATCCTGCTAAAACTAACTTTATATTTTTATTGAACATAATGCATAGATTTTTGAGCGGCCAAAGGTAATAAAAAGATTTAAAAATAATTTAATTTTCTATTTGGAAGAGTTAAAAAGCTTTGTATATTTGCACGCAGTTTTAAAAAGAGCAATAAAAAAGATTTCACAGAAGTTTAAAGATACAGTAAAATGAAAAGAACGTTTCAACCATCTAAGAGAAAAAGAAAAAACAAGCACGGATTTAGAGAGCGTATGGCTAGTGTGAACGGTAGAAAAGTCCTTGCTAGAAGAAGAGCAAAGGGGAGAAAGAAATTATCTGTATCTTCTGAAAACAGACATAAGCACTAATGAAAATTAGTAAGTTAAAATATTAAAGGTGTTACTTTTTAAGTAACGCCTTTTTTTATATCTAATAGCTTCTTACATTTATAGCACCACAACACAATTTAAAATGCCCAAAAACAACAATCTTAAAAGTATTTTGATTATTGGTTCTGGACCGATTGTGATCGGACAGGCCTGTGAATTCGATTATTCAGGAACGCAATCCCTTAGGTCTTTGCGTGAAGACGGTATAGAGACGATTCTTATCAACTCTAATCCCGCAACAATCATGACAGATCCTTCAATGGCAGATCATGTATACCTGAAGCCACTTACCACAAAATCTATCATCGAGATTCTGGAAGCTCATCCAAATATCGATGCCGTTTTGCCAACCATGGGAGGGCAAACTGCACTAAATTTATGTATCGAGGCAGATGATAAAGGCATCTGGGAAGATTATAATGTAAAACTTATTGGTGTAGATATCGATGCCATTAATATTACTGAAGATAGAGAGCAGTTTAAACAATTAATGGGACGTATAGGTATTCCTGTAGCTCCTGCTAAAACAGTTACATCTTATTTGCAAGGAAAAGAAGTAGCACAAGAATTTGGTTTTCCTTTAGTAATTAGAGCCTCTTTTACATTAGGTGGAAGTGGAGCAGGTTTTGTTCATAAAGCCGAGGATTTTGACGAAATGCTTACTCGTGGTTTAGAAGCATCTCCAATTCACGAAGTTCTTATCGATAAAGCCTTACTTGGATGGAAAGAATACGAATTAGAATTACTTCGAGATAAAAATGATAATGTAGTAATTATCTGTACCATAGAAAATATGGATCCTATGGGAATCCATACCGGAGATTCTATTACTGTAGCTCCAGCCATGACGCTTAGTGATACTGCATTCCAGAGAATGCGAGATCTTGCTATAAAAATGATGCGTAGTATCGGTGATTTTGCCGGTGGATGTAATGTACAGTTTGCAGTGAGTCCAGATGAAAAAGAAGAGATCTATGCGATTGAAATCAACCCACGTGTATCACGATCTTCCGCATTAGCCTCAAAAGCAACTGGATATCCAATTGCAAAAATTGCTACCAAATTAGCTTTAGGATATACCTTAGACGAATTAGATAATCAAATTACCCAATCTACTTCAGCTTTATTTGAACCATCTTTGGATTATGTGATCGTTAAAATTCCACGTTGGAATTTTGATAAGTTTGAAGGTTCAGATAGAACTTTAGGGCTTCAGATGAAAGCCGTTGGTGAGGTAATGGGTATTGGACGCTCTTTTCAGGAAGCTTTACATAAAGCAACTCAATCTCTAGAAATTAAGAGAAATGGATTGGGTGCAGATGGAAAAAGTTATACGAAATATGACGAGATCATTGAAAAGCTGACTTATGCCAGCTGGGATCGTGTATTTGTAATTTATGATGCCATACAGGCTGGTATACCTTTAAGCCGTATTCACGAAATTACTAAAATCGATATGTGGTTCCTTAAGCAATACGAAGAGCTTTACATGTTAGAGAATGAGATCACTAAGTACGATATAAATTCACTTCCTAAAGACTTGATGCTAGAGGCAAAACAAAAAGGTTTTGCAGATCGACAAATCGCTTTTATGGTGAAATGTTTAGAGAGTGAAGTACATAAAAAACGTAGCGACCTAAATATTAACCGTGTATATAAACTGGTTGATACCTGCGCTGCAGAGTTTAAAGCGGAAACTCCGTATTACTATTCGACTTTTGAAGCTGAAATCGAAAAACCTAACGGAGAAAAATATACTTCTAACGAAAGTGCAGTAACCGACCGCAAAAAAATTGTGGTATTAGGTTCTGGCCCAAATAGGATTGGCCAGGGAATCGAATTTGATTATAGTTGTGTACACGGCGTTTTAGCTGCGTCTGAATGTGGTTACGAAACCATTATGATTAACTGTAATCCAGAAACGGTTTCTACAGATTTTGATGTTGCAGATAAGCTTTATTTTGAACCTGTATTCTGGGAACATATCTATGATATTATTCAGCATGAAAAGCCAGAAGGTGTTATCGTTCAGCTTGGTGGGCAAACGGCTTTAAAACTTGCTGAAAAATTAGAGCGCTACGGAATCAAAATTATGGGAACCAGTTTTGAAGCTTTAGATCTTGCCGAGGATCGTGGTAGTTTCTCTACATTGCTTCAAAATAATGATATTCCTTATCCTGAATTTGGAACAGCTGAAAATGCGGAAGAAGCCCTTAAATTGGCAGATCAATTAGATTTCCCGATCTTGGTTCGTCCTTCTTATGTGCTTGGTGGGCAGGGAATGAAAATTGTGATCAATAAACAGGAATTAGAAGAAACTGTAGTAGATCTATTACGAAAGATCCCGAATAATAAATTATTACTAGACCATTATTTAGATGGAGCTATAGAAGCTGAAGCTGATGCCATCTGTGATGGTGAAGACGTTTATATTATTGGTATAATGGAGCATATTGAGCCTTGTGGTATTCACTCAGGAGACTCTAATGCGCTACTTCCTCCTTTTACTTTAGGGGATTTAGTTCTTCAGCAAATTAAAGATCATACGCGAAAAATTGCTTTAGCACTTAATACAGTTGGTCTAATTAATATTCAGTTTGCAATTAAAGATGACAAGGTATTTATTATAGAAGCAAATCCTAGAGCTTCCAGAACCGTTCCTTTTATCGCGAAAGCTTACAAAGAACCTTATGTGAATTACGCAACCAAAGTAATGCTTGGTGAGAAGAAGATTAAAGATTTCAACTTTAATCCGCAATTAGATGGATATGCGATAAAACAACCGGTATTCTCTTTCGAAAAATTCCATAAAGTTAATAAGCAATTGGGACCAGAGATGAAGAGTACAGGAGAAAGCATACTTTTTATAAAAGATCTAAAAGATGATGATTTCTATAATCTTTATACAAGAAGAAAAATGTATTTAAGCAAATAGATTAGGTTGCTTTTAAAAAATAAATCCTCTGTCGTATTTTAGCTGAAAAACAAAATACAACAGAGGATTTTTAATTTTTGATACTGAAATTAGCTAATTTAGAGTAGAATATTTAAAGAATGAAAGAACTATTTTTAGTTATAGGTGGAATTTACGGTGGTTTAGCGGTAGTCTTAGGAGCTTTTGGTGCCCATGCTTTAAAAAAGAAATTATCTGAAGATCAACAAAAAAGTTTTGAAACCGGTGTGCGATACCAGATGTATCATGCGCTAATACTCATAATTACAGCGATTGCCTTTCCGTTTAGAGAAGTTTCGCAGCAAATTACCGGTTGGTGTTTTGTGATAGGAGTGCTACTTTTTTCCTTCAGTATCTATGGATTGGTATTAAGCGATGCCAAGGGGAAGAAAATGAAATTTTTAGGGCCGGTTACACCACTAGGCGGACTTATTTTAATTATTGGTTGGATCTTGTTTACAATCAATATTGCTGAAATTGCAACATATTTAAATCCGGCGCAATAATTACTTTTTAATTTACACCACAATTAGTTCTGGTTAGCGGAAAACTTTCGTTAAATGAATAGCTCGTGCTATCTTCTGTGGCAGTACCTTCAATTAATTGATCATCTTTTTGCAAAAAAACGATAGGTCTCACTGAATTTTTTCCTTCGCTCATAAAAGAATATTCTGCGAATAGCGTATCTCCTTTCATCTCGCCATCGATGCGCCCACGATTTACGTCTTTTTCCTGAAGCATATATACTAAACTTCCTGTTACAGATTTGTCGAGTTTCTCTATGTTTAAACTTATGGTATCTGTTTCAGAGGCGTACATATAACACATCATTACAGGAATTTCTTCTTCCGCTTGTATAGGCTCTTCGACAATAGTTTCAGTAGGTTTAGCACTTTTTGTTTCATTATTTTTACATGAAAAAATTAAGATTCCGCACAAGCCTAAAATAATCGGTCGAATTTTCATTATTTTATTTTTTATAAAGGTAGTTTGTCTTTTTAAAAACTCAAATCGCTTAACATTTTTTTATTTGTTATTAGACTTCAGCGGTATCTAAGTTACGTTTGCGATACTTTTCAGCAAAATATGCAATGATTACTAGCTGAGAAGAATGGAAAAGCATTATAGGGAGTAGAAGTAGACCTGTATTTGCTGCATTCCCAAAAATCACCTTTACCATTACCGAGCCGTGAACAAGAGATTTTTTTGTTCCGCAGAACTGAGCCGTAATTTTATCTTCTGTAGGTAAATTTAAAAGTTTACTCACTAAAGCCGTTCCGTAATACACTACAAAGAAAAGAACTAAAACACCTAATATTAATTTTGCAAAGCCACCGGCATCAATGCTGCTAAATAAATTAGAGGTAAAGGAATGGCTAAAACTACTGTAAACGATAACAAGTATTATTGCTTTATCAAACAAACCTAGTTGTTTACTATATTTTCTAGCCCAATTGCCAAAGTACTGTTGTAAAACCAAACCTAAAATTAGAGGAAGCATAATTTGCCACCCCAACTTAATGAGTACATCAATAAATTGAAAATCGGCATTTTTACCTAAAATAAAACTTAGCCAAATTGGTGTAGCGAAAATACCTATAAGTCCAGATAAGCTTGCATTAAAAATAGCCGTAGGTAAATTTCCTTTGGCAAGAGCAACCATTACAATAGAACTGCTTACTGTAGAAGGCAGTGTAGCCAAAAAGAATATTGCAGTCCATAGTTCAGAATCTGTTCCCTCTTCAAAAAAAGGCAAATAGGAGAGCGCTAAGAGCGGAAAAACTACAAAGGTTGTTAGTTGCACAATAATGTGCACTTTGTAATTTAAAAGCCCTTGTTTTATTTCCTTGGGCGCGAGTTTGAGTCCGTAGAAAAAGAATATAAATCCAATGCCAATATCAGTAATTGTTTTTAAAGGCAGTAAATCATTTCCCTGCGGAAATAAATAAGCCAATAAAATAACCCCAAATAACGAAACAATAAAACCGTTTAATTTCACAGCTAGCGCTCTATTTTTACTTTATAATCCTCTAACATGTGCAGATAATTTTCTGAAGCAAAATCGGTTTCTTTAAACTCGTTACCTCGTTTTTTCTTCATTTTGTTTCTCTTGATACTTTTGGTAAATCTTCTTATATCATGATCATTATCCAAAATCAGACCGGGTACATTAATTGATTTTCCTTCTTTATCTTTCGCCACCATAGTAAAATAGGACGAATTACAATGTTTTGTTTCGCCGGTTTGTATATTTTCGGTTTCCACACGAATACCTATAACCATAGAACTTCTCCCAACATAATTTACGGAAGCTTTCATGGTTAAAAGTTCACCAACTTCTATGGGAGCAAGAAAATCTACAGTGTCTACACTCGCGGTAACACAATAGGTTCCTGAATGTTTTGAGGCGCAGGCAAATGCAATTTGGTCTAAAAGCGATAAAACATAGCCTCCATGTATTTTTCCATTGAAATTAGCTCGGTTGGGTAACATTAATTCTGAAATAGTTACCTGTGAATCTTCTACTCGTTTAAATTCTTTTGAATTGGTCATCGATCTCTAAAATGTGGGGATTTAGCTTCTTCAACTTCGGTGACAAAATATTTACTGTCACCCCAAAAAAGAAATGTGGCGTAACGCTCAATATAATACAGCTTTACGTAATTTCCTTCGTTTTCCTGAAGCGCTTTTACAACGTCTTTATCTTTATTTAAAACTGAAAACTGAAAAATCTGGGCACCACTAATACCCTGACTTATTTCACCTTCCCAGGTTTTATAAACAACTCCTTTTTTGCTGAATTTTATAAGTTCACCCGTCCGGGTTCCTTCGCTATAGGTAGCAAAATAGGCGAATGCATAGTACAGCAAAAACAACAGGAAAATACCGCCAAGGATATAGAATAAAACTTTTTTCATATTTAATTTTTTGTAAGCTTCATAAAATCTAAACGAATGATTCAGGCAAATTTTATGAATAAAATAAATCGGTTTCAAGAAATAATTTTCTTACGATTCATCCTCAGATTCTTCAAATATACCAAGATTTTTTTCAGGATGTTGTTCTATTAAGTTGTTAGAATTTTTTACCAGTTTACTATCAATCTGTTTGCTTGCTTTAGCACCTAATTTTTTCAGTTTTTCTACTCTAGAAATCAAGTTCCCTTTTCCGGTAAGTTTTTTCATGGCACTATCATAACTATTTTGCACCGTGCCCAGTTGCTTCCCTACTTTTAGAAGTTCCTCGGTAAGATTAGTAAATTGATCGTATAATTTTCCCGCTTGTGTGGCTATTTCTATAGCATTTTCTTTTTGTTTTTCGTTTTGCCACATGCTATCGATGGTTCTTAGCACTGCTAAAAGCGTTGTAGGCGTCACTAAAATGATATTTTTATCAAAGGCTTCGCTGTATAAATTTGGATATTCGTTAGAGGCCACAGCAAAGGCAGCTTCGATAGGGATAAAAAGTAAAACAAAATCTGGACTTTCAACATCATATAATTGGTGATAATTTTTTCGGCTTAGCTCAGTTATGCGATTTCTTATCGCGATTAAATGATTTTTAAGATGCGTTGGTTTGTCGCTCTCCTCGGTTTCGTTTGCATATCGCTCGTAAGCATTTAGTGAAACTTTAGAATCTACGATCATTTTTTTATTACCAGGAAGATTAATAATAACATCGGGTAAAACGCGTTTACCATCATCTGTAGTGAAAGATTGCTGCACACTGTATTCTCTACCTTTTTGCAATCCGCTTTTTTCCAGTACACGTTCCAAAATCATTTCACCCCAATTCCCTTGCATTTTTGTATCACCTTTTAAAGCCTTCGTCAAATTATTAGCTTCTTTGCTCATTTGTAAATTCAAATCTTTTAGGCCATTAATTTGCTCGCGAAGCATGGCATGTCTATCGATACTTTCTTTATTTCCTTCTTCAATTTTCTTTTCAAAAAGTTGAATTTTTTCCTGAAGTGGAGAGAGGATATTTTGAATATTTTCTCTGTTTAAATTGGTGAATTTTTCAGACTTAGTTTCGAGGATTTTATTGGCTAAATTTTCAAACTGAATACTGAATTTTTCCTGAAGGTTTTCTAGCTCTTTTTTTTGCTCGGTTTGTCGTTCTAAAAGATGCTCGTAATCTGCATTTTTTCGCGTTAATTCGTTATGGAAAAAATCTTTCTCTTTCCTAATCTCTTCTCGCTCTTGTCTCACCTCTGCTAATTTTATTAGCAAGTCATGTTTGGTGTTTTCGATGTTTCTTTCGTATTCTTTTAAGTTTTTGAATTCCAGTTGTTTAAGTTTTTCTATTTCAAGTGTAAGTTGATTGTTTTTTTCTTCCTGAATAGCTAATTTATTTTTGGATTTTAGTCCAGAAATTAACTTGCCAATAACAAATCCTAAGGCTAAAGCAACGATAAATACAACTAAAAAGGGCAAAATTTGGTTCATGGAATAAGCAGGTTTGTTTCAAATATAATCATAAGTTTTTTAAGACTTGAAATCAGTGAAATTTAAAGCGATTTTTTAATCAAAATGACATTCATTTTAGAGAAGTATTTATAGTGATAATTAGTCTAAAAATATAGCAGAATTATCACTCAAAAAGATATCTTCCTGAACGTGATTTTAGGGTTTATTAAAGTAGATTACAATATGAATTGTGAATCAATTTTTGGGATGACAAGATTCTTATTTTTCGACGCAATAAATAATTAAATAGAGAAGTATAACTTTTAATTTTCTATAAAACCAAATGTGCTTCTATCGAATTTTAGTCTTCATTTTTGATACGAAAAGCTCCTGAAATTTTATCAAATTGAATGAGATCTTGAGGAAAAAGATCTTGAAAAGCACCAGACAAAATTAGATTTTCGGGTGTATCGATTTGTGTTTTTTCGGGATGCATTAAAATAATTTTATCGCAAATCTGAATCGCTAAATTAATTTCGTGAGATGCAAAAATGATTGTCTTTTCGGTCTGCTTTACAAGTTTTCTAAGCAGCTTAAAAACATTAGCTTTATAATACATATCCAGGTGTGTAGTGGGCTCATCTAGAATAATAATTGGCGTATCCTGGGCAATTGCTCGTGCAATTAAAGCGCGTTGTAATTGGCCATCACTAAGCTCGTAACATTTACGATTTTTTAGCGCCTCTATAGAAGTAAGTTTAATTGCATTTTCGATTTTTTCAGTATCGTTTTTAGAGAGCTTTCCCAACCAATTTGTGTACGGTTGGCGACCCAGTGCGATCAATTCAAAAACACTAAGATTCTTTGAAATTGGTTGGTTGGTAAGCACTAAACCAATTTGCGTTGCGCGCTGTAAATTGTTAAGATCTTTCAGGTTTTTGTTTTCAATTTCAATAGTTCCTGAAATAGGTTGCTGAATTCCTGAAATGCTACGCAAGAAGGTTGATTTTCCGATACCGTTTACACCAATCACCGCAATTAATTCAGATTTGTGAACCTCAATATTAATTTTTTCGGCAACCGATTTTATTCCGTGCTTATCCTGATATCCAATTTCGAGATTCGTGGTTTTTAAGGTTATATTTTCAGGATTGGATTGCATTTAAAACTGAAATTTTTGTTTTCTAATGAGTAACCAAATCACCACCGGAGCGCCAATTAGCGAAGTTATAGCATTGATTGGTAATGTAAATTCCATTCCCGGTAGTTGCGCCACGATATCGCAAATAAGCATTAAAATTGCACCACCTAAAATTACTGCCGGTAATAAAATAAGATGATTGTTTATGGGTAAGATTTGCCGAATTAAATGTGGAACTGCTAATCCTATAAAAGCAATGGGGCCGCAAAAGGCGGTAATGCTTCCCGCCAGTAAACTTGTAGCAATAATAATTAGCATTCGATTTTGACTAATATTAACTCCCAGGCTGCGTGCATATTCTTCGCCAAGCAATAAGCTGTTTAGATTTTTTATGCAGAAAATGGCTAGACTAATTCCTAAAAACCAGAAAACAGAGAGGATACCTACTTCTGCCCAAGAAAGATCGCCAAGACTTCCAAAAGACCAGAAAATATATTGTTGCAATTGCGCAGCCGGGCTAAAATAGCTTAAAATGCTAACTAATGCGCCAGTTAAACTTGCAAACATTAATCCTATAATCAAAATTGCCATCGTGTCTCGTAAACGAACTGAAGCTAATACAACGGCAAAAAGTACAATTAAACTGCCTATACTAGAAGCGATCACTAAACTCCATTTGGAAAGTGCTAGTGCAATAAAACTGCCACCAATTAAAGTGGATCCCATTATAAGGATAGCAACGCCCAAACTCGCCCCGCTACTTAATCCTAAAACATAGGGCCCCGCAAGCGGATTTCGGAACATGGTTTGCATTAAAAGACCACTTATACCTAAGCCCGATCCGGCGATTATTGCAGTAAATGCTTTTGGAAGCCGATAATCTAAAATGATATATCGATAGGTTTCTTTAGAAACTTCAGCATTAAAAAGTGAGGAAAAAATGTCTCTCGCAGGAATATGTACCGATCCTAAACTGATATTCAGTAAGGCTAGCGCAAATAAAACAAGCACTAAAATTACCAATATCGATACATATTTTGCTGTATGCTGCATTATTTATTTAAAGCTTTAAAAAATGTAGGTTCGTAACTTTCTAAAAGCTGTGGATGAAATATCGAAATTAAGTCTTTAAGGATTAGATCTGGACGTTGTGGACCAAGTTCATAAAAAATCACACCGCCGGTTTCGCCTTTGCTCATGCTTACCGAGTAAACTCTTTTATCCTGAACTGCTTTAAATTGGGAGTAATGTTGCGATTGTTCTAACATAGCGGAATAGGAAGTAAACTGCCCTGCACTTATCCAGATATCGGCATTTTGCGCTTTATCTAAAACCGATTCGAACGAAAGCGAAAGACTCCCAGATCCTTCGGTATCTGCCCAAAGATAATTTGCATTTGCATCTTTGATCATTTGCGCCTGCCAGCTATTTCCGTAAGGTACATACCATTGATCGTTATACATAGAGCCGCTAAGCACCGTTGGTTTATTTTCGACAGTTTCAGCTAACTTTTTAGCTTCATTGTAATTAATCTCAATACCTCGAAAAATTGAATCTGCTGCTTTAGATTTATCGTAAAGCGCTCCAAAAAACTTAATCCATTCGGCTTTTCCAAGTGCTGAAGATTCGGTCCATTCGCCATTATAAATTACAGGGATTTCTGTTTTTTCGATCGTGCTAAAACTTTTATTATCAGCGTTAATAGCAAAGCCTATTACAACATCTGGTTGAAGGTCGATCAAAACCTCGGTATTTAAACTTTCGTTTTTCCCCACTTCTTTTATTGCTCCTGAATTTATTAATTTTCTGGTTTCTTTAGACGATATGTAATCTAACCCAGGGAATCCTTTTAAAGATTCAATTTCGTTAAGTTCTTCTAAAGCCGGAATATGAGTAGTAGAGGTCACTACAATTTTCTTTACAGGAATATTTACTTTTTGGTCGTACTCTAAATGATCTGGAAGTTGAGCATTCTTTTCAGCTAATAAATATTTGAAAGTTTTATCAGCTCCAGGCCATGGGGAGTTGACTTCGATAATGCTGTAATCTTCAAATTGAGTGATCGAAAATCCGTTGGCGTACTTAATTTCAATTTCCTGACCTTGCAGGTTTGTGGTTTTTTTTTCAGACTTTCCTATGTCTTTACAGGAAAAGCTCAAAAGAAAAATTAAAAGGATTCCGAGTTTCTTCACAAGATTGAATTTTGACTTCAAAAGTAATATTATTTAGAAATTAAGATGCTTTAGAACAGGAAATGATTAAATTCGCACCGAAATTTTGGTTCGGCATTGCCGATTAAAAGGGAATCAGGAAAAGCTAAAATAGTTTTTTAAAACGCAGATTTTTAGTTAAAACCTGAGCTGTTCCCGCAACTGTAAGCTTTGTTCCGTTTAGGAATGCTTGTAATAAACTTCAAAACCACTGTCTTTTAAGATGGGAAGGTAATTTACAAGACGCTAGCCAGGAGACCTGCCAGAGCATAATAAAAAACGGATTGACTTTCGGGATAAAAGTCGCTGGTGTATGGAGAATAAACTACTTTTTTTAATTGTAGCCTTAGGGCTTTTTACGTCTAAAATTTTTTCTCAAACCGATAATATTACGGTTTTAGATACAGTTTTGTTAAGTGACGATAAACTCGAAAAATTTTCGACAGGGCAGCATATTACATCACTATCAGATTCGCTTCTTACAAGAAATAATCCATTGCTTACCGAGGTTTTAAGCTTTAACACTCCAATTTATTTTAAGGAAAACGGTCTCGGGATGGTTTCATCACCATCGTTTAGAGGAACTTCAGCTTCACAAACCGCAGTGATCTGGAATGGGATTAATATTAATTCTCAGTTTAATGGGCAATTAGACTTTAATACAGTAAATAGTGGTGCTTACAATCAAATATCGGTACGTGGTGGCGGTGGTAGCGTTGTTTACGGTACGGGCGCGATTGGCGGAAGTGTTCATTTAAACAATATTTTATCCTTCAAAAAACAACAGGAACATCATCTTTTACTGCGTTACGGAAGTTTTAATACGCTCGATGCGCGCTACAATTTTAAAACTGCAAAAAATAATTGGAGTTTAAATTTAGCAATTTCTAGAAATAGCAGCGATAATGATTACGGTTATCCTAACGACCGCGGTAAAAACTTAAATGGCGAATTTTATAATAATTCTGCCTACGTAACGCTGGGTTATCGATTTAATTCTAAGAACACGCTTAAGTTTATTAGTGAGCTTTATGACGGTGAACGTCATTTTTCGCTCATTCGACCATCAGAAAACCGAACCAAATATATCGATCGTACGTATCGTAATTTGTTGGAATGGAATAGTGAATTTTCTAATTTCACTCAGATTACTAGGTTAGCGTTTATAGAGGAAAAATATCAATATTACGGAAATATCAATACTGATAATTTTACCTTCGGAAATGCACAAAGTTATATTGCAAAATATGATCTAGCCTACGAAGCTTCAAAAAATATTCTGTTTAATACAGTGATCCAGAATACCTATACTAAAGGCGAGGGCAGTAGCATTGCAGAAAATAAACGTAATATTTTTTCAGCAGCAGTTTTAATGAAGCATTGTCTTACTAAAAAACTGAAGTACGAAATTGGCTTGCGAAAAGAAGCAACGGAAAATTATGATAGTCCGCTTTTATTTTCTTTTGGAGCCGATTATAGATTTAGTGATTTTTATACCTTAAAATTTAATGGATCCCGAAATTTTAGAATCCCAACCTATAACGACTTGTATTGGGCATCTGCTGGAAATCCAGATTTAAATCCAGAAACCTCTAATCAGGCCGAAATAGGGAATGTTTTCAATATCAAGAATATTGAGTTAGGACTTACTTTATTTTATAATCAGGTAGAAGATATGATTCGTTGGTTGCCGGGAGCAGATGGAGTTTGGCGACCAATGAACGAAGATAAAGTAGAGATTTACGGAGTTGAATCATACATTAATTGGAGAAAGAAATTCTCGAGAAATAAAATCGTAGAGGTCAATTTTAATTATGCTTATAATGTTTCAGAAAATGCTGAAAACAACCGCCAGTTGATTTATGTTCCCTTTCATAAAATAAATGGAAATATTACCTACCAAATTCATCGATTTACGCCATCTATTCAGTTTTTATATAACGGGAAGGTTTTTACCAGAACCGATCATAGTGATGAACTCGAGGGATATTTTTTAACCAATCTCGGACTTTCTTACGCGATTGATAAAAGGCAGCATTGGCAGTTAGGCGGAAAAGTAAACAACCTATTTAATACCGAATATCAAAATGTAGAAAACCGGTGGATGCCGGGAATCAATTTTAATATGTATATAAATTTTAAATTTTAATAGTCAACCAATGAAAATGAAAAAAATTTTAGTCTTTGGAGCCATTGCTGGTTCTTTATTTTTTAGCTCATGTAGCAGTGATGATGATTTTATTGTCGACAATGGAAATGAGGGAGAAACTCCTACTGGAGAAGAGGGTGAAGGAGAGAATCCATATCAAGAAGGCGTAATTATCTTAAATGAAGGATCCCAGGCGGCAGGAACTGTTTCCTTTTTAGATTGGGATTTTACAGCCGTAGAAAATAATATTTTTGAAACCGTAAACGAAGAAATGGATTTGGGTAATTATGTTCAATCCATATTTTTTGATGGAGATAATGCTTATATAATTTCTAACGGGTCCAATCTGATTACTGCTGTAGATCGTTATACATTTGAATATAAAGGAATTGTTGATAACGGTCTAACCGTTCCTATGTTTGGTGTCGCTTACAATGGTAAAGCTTATGTGGCCAATCGTAATTTGACTTGGGGAGATGGATATACTACAGATGATTTTTTAACTGTTATTGATTTGGAAACTCTGGAAGTAGAAAAAACTATACAAGCTGGTAAAGTCTTAGGACAAGTATTCGAAAAGGATGGTTTAATTTACGTTGAAAACGCGGCGTTTGGATTAGGGAACAGTATTCTAGTATTTAATCCTGAAACAAATGCATTTGAAGATTCTTATGAGCTTTTTGTAAATGATGAAGATGAAACTGAAGGTTTAACTTCTATAGAAATCATTGATAACGTAATCTATGCCTTGTCGAACCAGAATCTTTATACTTTAAATTTGAATACTGGGGAAGAATTAACTAAAACAGATCTAAGTAATATTGGATCCACTAATAATCTTGATATTGAAGATGGAATAATTTATTTTACTTCTGGAACTTCTGTTTATGCTATTACTGAAGATGATCTAGAATCGCCAGAATCGCCATTATTCTCATATGAAAGCAGTTCAGCTTACGGAAAAATGTATGGATTCACAGTAGACGGTGGTTATATCTATACATCAGATGGTGGAGATTTTGCCTCTGCTGGAACTGTAGAAATCTATACGACCAGTGGAGAATTCGTGAAAGAATTTAATGTAGGTGTTGGACCAAACAGCTTCTATTTTAACGATTAACCTTTTTTGTTCTCAATCTTTAGAAAACTTTAATATCCTATACAAAATTAGAAGAAAAAGTTTTCGTTTTAAAATAGTATCTATAATTAGCGAAAGCTAAAAAGATACTATCACCTATGAAAAAGCCTCGGAAATCCGGGGCTTTTATTATTATAAGAGGGAAATCTATCAGCTAATCAATTGTTGCTCCTTATACCCGGAACTTTATCTATATACATTCTTTTGTAATCAGGCTTTGAAGCACCACGTTCTTTAAATTCCTGATAATTGATCTGCATTTTTTTAGCTGCAAAAGATTGCGCTTGTGAATTTCCAGTAATCTTGGCAATAGCTGCGGCTAAAAGTGGCTCAGATAGATCGCCAAGAATGCCAAAATTATCTAGTTCTTCAGCAATTTCTACATCTGGATCTATACCAGTGTATGGAACCACAATATCATTTGCATTTACAGATTCGTAAACTAAAGGTTGAATTGCGTAGGTATGATTAGGATTTGCATATTGTCTTTCAAAATTTTTTCCATCATATAATGTTACAGATGCTTGTGATTTTCCTGTTGTTGTAGTTCCTATAGTAATTACATCTATATAAGGTTTTAATCCATTAATTACTAATTCACTAGCAGAGGCCGTGCTTGAGGTTCCTATAACATATAATTTGTTTAAATTTAATTTATTGATAGGTACATTGTTGTCGATTTTATCAGTAAAATAATCAAATAAAAAGTCTGGTTCTTCGGCCAACAAATAGTTTTGGTAACTTTCATTCCATTGTTTTTTCGCAAAAATTTCACCGGTATTAGAGCCTGTAATCATGCTAGCTAAACGAGTAGCAGAACTCACCCTGCCACCGCCATTATACCTTAGATCCAACACTAAATCGTTAATATTTTCAGATTTAAAATAAGCGAAAGCATCATTAAGTTGAGCATCAAAATCTGCTACAAAACTGTTATACATTAAATATCCAATTTTTTTACCGTCTGTTTCTATAACTTTTTGAAGAAGAATAGGATTTTCTGTTATTTGAGAAGAACTTATTTTCACTTCTTCCCCGGTTTGCTCAATAAGGTTTCCGTTCAGTTGGGCTATAGAAAATGTAACAGAAGGGCTAGATAACAGAGATTGATAATTATCTAGGTTTAAAGATTCTCCATTTATTTGCATAAATAAATCTCCTCTTTCAATTCCGGTACCTTCAGCATTACTGCCGGGAACGATATATCGTACAATTCCAACCAGATCGTTAGAATTTAAAAGATATAATCTATAATCTACCCCTGTAGTTTTTGAAATTCCGCTAAAACTATTTTCTAATTCAATATAATCGTCGGTAATAAAACTAAATCTATCTAAAGGAAATGTTAGGCTGTCAAATAGTTCTTCAGGACTGTCCATACTTTTTAGATAATCCTCATAATCTTCATTATTGGTAAAGTAATTATCAGCCAATTGAGGAATACCCGGCTTGTAAAGATAAATATCGTTCATTCCTCTATAGATGAAATCTGCGATTTCCAGATATTGTGGATCTCGTACTTCATCGTCCATATCATCAGCACAAGAGATAAATAAAATACTACAAAGTAATGATGATATAAGTAAGCTTCTTTTTTTCATATAAAATTTTTTAAGTAGGTAAAGTACTAAAATACTTTAAATTAAAGTAAATGAATTTTTTTTGTAACAAAATAAATAGTTGTCCGTCGTAAGTATGAAAGGGTAGTTAAAACCAACCATCAATTCATGAAAGAACGAACATTTTTAAATATTATCAACCCTTTTAAGGATAAGATTTATCGTTTGGCGCTAAGATTGCTTACATCTAAGGAAGCGGCACAGGATGCTACCCAGGATGTGATTATTAAACTTTGGAACCAACAGGATAAAATCAATGACTATGCCAACATAGAGGCGTTTGCAATGACGGTTACCAAGAATTATTGTTATGATCAATTAAAGCTTAAGCAAAACAATAATCTTAGGATAGTACACACTAATTATGATAATAACGAAATCTCTGGCCAGCGGCAATTAGAACTGAAAGATGAAATGCAATGGATAAACGAAATTTTAAAAAGTTTACCTGAACAACAGCAAGTGATTTTTCAACTAAGAGATGTTGAGCAATACGAGTTTGATGAGATTTGTAAAATAATGAAAATGAAAAACACCGCTGTGAGAGTCGCACTTTCACGCGCAAGAAAAAAAATAAAAGAAAGCCTTATAAAACAACACAGCTATGGAATTGGATAGAATAGACATGCTTCTAAAAAAGTATGATGCAGCAGAAACGAGCTTGGAAGAAGAAAAAGAACTTCAGGATTATTTTGATAGTGAAGCAGTAGATGCACGGCACCGGCCTTACAAAATAATGTTTAGTTTTTCAGCTTTTAACAGGAAGGAAACTTCAGGTGAAATACTCCAATTAAAACCGGAGAAACGGAAGACGAAACTAAGGCCACAATCATGGATGTATGCTGCGGCGATGATTGCACTTATCTTCAGTATATTTTTCTTTCAGAATAAGGATTCTGAATTGAATTCAGAAAATATGGGCCAATTATCTCAGGAAGAAATAACCTACCGGAAAACCAAACAAACGCTGCAAATGATTTCAAATTTAATGAATGAGGGTAAACAAGATTTAAAGTATTTAAAGGAGTTTAGTAACCCTACAGAAAAAATAATCAATAACAAATAACGAACAGAAAATGAAACGAATAATAGCAATTATAGCCCTTTTTATGGCTCCGTTTTTAGCACAATCACAGGATTTTGCGAAGTATGAAAACATGAAAGATGTCGATGCGATGGTTATGACCAGTAAAATGTTTAAAATGTTATCTAAAGTAGATCTTAGCGAGGGCGATCCCGAAGCTAAAAAATACATGGAAATGATCGAGAATCTTAGTGAGATAAGATTATATAAAACCAACTCATCTTCTATAAGAAGCCAGATGTCAAAAGATTTCGATTCGTATTTAACCAAAGGCTCTTTGGACGAACTTATGCGAATTAAAGATTCGGGTAAAAACATTAAATTTTATTCAAAATCAGACGGAAAGAATGATGATATTGTAAAAGAACTTTTAATGTTTATGGATGGTGATGACGAGGGTAAGCCAATTTCAGTAATCTTAAGAATTACCGGTAAAATCGATCTTACACAGCTCTCTAAATTAACTTCAGATCTTAATGTTCCCGGGGCAGATCAATTAAAAAACGCAAAATCTAAGAACTAAAATTAAAAATTATGAAAATCATCAAAACCATCAGTTTTGCGGCAATATGTCTTTTAATGTTAGCCTGTAATAACGAAAAGACACTACAGCAATATTACGTAGAAAATCAAGAAGATAGCAAGTTTATCGCTATTGATATCCCAACCAGCTTGTTTGCTAATATGGATAATTTGGACTCGGAACAGCGCGAAACTTTGGAAAGTGTGCGAAAAATAAATGTTCTGGCTTATCCTTTAAATGACGAAAATGACACGTTTGTTGCTGAAAAAGCTGAATTGGAAGAAATTTTTAGCAATGATGAATATCAATTGCTTATGAAATACGGAAGCAATGAAAGAAAAGGGGCACTTTATTTTACAGGAAAAGACGACGCGATAGACGAAATCGTAGCATTTGGTTATGATAATGGACGTGGAATGGGTGTTGCAAGAATCTTAGGTAATAATATGAATCCCCAAAAAATCATGGAGCTCATAAAATCTTTGGATTCTGAAGATATCAATGTCGATGGATTAAAAGGAATCGCCGGAATGATGGGAGCACATTCAGACAATATAAAGGTTTCGAAGGATTCTACAACGGTAAAATCTGGTATTTCGATCGATGTTGAAGTAGATACATTATCTACAGAAAATTAGTTTACTGTTTTAATTTAGTTGAAAAAAAAGGGAATGCAAGTGTATTCCCTTTTTTTATTTTGGTTATTTAATAAAGTTGATTTTTAAAAAAGATCTTAATTTTTCTTTAGAGTGAACTTTAAATGTATTGATTAATATTAGAAATATATTTAATAGAATGATTCCTCCCCAAATATAATTATTATTGATAGCTAGGTTTGAATCGTAAGAATCAAACTTCAAAAATTGCATTAGAGGAGATAGTAAGAATTTGAATAGTATATCATTAATAAAAAAGTATGCTAAAAAGACAAAAATAGTCCATGTAAGCTGAATATTAATAATTGTTTTAGAAAGCGCATCTATTCCTTCAATCTGGTCTTTCTTCCAAACCCACATGATAGCAGGTATAAAACAACTTAAAATTAAAACCACTGGTAATGTAGTGCCAAACCAAAAGACAAAAATGAGAGAAGATAAGGACGAAAGATTTAAAGCTTTAAGGTATTGTTGATCGCTAAGTGACTTCATGTTTTTAGATAGTTATTCAATAGGAATTTTTAAAACCTCAGCCACTTTTTTAAGAGAATCTGCATTTGGCATACTATCATTTTTTTCCATACGCTGGATCGTACGAACACTTAATCCCGAATGTTCAGCAAGTGCTTCCTGAGAAAAACCCTTTTGGATTCTGAAGTTTTTAATATGGCTTGATAAATTTTGATTTTCCATAATTGCTCGATTTTGATTCATTAAAAATTAACTCGATCATGAATACAAATTTACCAGTCAAAATCACGAAGCCGCTGGTCATTTTCACGACAACTTCCTGTCAACTTTATGTAATCTTTATTACAAATGGCTTATTCCTCATTAGTTTATAGATTATGTTTTCTATTTTGGTGTAGTTATTTTTACTATTCTAAAAACTGATAGTTTACTAAAACCAACAACATTTAAGATATCTTATTCCAAAATTAAATTTCTGTTTTTAGAGTACTTCACAGAATATTCAAGATTGAATTTTATTTCTCGGGATGGATCGAGATTAAATTCCCATTTAATTTCGCCATTTTCTTTGTTCAATTTAGCATTTGATAATTGCTCGGTTTCAACTGAAATATCTTCAGTAGTAGAAATAGGAATCTGATCGAGCACAATCATATTGATAGCTTCGTTCTTATTGTTTTTTACGGTAATTTCCCATTCTTTGATCTTTTCTCGCTTGTTTCCTATAAACTGCTTTTCAGTAAAATCATTTAATTTTTCACGATTAACAGATACTTTTTTATCCGTTCCCAAAGAAACTTCTAGAGTATCGGTTATATATCGTACATCCATTAGGGATTTACCAATATAAGTGCCTTCAAAAAAGATATTAGCTTCGCCTTCTAGAAGATTATATTTTTCCCAATCTGTAATATTCGCGATTAGAAAAGCTTCTTTTTTTATCTTCGGAACTGCGTAATATTGATATTCTGCCGGTAATTCGTAAGCCGTCATTTCTACCACATAGTTTTTATTATCAGACTTGATGCTATATGGTGTTTCGATTTCAAAATCTACAGTGGTTTGATTTTCTGTCTGAACGCTTGGTATGGGTAAACTTTTCTTTTTACTTCTTGAACCTATAGAAACACCACTCACTTTGCCTGCAAGCGCATCAGAAATACGATTATTTTTTCCGCCATAACCTACAACGACAACTTCTTCTAAGGCATTAGTATCTTCCTGTAAAACAACATCAATTTTGTTTCGATTAGCTCGTCGAACCTGATTTTTAAAGCCGATAAAAGAGAACTCCAAATTACTTTCCTGGTCTGGGATTGTGATTGAATAGTGACCATCAAAATCTGTAATGGTACCAATCGTAGTACCCGCAACTACTACGTTTACTCCTGGTAGTGCTTCCCCTTGCGGATCAACAACTTTACCTTCTACTGTATTGTTAGTAAGATCATAGGAGGGAGGTAAGGTATTGTAATCTAAATAATAGGTTTGTAACTTAGGAGCCATGCCTGAATTGGATGGATTAGCCGAAGAAAATTTTAATTTTACGTTATTCCAATCGATTTTGGTGTCTTGTTTTACGTTTGCTTTATAGGCAAGTGTAATGGGCTCATTAATATTTAAAGCTCTAATGTCGTAAGAAGGAAACCATCCTGCATTCTCTACAATATAGTTTAATTCGACAGGAAAAGAAGTGCTTTGTTTTGCATCGATTTTTACTAATATTTCGCCATTAGGGTAATCTTTTTTGCTATTAATGCTTGTAATCTGTCTTTCAACTTTTGTTCTTTCAACCGTAAGTTCTTCAATAGTTCTTTTTCTATTGAGCTCATTTAGCATTAGCTCAGTTAGCTTTTTTCCGTAGAAATCTGCCGTCTGTTGTAGATTGGCAACATTTACCTGTTCATTTTTACCGACAACATTTTTGTTTTCCTTTAGAAAGGCAATTTCTTCCTGGATTACAGTTAAATATGTTCTTTCAACTTCTATTTTTTGAACGATTTTACCGAGTTCAGCTTCTAGAGTTTCTAATTCTGAAGATTTTTCCAATTCATTTAAATAATCTTGTTGATGATTTACCGCGAGAACTGTTATGTTTCCTTCGGCTTTTACCTGAAGGCTTTTTCCATCTATAAACGGAGATAGATCGGTAAATTTTAAAACTGTAATTCCACTATTTACAGAAACATTCTTTTTTCTGGTAATCTGGGCGCCATCAAGAAATACAGTGACTTCGCTAACTTCAGTAGCTATTTCTTTTTCATTGATGGTTTGTGCGTTAAATGTGGAGGTGGTTAAGACAATTAAAAGTAAAATTATTTTTCTCATAATTAAGAGCAGATTATCAATCCAAAATTAGATTTATAGGAAAGATAATAAAAAATAGATCACATAACTCTTGAAGATAAAATAGAAGTTATAAGAATATTTAAAAATGAATAGTTATTACTGAAATGGTAGTCTTATCCAATAGTTTATTCATTTTAAAGAATAAAAAAAATCGGCCAGAAAATACTAGCCGATTTTATATAATGTTGAGTGTTATTTTATAGCCTTTTTAATTGCTTCTTCACAGCCAACGACAGGTATACTAATCGAAGTTTCGTCTAAATCTACTGTAAGTTCGGTGCCTGGTTCTGGATGTAATGTAAAGTTCTTGTCGCTAGAAAAAATCATTAAACCTATTTGCTGTCCTTTTGGAATAATTTGATCGTCCGGAATTAAATCGAACTTCAGCTTGTAGAATTTACCTGGTTTTAGAGGTTCACTTTCGCTAATCGATTTGTGGTTTTGTGGATCGGCCCAACCGCGTGTAATAATGTTATCGGTTATTTTAGAATTTCGACCGTCTGTCCACGGTAAAGAAACCATCCAAACCGAAAGATTGGCTGCTGGTTTACTACTAGATAATTTTATATTTATTGTCGAAATTCCTGAAAGATGAAGATCTTCTTTTAAAGTAGGTGTAACGAAAAGCAATCGATTATTGGTATATTCAGCTTGCGCTAGTGTTTCTCCGCTAAAAGAATAATTATCAACTAAAGTTTCCTTTCCTTGATTACTTTGTTTCTCTAGAGTAAGACCGCCCGTTTTCGGTGCACCTTTAGTTAGATACATCGTAATTTTCTTAGCCTCAGGATTTGGGTAATCTTTATAAGGTGTTGGATTATTAGGGGCATCATTTTCTCTTACAATCCAAGCCTTAGGATCGTCTTCAACTCCATTTTCAATTCCGAATAAAAAATGAGTAAACCAACGATTCATCATGCTTATTGGTGGAGGACCACCATGCCCGTTTTGGTGATAATAGATTTGTGTTGGTAATCCCATTTCTTCCGCTTTCTTATAAATACGGTAACTATGCTCTGGCATTACATTCCAGTCATTAAATCCGTGAGACATTAGTAATGCAGCTTTCATTGGTTCCATGTCGTTTAAATAATCACGGCCGGCCCAAAATTCATTATAATCGCCGGTAGCCCTATCGATATTATTCCGCATTTCTGTATCACGAATTGTCTTATTGCTATAAGCTCTTTTAGATTCGACTCCGCTATGAATAAAATCATAAAGAACATCAATATCTTCCCCAAGATAACCACCTGGAGATCTTACCAATCCATTAGAGCGATAATAATGATAATACGATGTATTTGGCGCTACAGGGATTATTGCTTCTAAGCCATCAACTCCGGTAGTAGCAGCGGCAAGTGGAATAGTTCCATTATATGAAGTCCCCGTCATCCCTACTTTTCCGGTAGACCAGTAGGCTTTTACTTCTTCGTTTCCGGTACGTTCTTTATATCCTTTTGCGCGACCATTAAGCCAATCGATTACCGCTTTTGGAGCCAAAGATTCGTTGTCGCCTCCAACGGTTGGAGAACCATCAGATAATCCCGTTCCGGGAGACGAAGAATGAACTACGATATATCCTCTTGGAACCCAAGTTTTAATTTGTGAGTTTGAAATAATTGGACGCTCACCACGTCTTTCAACTTCAGGATGTACTCGTTCTTTTGGTTCTTCGCCAAGTTCGTGATTTACATCCCAAAAAATACCTTCAGCAAAACCTGCAGTTCCAGCGTAATATGGACTAGACTCGTAGATTACTGGAAGTTTTAAATCTTGGCTTTCGGTTTGCTCTGGTCGGGTAACATCAACATGCATACGATCGGGTTTACCGTCTCCATCGGTATCAAATTCGGTTTCTACCCAAAGATCATGACGTATCCATTTAGATTCATCCTCAAATTCAGGAACAATTTGGGCTTCTCCGTCTTTAAAAATAGGGGTAACTTTGGCTGTTTCTTGAGCTAGCATCGCGTTTAAAACAAAACATGCAAACAAGAAAAGCGCGTTTTTTCTTATAATCATCTTAAAATAATTAATGAGGTTTAGGGATTAAATTTCAGATTTTGATAAATATAAACATTTCTGCTTATTTGTTTTTCTGAAGTTAATTGAACGAATTAAAATCTTCTTTGAAAAATCAAATGCTATTAATTCGTTGTGAATTTATAATAACTGACATTAACAGAATACTTAGTATCAAAAGAATAGCAGAAACTGAAAAATCGTTATCGATTAAAAATCCGACAATTAAGGGGCCTAATGCTGTGCTAATTACCATAAACATGGTAAAAATACTTCGTATGGCGCCAAGATTTTCGGTTCCATAAACTTCAGCAATAATAGCGGTTTTTACCGTTCCTGAAATTCCTGTGGTAATCCCCGCCAAAACAAGAAATGCAAGTGCGCCTATTATGCTGTCCATAAAAGCAAATGGTAAAAGACCAATATTAAGTGGAATTAGATAAAATCTGAATAGTTTTTTTGCGGTGTATTTATCAACCCAAACGCCACCAAATAATGAAAATACAAGTCGGATTATGGCATAAGCCGTAAAAAATGAAGCGTAAAGCGTCGCTGACCATTCTTTTTGTTCCACGAAAATATATTGATAAAAAAACACTGCGGTATTGATAAAACTCACTGCGAAAACCGCCGGCATTAGTATTCCAAATTTTTTATCGAAGATGATTTCTTTATAATTTTTAACCAGTTTTTTTGTGGTATTTCCTTTTATAGAAATCAGCTTATCATCAAAATGCTTAAGATTGGTGAATTTCAGTTTAATGAGGTATAACAATAATAAAACACCACTGCCAATCGCCGCAACTCTCCAGTTGTAAAAAGCGATAATTGTTGTAATTAAAATAGGGAGAATAGCTTCGCCAATAGAAAATCCTAGCGAAGAAAAACTAAGTGCTTTTCCACGATTTTTATCAAATATTTTAGAAATTAATGTCATGCTTATATGCGTAAGCAAACCCTGCCCAAATAGCCGCAACATGATTATGGAAATAATCAACGGAATAAAATAATAACTAAAACCCAGCAAAATAGTCGCAATGGCGAGTCCGGTAATACTAAAAGCGGTTACGGTTTTAGCTGGTTTATGATCTACAGTGTGGCCCACAGTTAACATTATTATTGATGCGGTAACCGTACAACCGGCGTAGATGGCGCCAAATGTACCTTCAGAAATAGAAAAGGCTTTTATAATTTCTGGTACGTAGAGAGAAATAAGAAACGTTTGTCCAAAACTAGATAAAAATGTAAGAATCCAGCCGAAGCTAAGTTTTTTAAAATTAGTGATGATAAATTTATAAAAATCCTTCAAATGCAGAGTTTTTACAAATATATAATTAAGAGTGCTTTAAATAAATCGCTTTAAAATTTTATTCAATTTCATTTTTAAAAACTTTTATATTGGCATAAAACCAATAAATCCCATAGGTTACTATGAAAGCTTTATAATATTCTTCGGCTATTGTAATCTTAATCCTTATTTTTGGTTTTAAATAGCAAACAAGTAATGAATCTGGAGACAGTAATCAAAGAAATAAAAAACCATAAGAAATTACCTAATCTTAAATTTGAGATTAAGGAAAAAACGGAAGCTTTTACCAAACATTTATTTTACACGTTGTTTGATGAAGATACCGAGGTTGATGAAAATCTAAAGACGTTAGAAAAGGAATTTGAAGCGCTAGCCGATCTTGTTTGCTGGAAACCAAACACGCCGTGTAGAAATATTTGGAAAGAGTATATTGAAAAGTTACCCGAGATTCTTCAGAAATTAAATGCTGATGCCCGGGCAATCGCAGAGAACGATCCCGCTGCAAATTCGGTAGAAGAAGTTTGTCTTTCTTATCCAGGTTTTTTTGCTATAGCCATTTATAGATTAAGTCATGAATTTTACAAATTTGGTTTGCCGTTAGTACCACGTTTAATGACAGAATGTGCCCATAATCTCACCGGTACAGATATTAATCCCGGTGCAAAAATTGGTGTTCCGTTTTTTATAGATCATGCTACAGGTGTAGTTATAGGAGAAACTGCGGTTATTAAGGATAATGTAAAGGTTTATCAAGGGGTTACCCTTGGAGCCTTGTATGTAGATCGAAATCTTCGCAAGGTAAAAAGACATCCTACGATAGAAGATAATGTTACTATTTATGCCAACGCAACTATTCTTGGCGGTGATACTGTAGTTGGTGCGAACAGCGTAATTGGTGGGAATGTATGGTTAACAAAATCTGTTCCCGCAAATTCTATGGTTTCCCATACACCACAAATTAATATTAAAAATACAGCTCAAAATGAGTAAGTCGATATTCAGACTAATAGGAAATACACCATTAGTAGAAGCCAGAACATTAGTAAACAATCCAAACGTTAAACTGTTTTTCAAGTTAGAGGGGCAAAACCCGGGTGGGAGCGTTAAAGATCGTGCAGCTTATAATATGATTAAAAGTGCTTTGGATCGCGGTGATATAGATGAAAAAACAAAGCTGATTGAAGCAACTAGTGGCAATACCGGTATTGCCCTGGCCATGATAGCGTCGATGTTTAAGCTGAAGATTGAATTAGTGATGCCTGAAAATGCTACTAAAGAGCGTGTGCAAACCATGCGAGCCTATGGCGCCAAAGTAACGTTAACCAGTGCTGAAAAAGGAATCGAAGGAAGTAGGGATTATGCAGAAGCTAAGGTAGCAAATGAAGCTTATTATATGTTTAATCAGTTTAGTAATGATGATAACTGGAAGGCACATTATAAAACTACCGGTCCCGAAGTTTGGGAAGATACCAATAATAAGGTGACGCATTTTGTCTCTAGTATGGGAACTACGGGAACTATTATGGGAACTTCAACTTATCTTAAGGAGAAAAATAAAGCTATACAAATTGTAGGTGTGCAGCCTACAGATGATTCTAGTATTCCTGGGATTAGAAAATGGCCAAAAGCTTATCTTCCGAAGATATTCGATGAAACTAAGGTAGATCAGGTAATTGAAGTTAGCGAAAACGAAGCTCGGGAAATGACTAAACATTTGGCAAAAGAAGAAGGGATTTTTGCGGGGATGAGTAGTGGAGGAGCGACGGCAGCAGCCCTAAAATTATGTGATACGTTAGAAGAAGGTGTAGTGGTAAGCATCATTTGCGACCGTGGTGACCGATATTTATCTTCAGATTTATTTGAAAACTAATTAATTAAGTCTTAAATGTTGATTTATGCTCAGATAATTTCTATAAACCTGAAAAATGCGCTATTTTTGCAAAATTGCAGATTAAAACAGGGTTTATGGAAGTTTCAGATTTAGGAATTAGCGAAAAGAAGGTAGATAAGCAGTTATATGGATATCAACAAAACGATATCGATAAGATTTTTAGTGTAATAGATGAAAATCCAGAGCATTATAATCTTCTATATCAATTACCAACCGGTGGAGGTAAAACTGTAATTTTTTCTGAAATTGTAAGAGAATACATTCAGCGAACAGAAAAGAAAGTATTAATTCTAACCCATAGAATCGAGCTATGTAAGCAAACTAATAAAATGCTTTCCGATTTTGGGGTTAAGAATAAAATTATAAACAGTAAGGTTAAAGAGCTACCAGATCAGCACGATTATATGTGTTTTGTGGCTATGGTAGAAACCTTAAATAACCGTCTTCATGATGATAAATTAGATCTTGAAGATATTGGGATGGTGATTATTGATGAGGCGCATTATAATAGTTTTAGAAAATTATTTAAGTTTTTTGAAAAATGCTTCATTCTTGGTGTAACTGCAACACCGCTTAGTTCTAACATCAAATTACCGATGAAGGATAATTACCGCGAATTAATCGTTGGTGATTCGATATCTTCATTAATAGAAAAAGGTTTCCTGGCCAGAGCTAATATTTATAGCTATAATGTAGGTTTATCTGCTTTAAAAGTAGGAATGAATGGTGATTATACCGTAAAATCTTCCGAAGAGCTGTATACGAATATGTCGATGCAGGAAAAGCTTTTAAATGCTTATCTAGAACGCTCTAAAGGAAAGAAAACCCTAATATTTAATAATGGTATAAATACTTCTATAGAGGTGTATTATACTTTTAAACAAGCGGGGTATAATATTCGGCATTTAGATAATACGACAAGCAAACAGGATCGTAAGGAAATTCTAAAGTGGTTTAAACATACACCAGATGCGATTGTAACTTCAGTAAGTATTCTTACTACAGGTTTTGATGAACCTACGGTAGATACTATTATCCTGAATCGTGCAACAAAATCGTTAACCCTTTATTTCCAGATGATTGGTCGTGGATCTAGGGTGCTCCCAGGAAAAAAGGAGTTTAGTGTTATTGATCTTGGTAATAATATGGCACGTTTTGGTCACTGGAGTTCACCAATAGACTGGAGACAAATCTTCCGTTCGCCAGATTTCTATTTTGAAAATCTATTAAGTGACGAAGAAATAGAACGTGAGTTTAAGTATGAAATGCCACCAGAATTACGCGAGCAATTTGCAAATTCTGAAAGTGTCGATTTTGATGTAGAGGCAGCCTATGACGATGTTATTAAACGCGGACTTAAATCGAAAGCGGTATTGGAATGGTCTATAGAACAGCATGTAAAAATGTGTGTAGAAAATAGTGAAGATGTATTTGATGCAAGAATTTTGGCTAAAGAATTAAAAGCTGATATATCTTCCAGAATCAAGCAATATTCCTATTGTATTTCTAAAAGTACCAAGAACTATCGTGATTGGTTAGAAGAAGATTATTCCAGAAAATTAAGAATGGCTATCAATAAAGAATTCTAAATTAGATATAAAAAAAAGAAAACCTCTTGTGAAAGCAAGAGGTTTATTTGTTTGAACCATTAACCGCTATCTATTTTCTTTGGAAATACGCTGCTCGTGAAATTCTTTTGCGGCTCGATGAAGTATGTCTATGAAATCTAGTTTCCTATTTTCCTGAAGCACCGCTGAGGTATAATTCTTAGTTGCCAGATAGTCGATAAAAAGATAATGCTGATGCTCTGGGATATTAAGGTCTCCACTCAAAAATTCAGCATTAAACAAATTATCGGTTTCAAAGAGTTGATGATAATCTTCAGGTGCTAAAACTTTTTCTTCTTCAGTAGTAACTTTTGTTTTTCCGTTTTTCTTAGATAATAGGCCTATAATTAATCGAGGTATTTCTAATAGATTTCCGTTACTGGGACGATAATCCAATGGATTATTTTTAATGCTGTATTGTATTCCTGCATTAAGTTCATCATCTAATTGATCTGGATCGGTTTTAAAACTTTTACCGCTATTTATCTTTACTTCATCTAAAGTATTAAAGTTAAGTTCTACAACAACATTCTTATTGAAATCTGTTTCTTTTACAATTAATGTATACCTATTATAAGCAATAGAATTAAATAAAATGCTGTCACCAACCTTAGCTGTGATTTCAAAAAAACCTCTCTCGTTTGTTTCCGTATAAAATCCCTGGTTTTGATTTTTTATCTTGAAATTTGAAACGATGCCTTCACTATCATATAAGTAACCACTAACTTTTTGAGCATTAACGCTCAAATAAAAAATACCGAAAACTATTAATAGTAATGTTTGAAGATGTTTAATGGTTAGCATGGTAAAGCATAATTCAGGTTTATGATCATTGAAAGCTTGGGCAATAAGTAAATTTAGATTACACAGATTGCATAAAAATTATATCGTATTGAAGATATTAGTAATTAGATGAATATAACGCCGATTTAAATTTTTTTATTGCTGAAGGAGATTCATGAAAATGAAAACAGCAGAACCGGAAAGTTCTGCTGTAGCTGAAATATTCAAGACCTATAATTCTAAATCTTTTTATTGGAATTTGGGTGTTCCTTTTCTTTCTGATAGTCCGGTTTAACGCCGCGCTTATTAAACTGTCTATTTTCTTCATCAGGAATATCATTACCGTTGCTGCTTGTATCTGCATCTTCTCTTCCCGGGATGTCCAGATCTTTTGCTGCAAAATCATTATTCGTTTGCGTATGATCTAGTGCTGCGTCTTGGCCCTTATTCATGCTTTTTCCTTTTTCGTTAAGGGCTTGCTGATCGTCTTTAGTGATTTCAGGGTTGTAAGGTAATTCCTGATCTTTATTTTCCTTATATGCGCTCATAATTTTTCTTTTCAATATAAAAAAATAGAGGCATAATGTTCAAAAATCAAACTTAAGCTTGATTTAAAAAACTCTTAAAACAAGTCATAAAAAAAGCGGAACTTCTAAGTTCCGCTTTATAGCTTTTATTCTAGGAGGGTAAATACCCCGAGACTTGTCTCGTTAGTAAATTTTTAAAGTTTGAAAACGCGTTCAGCTAAAATGCTTCGTGGGCTTGCCCCGGAGAAATTTACTAGGTGCGATTTTAGATTTCCCCTTCAGAATCTAACATTGCGAAAAATTTATCAAGATTTGGTATTACCACAATTCTTGTTCTTCTATTCTTCGACATGTTTTCTTTAGAGGTATTTTCAACTAAAGGCGAATAACTACTTCTACCGGCAGCGATTAGCTTAGAACCATCTACATTGTATTTATCCTGTAATTGTCTAACTACAGCTGTTGCACGGCGTACACTTAGATCCCAGTTATCTTCTAACCAAGAATCTTCTACCATTGTACGATCATCGGTATGACCTTCTACCATTACTTCCATTGCCGGTTCACTATTAATTACTTCAGCAAGTTTTTTAAGTAGCGGTTGCGCATCTCTAGATAATCTGTAACTACCGCTTCTAAATAGTAATTTATCAGAAACATTGATCATTACTACTGTTTTATCTACGGTGATATCTACATCGTCGCCATCTTTACCTTCGGTAATTTGACTTTTTAAATTATAAGAAATCGCAGCATTAATCGAATCTTCAATTGTCTCAACACCTTCTAATTGAGAAGCATCCATTTTTGCAATGGTTTTTCTCATTTGCTCTTTAGTTTTGTTAGACATTGCCGTTACATCGTTCAATTCTAATTTTTCGTCATTAGAAGAACGTAGCGAATTAATCTTTGCGTTATAATCGGCAACGCGCTCCTCTATAGCGGCATATTTATCTTCAATTTCTTCTTTTTCGACTCTCGTTTTTTGTAATGTGGTTTTAGTATCATTTAGTTCTCCTTCTAAAGCGACATACTTTTTCTTAGAAACACATGAGGCTAAAAGAGCCGTTGAAAAAATTGATACTGCTAAAGTCTTTCTCATCATTTTTTAAATTTTTTAGTGGTTATAGTTTAATAAAAAAGTTTTTCTAAAATCATTTCTACTATTAAGGCATTTTAGAATTATGTCTATTTTTAGCATAATAACATCTTATCAAACTTCTTTCACAATTGGCGAGAGAAAAGTCAAAAATTCGTCCAAGATTTATCAAAATTCGATTATTGTAATTTAAGTTACTGTTAATCAATAGTTAGTACGATGTTTTAAAATTAATTGAACAAAGACCATTTTTGAGTACATTTGAGAAAGTGTTGAATTTTTCTAAGCTTTTGTGGAATCTATTCCACAGTTTTGTATTTTTAATTTTAACAGAAGATTATAAGAATATAGGCAGGAATATGCCTTCTTAGTATTTAATTGCAGTCGTAATTTCCACAACTACATAAGACATCCTACATTTGAGTAAGAAGTATCCAAAACTGAAAAAAGCACTAAGAATTACCGCCAAGATCTTAGCGGGTATACTTATTTTCTTAATTCTGCTTATTCTATTTATCCGAAGTCCCTGGGGACAAAATATCATTGTAAATAAGGTAGTTTCTACTATAGAGGATAAAACAAATACCAAGGTTAATATCGATCGATTATTTATCACTTTTGGTGGCGCTGTTAGTTTGGAAGGTTTATATCTTGAAGATGAAAAGGGAGATACTCTAGTTTATGCCCACAATTTAGAAGCAAATATTCCCATCTGGCCAATTATAAAAGGAGGAGCGTTTGGTTTGAATGAATTAGATCTAAAAGGACTTAAGGCAAATATTTATAGAAAAGATAGTCTTAAAGGTTTCAACTACCAATTTTTGATGGATGCTTTTGCTTCTTCAGATTCTACCGGCACACAGCAACAACAGCCACAAGATACCACATCGTCTCCCATGGAAATTAGTATTGGGGATGTAAATCTTCAAAACATTATCGTAAATTATAATGATGAGGTTACAGGGATGGATGCTGAACTACAACTGGGGGAATTGAATGTTTCTATGCGTAATACCGACCTTCAGAATATGAAATTTGCAGTGGCAGATGCGTCGCTAAAAAATACGATGGTAGTTTATAAACAAACCAAACCCTTACCACTAAGCGAAGATTCTGAAGCGCCCTTACCAATTATAGAGGTAGATGAGCTTCGTTTAAATAATGTAAATGCAAAATATCAATCTGATCCAGATGGGATACTGGCTGATATTCATATTCCAGAATTTTTGGCTGAAATGCCTAATATGGATCTTGGGAAATATGAAATTAAGCTAAATAAAGTTCAGCTTAAAAAAGCCAATGCGCTTTTAAGAATGCAAACAAAGACAGCACAATCTGAAGATCAGGATTCCACGCAAACAGATACTGCTGGTTTTACCTGGCCTGTTTGGAAAGTAGAAGTTAAAAATATTGATCTTGCCAAAAACAATATCGCTTACATTGTAGATAGTGCTAAGATAGAACAAGGAACTTTTAATGCGAATGCATTGAAATTGAGAAATCTGAACCTGAAGACGGGAAAACTACTACTAGCAGACCGTCAGGTAAATGCTGATATTGATAACATTACTTTCAGTGAAGCTTCAGGATTAGAGTTAAGAGATTTTTCTACTGAAATTGCTATGGATAATTCTTCTTTGAATATCAAGAATTTAATGATAGCATTAAATAATAATGAAATTAAAGGGGCAGCGAATTTATCTTATAATTCTATAGAATCTTTGATAGAAAATCCAGAGGCTGTAACTGTAGAAGCTAATCTATCAGAAATTCAATTAGATATTAATGAAGTTTTTAGGTTTCAGCCCGCACTTCAAGAAAATCAACATGTAAAAGCTTTAAGTCGTAAATTGGTTACGGGAAGGATTAGTGCAAACGGGACACTCGCCAATATAAAAATACCTTCAGCAAATATTTCTTGGGGTAGCCAGACTTCTTTAGTACTTAATGGGCAAATTCAAAATGCAACAGATCCCGATAATATTTATTTTAATATTCCTCGTTTTAAAGCGAAATCTACTAAAAAGGACCTAAATTATTTCTTAGACGAAAAACAATTAGGCGTTTCTTTACCTAAAGATATTAGTCTTAGCGGAAGTCTTGCAGGCACGCCAAATGATATCGATGCAGATGCCACTTTAAATTCAAGCTTAGGGGCAATTGCCGCTAAAGGAAACTTCCAGAACACCAAAGAAATAGCATTTGATGCCAATGTTAAAATCGATAGTCTTGGTTTAGGAGAATTACTTCAAAATCCGTCTCTAGGGAAATTGAACCTTACTTTACAAGCAAAGGGAAGTGGTAATTCTGTGAATACCTTAGATGCGCAATTAGAAACAAACATTAGCAGCTTTACTTATAATGATTATCCTATTAAAGATTTAAAAATCACAGGTGATATAACAGATGGTATTGGTGATGTAAAAAGCTCTTATAAAGACGATAATTTAAACACAAATCTTGTCGCAAATGTTGTGTTAGATTCGGTTTCACCAGAATTTAAATTGGATTTAGATTTAGATGGAGCAGATTTGGCAGCACTTGGTATAGCCAATCGCAATATAAGAACCGGTTTTAAATTAAATGGATCTTTTAAAGGAAACTCTAAAGAATACGATGCATCTGCAGAAATAGAAGACGGTGTTGCTGTTTACGATAGCCAAACCTATTTACTAGGGAATTTAAATTTGTCGGCGCACGTTCGGCCAGATTCAACTTCTGTAAAAGTAGATAATAAAATGGTAGATTTAGATCTTCGATCTAATGCGAGTCCGGCAGATTTTAGTAATGCGTTACGACGTCATTATCAAAATTATTTAACCGAAGAAGATAATACCGACACCGTAAAGAATCCCGTAAATTTATTTCTGAAGGGGAAAATTTCTCAGGCTCCTATTCTTAAAGAAGTTTTCTTGGTTAATTTAGAAGAACTGGATACAATAACTATAGATGTAGATTTTAATGAAAGAAAGCACCAGCTTAATGCCGATGTTAAATTACCTTTCGTTAAATATTACGGAGCTTTAGTAGATAGTTTAGGGATTTCTGTGAAGTCTGATAGAAAAGATATGGATTTCAGTTTAGGATTTAATTCTATAAGTTATGGCCCGCTTGCGATTAAAAAAACGCAGTTAAAAGCCAATCTTGAGAATAGAATACTTTTAATGAATTTCAATTCAGTTTATGATAGCGATACACTTGTAAATGTATATTCAAGATTGTCTAAAAATGAAGATACTTTTAAATACACGGTAAGTAGCGAAAATTTAATTCTGAATAAAAACAAATGGAACATTCCAGAAAACAATGCGCTACTTTATGATGGGAAGACCATCGAATTTAAGGATTTTAAAATATCAAGAAGTGATCAGTCAGTTGAATTAGTCAATCAGGAAAACGAAAGGAATTTAGAGAATATCACAATGCTTTTTAATAATTATAAATTGGCAGCGTTGCTTAATTTCTTAAATCCTGAAGTAAAATTAGCTGAAGGAAATATGAATGGAAGATTTGCCCTTGTAGAGCCTTTTGGTAAAACCGGAATTTTGGCAGACCTCAATATAGACCAGTTGGAATCGATGGATGTAAAACTTGGAAAACTGTCACTACGCGGAATTGCTATAGGAGCAGAGAAGTACAAGTTTGATCTGGGAATGAAGGAAGGTGCAATAGATATGGATCTTACCGGAAACTATACCGCTGCAGATACAACCGCCAGCCTAGATATGAACTTAGATCTCAACAAAGTAGAGATGAGTGCGGTGACTGGTTTTTCTTTGGGAACCTTGGAGGATGGTAAAGGATCATTTTCAGGAAATATAAAATTAGGAGGTACGGCGGCTACTCCAGAATATCAAGGGAAGCTAAATTTTAGTGAAGCTCAGTTTACCGTATCGATGCTAAATGCTCCATTTATACTTAAGAATGAAACGTTAGAATTGGATAATGAAGGCATATATTTCAATAGTTTTAAAATAGGAGATACTAAGGGAAATTCTTTTGCTGTAGACGGTACTTTAGGAACAGAAAGCTTTATAAACCCAAAATTCGATTTAAGTTTCAAAGCAAATAATTTTAATATTCTTAATTCTACCGAAGAAGATAATGATTTATTTTATGGTACAGCTAGTTTTAATGCAGATGCCAGCCTAACTGGAGACCTTACTTTACCCAAGTTAGAACTCGATTTAGAAATTGGCGAAAATACAGATGTTACTTATGTAATTCCGGAAACTGAAATGCAGATGCAAAGTCGTGACGGGATTGTAAATTTTGTGAACAAAGAAAACCCAGATGACATTCTTACGCAGAGTGAAGAAAAATCCTATGTTTTTAGTGGATACGATATTGATGCACACTTAAAAATAGACGATGATGCAGTAATCAACGTAGTTTTAAATGAACAGACAAATGATAATTTGCAAATTCAGGGAGAAGGAGATTTGCAACTTGGTGTCTCTCCAAATGGTAGGACAACACTTACCGGAAAGTACACGATAAGTAAGGGACATTACGAGATGAGTCTCTATAGCCTTGTTAACAGAAGATTTGAGATTGCAGAAGGTAGTTCGGTTAGTTGGAGCGGAGATCCTATGGATGCTACGGTAGATGCTAGAGCAGTTTACGACATAGAAACATCTGCCTATGCATTAATGGCGTCAAATATTTCAAATAGTAGTGGTAGCGATAAACAAAGATTTAGACAGGAGCTACCATTTAAAGTATATTTAAATATAGATGGTGAAATTATGCAACCTCAGCTTACTTTTGGATTAGACATGCCAAAAGATTCGCAGGGAGCTATAGGTGGACAGGTGTATAGTAGAGTTCAGCAAATAAATACTCAGGAAAATCAACTTAATAAACAAGTTTTTAGTTTGTTGGTATTAAACCGTTTTTATCCAGACGCTGGTACCGATGGCAGTAATGGCGGTACAATGGCTATGGCTAGAGAAAATATAAGTCAGGCGTTATCAGATCAACTTAATATGTTTTCAGAAAAATTGTTAGGTGATACGGGAGTGCAGCTTAATTTTGGTGTAGATAGCTATACCGACTACCAGGGTGAAAGCCCCGACCAGCGAACCGATTTAAATGTTAATGCGCAAAAAAAATTATTTGACGATCGTTTGATCGTAAGTGTAGGTAGCCAGGTAAATTTAGAGGGAAGCAACTCAGGGCCAGAAGGTACCAATCCGCTAATAGGAAATGTTAGTTTAGAATATCTTATTACTGAAGATGGTAGATTCCGCGTTAGAGGTTTCAGAAGAAATCAATATGAAAATGTAATCGATGGTCAACTTATCGTAAGTGGGCTTGCGTTAATATTTACCCGAGAATTTAATTACTACAACGAACTGTGGAAAAATCTTCTTAAAAGCGAGGAGCAAGAAGAACAACCGGCCAATAAAGAAGAGGAAGAAGAATGAAAATAAGGAATTACAGTCTTATAGTTATAATCGTTTTGGTATTAGTTAATGCCTGTAGTGTAGATAAATATATTCCTGAAGATGAATACCTTTATCGCGGTGCAAATATTACCATGAAACCCGACACTACCGGAATAGCTGACTTAAAAAAAGTGAAGACAGAGCTTCAAAACGTATTAGTTCCTAAACCAAATACGAAGTTTTTAGGAAATTATTTTGGATTGTACTTTCATTACAAAGCGCAGCGTGAAAAACCCGGAATCATCAATAAATTTTTAAATAAAAAAATTGGTGAAGAGCCAGTGTATTTAAGTGATGTTGAAATTGGTAATACCCAGGATTTAATTTTAAATCGTCTAGAGAATCGTGGATTCTTCTACAGTAGGGTAAGTGCAGATGTAGAAACCAACGAAAAGAAAAAAACGGGTACTGCAAGTTATGATGTGAGTGTAACTACACCCTACAAAATGGAATCTTATCAATTAGTAGCCGATAGCTTGTTGCTTTACCAGGATATGAAACCTTTAGTTGACGAAAGTAAATTTTTTGAAGAAATGCGTTTTGATCTGGCAAAAATGAAGCAGGAGCGAGAACGTTTAGATATCGGGCTGAAGGAAAAAGGATATTATAACTTTAACTCTGGTTTTTTAATTTTTGAAGCAGATACTAATCAATACGATAATAAGCGTTTCGATCTTTATTTAAAAATAAAAAAGGACGTACCTAATAAAGCGATAATTCCGTATAAAATTTCAAAAGTAAATATTTATCCAAATAATACTTTAGAGAGTGATTCGATCGTTAAAGATAGTATTCGTTTTAACGAAAAAACCTACGTGCAGGACAGGGATAGTATTTTCTTTTTACCCAAACGTCTAGATCCTTTTGTTTTAATAGATGAAGGTGATTTTTATGATCCAAAAATATCTAAAGCAACTAGCCGTCGTTTAGGATCAATAGGAGCTTACAAGTTTATAAATATAGATTATCAAGAAATAGATACACTGGCAACGGATAGTCTTGGAATTCTTGAAGCCAATATCTATTTATCCCCATTGAATAAACGTGCGATTAGAGCCGAATTGCAAGCGGTAACAAAATCAAACAATTTTGCAGGACCAAGTTTAGCGGTTTCTTTAACCAATCGTAACTTATTTAAAGGAGGCGAAATTATTAATATTCAGGGAAGATTTGGATACGAAGTACAAATAGCCAGCGGAAATAACACAGGCTTAAACAGCATTCAGTTAGGTTTGGGGAGTGATTTAATTTTTCCTAGGTTATTGTTTCCGTGGACTCCTGGAGAAAACTTTTTTAAATATGAAATTCCTAAAACCAAGGTTAGTTTAAATGTAGATTATCTTAAGAGAAGTCAGCTTTTTGCTTTGGGATCGGCCTCTGCAAGTTTTGGATATATCTGGAATGCCAATAGATATATAACTCACAGTTTCGATCCAATTTCAATTAACTATGTCGATCTAATAAATACCACTCCAGAATTTGAAGCTATTTTAGATAACAATCCTTATTTAGAAAGTAGTTTTACGCAACAGTTTATTGCAGGATCAATTTATAATTTCACTTATAATGGGATGGTAGATCAACAAGATACACATCAGGTTTTTGTGAATACTACTTTAGATCTAGCAGGAAATGTGCTAGATTTGGTAAGTGGAAATTCTGATGAAGATCCACAAACAGTTTTCAATCTGGAATACGCACAATATGCTAAATTCGATATAGATTTAAGATATCATTCCAATTTTGGAGAAGGGAGCAAAATTGCCACAAGATTATTTGCCGGTTATGGTATGCCTTATGGAAACTCTGATATTATGCCATTTACAAAGCAATATTTCTCTGGAGGACCTTATAGTGTTAGAGCATTTAGAACTCGGCAGTTGGGGCCTGGGACTTATAATCCAAGTGATGAAGAAGAAAACAATCCAGATGATCCCAATGCTATTGATACCGATTATTTTGATCGCGCCGGGAATATTCGACTGGAAGCCAATATCGAATATCGTTTTCCTTTAATCCCGCCGTATGTAAACGGAGCTGTTTTTGCTGATGCTGGTAATGTGTGGACATCAAAGAGCGATGAAAATTTAAAGGGAGGTCGCTTCAGCTCTAATTTTACTAACGAGCTCGGGATTGGTACAGGAGTCGGCGTGCGTGTAGATATCCAGGGGTTTGTTATTCGTTTTGATCTTGCTGCGCCAATGCATGATCCTTCATTAGAAGAGGGGCAACGCTGGACATACGATTTCGGCAAGCCAGTATTTAATTTTGCTATTGGTTATCCATTTTAGCGAAATTAATGCTGTTTTTTATTTCCGAAGCAAAGATCACCTGCGTCCCCAAGTCCTGGAACAATATATCCGCGACTATCTAATTCTTTATCGATAGCAGCAATCCATAAATGAGTATGTGGAGGGAATTCGTCATCTAGAAGTTTCAAACCTTCTTCGGCTCCAATAACGGCTACAAGATGAATTTCCTTTGGGGTACCCATTTCTTTCAGCGCATGCATCACATTTACAAAAGATCGACCTGTGGCTAACATAGGGTCTGCAAGCACCAAAGTTTTGCCTTCGATTGAAGGAGAAGCCAAGTATTCTACTTTAATTTCAAATTCTTTATCGTCATTTGGATGATGGCGATAGGCTGAAATAAAAGAGTTTTCAGCATCATCAAAATAATTAAGAATACCGGTGTGTAGTGGTAATCCGGCTCTTAAAATCGAACAAATCACAATTTCGTTTTTCGGTAAAGAAACTTTAGAAATCCCAAGCGGACTAGTAATTTCTTCTGAAGAATAATTCAGTTTTTTACTTAATTCATAGCTCAATATTTCACCCAATCGCTCTATATTTCTACGGAAGCGCATACGGTCATTTTGTATACTGGTATCACGAAGTTGGGCAATAAATTTATTAGCAATAGAGTTATTATTAAGTAAATGATGAACGTGCATCCTTATATTATTTTTTGTAGTTAGGTGCATAAATATACAAACTAATCAATAGCCATTCAATTTTAGTAGGGCATATACATCGATAACATTTTTTCAAATATAAGGATCTTATTGAAGTTCAATTAAAATGCTTAATTTTGGTTAGATTTTTGAGTGTATTCTTTTTAGATAATTCAACTAAATAATGAAAAACATATCTTTAACGCTGTTATTTTTAATTTTAGCAACAACCTGGAGCCAGGCTCAGGTTGAAATTCCTCGTACTACTAATACCGGAGGAATTTTAAAATCTACTTCTACCGGAAGCAACAATATTTTTATGCCAAGGATTGAAGAGGAGACCGAGAATATCTTCATGAAAAAGGAGCAGCCAAAAGTGAATATGCGAATAGAAGATAATGGTCTTTTATCTGAGGGTGATCGTGTAGCAAAGGAGTGGGAAAAGGATAAAGAAGCTAAAGCAGAATATAGAAAAGATCAATATTTGGGTGATGTTAAGACCGAAGGAAAGTTCGTAGAGCTTTATTGTCGCGATCATCAATATGTTGATGGCGATCGAGTGAAAATTACGGTTAATGGCGAGGTGATCTATAAGAATTTCTTATTAACCGGCGGATACAAGCCCATTTTGGTTACTTTGCAAAGCGGTTTTAATACCATAGAATTTGAAGCCCTAAATCAAGGTACTTCTGGACCAAACACCGCTCAGTTAAAAGTATTTGGTGAAGATGGCAAGCAATTAGTAGGGCAGGAGTGGAATCTCTTAACCGGAGCCAAAGCCAGTTTAATGGTAATTAAGCAGTAAAAAAAAAATGTCAATTAAAATATCTAAAATCGACCTTCGACGGTCGATTTTTTTATTTTACATCAAATTATAACAGGATTTTAGCACTAAAAATGTTAAATGCTCTTTAGTTTTATATTTTCTAAAATATTCTATTCTTTAATTTAAATTTTATGCGCGAAGCCATACGTTTTACACTTATCGTAGCTGTAATAGTAGGATTAATTATTTGTACAATTATATGGCCGGCATGGGGATTTTCGATTCTCGGAGTAGTGCTTTTTGGTATCGGTATATATGATATCTTTCAGAAAGAACATACCATTTTAAGAAACTTTCCGCTTTTGGGGCATATGCGCTATCTATTAGAATTGATAAGTCCTGAAATCCACCAATATTTTATAGAAAATGATACTGACGGTAAACCAATTGATCGTAACCATAGAAGTTATATTTATCAACGTGCAAAATTAGAGAAAGAAACACATCCTTTTGGAACGCAGCTTAACGTTGAAGCAGAGAACTTTAAATGGATGCAGCATAGCATTTATCCATCTAAAGTTAAAGAAGATTATCCAAGGGTGGTTATTGGAGGACCAGATTGTAAGCAGGTATATTCTGCTTCGCTATTTAATATTTCAGCAATGAGTTATGGTTCGCTTAGCAAAAATGCTATTGAAGCTTTAAATAAAGGAGCCAAGGCTGGTAACTTTTTTCATGATACTGGGGAAGGCGGTATATCAGATTATCATAGAAACGGAGGAGATTTGGTATGGGAAATAGGTACAGGATATTTTGGTTGTCGTGCCGATGATGGAAATTTTGATCCTAAGCTCTTTGAAGAAAAAGCCAACTGGCCGGAAGTTAAAATGATCGAAATTAAAATTTCTCAGGGTGCAAAACCAGGACATGGTGGTGTTTTACCGGCTTCGAAAAATAATAAAGAAATTGCTGAAATTAGAGGAGTAGAGCCGCATACAGATGTATTATCTCCTCCCGGACATTCCGCTTTTAGTGATGCTGAATCTTTACTGAAATTTGTAAAGCAGCTACGCGATTTATCCAATGGAAAACCAGTCGGCTTCAAATTGAGTATCGGCTCTAAAGATGAATTCCTGGAGATTTGCGAAAAAATGGGAGAGACAGGTATAAAACCAGATTTTATTACAGTAGATGGTGCTGAAGGAGGAACAGGTGCAGCACCAATAGATTTTTCTAATTATGTGGGAATGCCATGGGAAAAAGCATTAATATTTGTAGTTGATGTGCTTAATGGCTACGACCTGAAAAAGGATATCAAGATAATTACTGCGACAAAAATCATAACTGCTTTTGATATTTTTAAAGCCTTAAGTATCGGTGCTGATGTTTGTAACTCGGCAAGAGGGATGATGCTAGCACTTGGATGCATACAAGCTTTAAGATGTGATTCTAATAAATGTCCAACGGGTGTAGCTACTAACAATACAAGATTGATGAATGGTTTAGTGGTAGAAGATAAATGGAAGCGTGTTAAAAACTATCAGGAACAAACTTTAGATGATTTTCTAGAGCTATTTGCTGCAGCAGGATGTACTGATCTTTCAGAATTAAACCGAAATTTAATTAATAAAAAGATAAATGATGAGATAAAACCATATTCGGTATTTTATCCTTCAGTAGCTACAGGTTCTTATTTAAAAGAAGAACTAATAACTCCATAAAATAAAATTTTATAATTATGAAAAAAGTTTTGATCGCCTTGGATTATCATCCAAATTCAGAAATAGTAGCTACCGCTGGTTATGAACTTGCGAAAAAGATGAACGCAGAAGTATGTATTCTTCATGTATTAGCCGACGTTTCTCATTACGGAGTAAATTATTCTAACTTTTTAGGATATCCTGGATACCAGAATATGGGATTCGATTTGGGAGTTACCACACAATTGCAAGAAATGGCAGAAGATTATTTGAAAACGGCCAAAAAGCAATTTGATGACGACAAAGTTAGTACGGCGTTGGAAATTGGTGACAGTTATCGTGGTATCCTGAAATACTCTGAAGAATGGGGCGCAGATCTAATTGTAATGGGAACACATAGCCATTCTACCATTGAAAAAGTATTAGTAGGAACAGTGGCATCAAAAGTATTAGAAAAAACTAATGTGCCAGTTTATATGATTCCCATAAAAAAATAAAGATCAAATATTTAGTAGGTCTCAAGATCTTTTATTTTAGATACTTTATTAACCGTATATTTTATTTCGTCTAATTGTCCATTTAGTGCTCGAAGTACGTCTTCACTAAAATCATATTTTTCGATAGCTCGTTCGTATTCCTCGGCACTTTCTTGTTCTCCTTTTAAGCATTCTGCTAAAATAGCTTCATCTTTATTTTCCATAAAAATGGTTCTAATATCCATCCAGGTACGTTCTAAAGTTCCCTGAAATGTTCCACAAGAAGAAGGAACTTCATCTAATTGATAAAGTTCGCGCTCTAATTCTTTAGCGAATCTAGCCCGTTGACTTGCCTGTGTTAAAATGAAATCTTTTAAAAGATCACTTTCCGCTTCCTCAATTCCATCTTTGTAAACCTCTCCTGCATCGTGATTTTTCTCCAAAAGTTCTTTTAGTGCATTAGCTATACTTTTGGGATCTTTTACTTTTACCATAGACAATTTTCTATATTTCTAGCAAAATTAGGCTAAGACTTAGAATTAGTATCTTAATTATTTTTAAATTCACCTCGATTTAGCGTTTGGTGTTAATTTTTCTAAATAATAAATGGGAACAAGCATAGCGATTTTAAAAGGTATAAATGTTGGCGGTCATAAAAAAATACTAATGGCAGAACTTAGGGAATTGCTAAGTGAAGATGGTATACTCGAAAATATAAAAACCTATATCCAAAGCGGGAACATAATCTTTAATTCTTCTGAATATAATACCGCTACTTTAGAGCATTTTATTCAGAAAAAAATAAAAGGGCATTATGGTTTTGAAGTGCAAACGATCGTGATTTCGGCTAGAAGATTAGAAAGTATTATTAACGAAAGTCCTTATTCAGAAGTAGATATTAAGCGTTTGCATTGCTGTTTTTTTAAATCTGAGCCTATAATCCAAAATCGCCAAAAACTGGAAGTTTTCGATGCCGCTCCAGATGAATTTAAAATTGCCAAAGACTGTGTATATATTTGCTGTGCTACAGAGCGGTATAGTAAATCGCAAATAAATAATAGTGTTGCTGAAAAGATTTTGAAAATTAATTGCACCACCAGAAATTGGAAAACTTGTTTAAAGTTATTAGAAATTTCTAAGTCTTTATGATCGCTGTAGCATTAGATCAAATTCTATAATTCCTGCATCAATTTCTGCTTTGTAAAGTATTCCATTTTTATAATGAAATATACTTTCTCTACCTTTTTCATTCTCTTTAGCATAAGAATGTTCGCCAATCTTTTTTAAACTGTGAAAAACGCCAGTTTCCTCACTGTAAACCGTACTTTTCCCTATGGGTTCTTCAAAAATGAGCTGTACACAACAATAAGAGACGGGAGTAGTTATATTTTTTTCCCAATCTCCCGACTCGTAAAAATTATAACCCTTATTGGCTTTTAGCGTTTTTGTTTTTGTTCGTTCTTTTCCATTCAAATAAATTTCAACATTAGATTTTTGAAATTGAGCTTCTTCAAAAAACACATCAAAAGTATAATTAACGCTTATTTTAGCTAAAATGCGAGTTTCAATATTTGTTTTTGTAGTGTATTGCGTTTGGCCTCCTTTTCTTTCTTTAATCGCATTTAGTTCACCTATTTTATCATCTTTGTGAATTACTGAGAAAGTATATTTTTCTGTCTGAGCGTAACAATTTAGTTCAAGCAATAAAATCGTGAAAAGAGTAAAAAGCGATTTCATGACAGTAGGTTTTAGTAATCTAAAATACTTAAAAATTAATAACTTTTATTTAAAATTTTCCTTCAGTTTCATGAATTCCTGTTCTAAAAAACTTAATTTTTGTTCAATCTCAACATTATGATTTTCGGGGATTCGTTTCAGAAAGCAATATTTTACACACCACATCTCTTTTATATCTTTAAGTTGAATTTTAATATCGTCGATATTTTTATTGGTGGCTCTTAAAGTGATATGTTCATCAGAATGGTAAAATTTTCGGAGAAGCAATTTATCGTGCACCATAATAAGTACAAGATTACCATTGGCTATTTTTGTGTAACTTTCTTGTTCTATTTTTTCACCTATAACCACATCTTTAGGACAATATCCTTTGTCATTATTCGTCATTTCCAGATTAGAAATAATATAACCTCTTAATTTTTTTTCTGAATTAATTGGTAAATGAAGTTTTGGTAAATCTTCAATAAAATGGGGTTTGTCATAATATTGTAGATAATCAGCTTCACTTTTAGCAGTTACACAGGGAACTTTAGTGAATTTCTCTTTGTGGAAAGTACCGTGAAAATCAAGATCGTCCTTAAACTTCAATAATTTATTTACGGTTAACTCGCTCGTTAGCAAATCATCAATAGATATACTAAAATAATTAGCAATCCTGATAATAGTTTCAATCCTTGGTTCGCTTCTTTCTTCCTCGTAAGCCCCCAGTGTACCACGTTTTAGATCAAAAAGTTCAGCAAAAGCCTGCTGACTTAATTTCTTAACATTCCTTATCTTCCTAATATTTTTACCGAAATACGACATTTTTTGCTAAAATTATTTGCAATATTGAAATTTAGTAGTATCTTTATCTAACAATATTAGCTAATACATTTGATAATTACTAATTTCTTTGGTTTTTTCTTGAATAAAATCATTAATTCAAGAAGTTGCTAAAGGTGTTAGCGAGAATTTACTTTAACTTATAACCAATGTAACCAATGATAACTTTACTAATTACTACAGTGATAGTGTTAATAATACCTTAAAAGAAAATAGATTTTCGTATTATTATACCTTAATATTTAACACCAATCAAAAATATTGTCTAGATGAAAAATCACTATCAGATCACCAAAAATTTTCTGCTAGAATTAAACTTTGATATCGAATTCGAAAACGAAAGCGAAGGGATATTAATGATTCAAAAAGAAAGCTTTGGCATTAAAAACCTAATTCTGGGTGTCGCACCGCCTATTTTAATTATGGAGCAGTTTTTATTCAGAATTAATAACCAGTCAGAAAAGATTTTCCGTAGCCTTTTGCAAAAGAACCGCGATATTATTCATGGCGCCTTTGTGCTCGACGATTCCGGAGAAAAAGTGATCTTTAGAGATACCCTTCAAATAGAAAACTTAGATCTTAATGAATTGGAAGGATCCTTAAATTCACTCAGTTTATTAATGAGTGAGTATTCAGAAAAAATTATAGAATTTTCAAAATATTAAACCTTAACGTTATGAACATTTTTAAACGATTATTTAAAATAGGAGAAGCTGAAGCTAATTCGGCTATCGACAATATGGAAGATCCCATCAAGTTAACTGAACAGGGAATTAGAGATCTTAAACAAGATTTAGAAAAAAACATGGAAGCTTTAGCGCAAGTAAAAGCTTTAGCTATTAGAGCTAAAAATGACCAGGATGAATATCTTGATAAAAAAGAAGATTATCACAATAAAGCGATTTTAATCTTGAAGAAAGGAGAACGAGGCGAGATGGATAAAACCGAATCAGATCGTTTAGCTCGTGAAGCTTTAGTGAAAAAAGGAGAAGCTCAAAAACATGTAGAACGCTCTGAAGAAGAAGCGAAAAAGTTCAACGAAAATGTAGCGCAGTTAGAGCGAAATATTCAAACCATTAAATCGAATATTAGTAACTGGGAAAACGAGCTTAAAACACTTAAAGCCCGTGTTAAAGTGAGCAACGCTACGAAGAGCCTAAATAAGCAAATGGCTGAAATTGATAGTAGTAGTACGGTTTCTATGTTAGAGCGAATGAAAGAAAAAGTAGCGCAGGAAGAAGCTTTGGCTGAAGCCTATGGCGATATCGCCGGTGCTTCTAAATCTATAGATGATGAGCTTGAAAAAGCAGCAAGTACTACAGAAGCAAAAGCGGAAGATGATCTTAGCAAACTCAAAGATCAACTTGGATTAAATGATGATAAAAAATAACGAAATTGACCAGTTTAACCGACATATTATTTTCTGAGGTAAACATTACCTTAAGTATTCTTTGTATTCTTCTAATAGTGTATTGGATATTAACCATGGTTAGCGGAATCGAATTTGAATACGATATGGATATCGATATCGACACCGACTTGGATGTTGATATTTCAACCGACGGTTCGAATATGGAATTTCAGGATGTATCGAATGCCGAGCTGAATAAAGAAAGCGTAGTGGGTAAACGTATCCAGCCTTTAAAATGGTGGCAAATTATGTTGATCTACTTCAATTTTGTTGGTCTGCCATTTATGTTCACCTTTACTTGTTTTATTTTTATCTGGTGGTTTACCACAGCAATAACAACTGCGCTCACGTTTACCTATGACAACTTTATAGGTTTTGCAATCATGATCGCCGGTTTTTTTACTTCTTTATTTGTCACCAAGATTTTTACCACACCTTTTAAAGGTTTCTTTAAAAATCTGAATAAAGATGGCGATAAAGCCATCGATTATATTGGCCGGCAAGGGGTATTGTTATCCACCATTTCTGGAGATAAAATGGGCAATGCAGAGATTTCAGCCAACGGCGATTCGCATTCTATCTATGTAAAATCGCTGGATGGACATCAATTAAATTACCAGGATAAAATTTTAATTATCAAGCAATCTGCTGATAAAAATTACTTCTTAGTACAATCTTATAACGACTAATCTTACTTATTAAAAAATGAATCAAATCTTACCAATTATCGGAATTGGATTAGGGGGAATACTGTTCCTAATCGTAGTATACTTCGCAATAATTGCGATGTTTTACAAGAAAGTTCCACAAGGCCGTGCGATCGTTCGTACTGGTTTTGGCGGAACCAAAGTAGCCACAGATAAAGGACTTTACGTGGTACCTGTTTTCCACAAAGTGGAAGTGATGGATATCTCTGTAAAGAAAATCCAGATCGAAAGAATGGAGCACGAAGGTCTTATTTGTAAAGACAATATGCGTGCAGATATTAAAGTAGCCTTTTTTGTTCGGGTGAATAATGATATCTCTTTCATTAAAAGAGTAGCACAAACCATTGGGGTAGATCGCGCCTCAAGAATCGAAACTTTAGAGGATCTTTTTGAAGCTAAATTTTCTGAAGCTTTAAAAACAGTAGGTAAAAAGTTCGATTTTATCGAATTATACGAAGCACGTCGCGAATTTAGAGACGAGATTGTGAACATCATTGGTACCGATCTTAATGGTTATACTTTAGAAGATTGTGCGATCGACTTTTTAGAGCAAACACCAATTACGCATTTAAAGCCAGATAATATTCTGGATGCGGAAGGGATCAAGAAGATTACCGAGCTTACCGCTGTTCAGAATATGAAAGCGAACCTTATTAAGCGAGATGAGCAAAAAACTATAAGAAAGCAGGATGTTGAAGCTCGCGAAGCTATTCTGGAATTAGATAAGCAATTAGCTGAAAAAGAAGAAGCTCAAAAACGTGAGATCGCAAACATCAAGGCACGAGAAAATGCCGAAGTAAGTAAAGTGGCGGAAGAAGAACGTTTAAAATCGGAATCTGCTAGAATTGCCACGGAAGAAAAAGTAAAAGTTGCCGAAGAAAATATGAACCGCCAAATCATTGTAGCGGCGAAAAACAAAGAACGAACCGAAGCCGTAGAAAGCGAAAGAGTAGAGAAAGATCGAATGTTAGAGGCTACCGAAAGAGAACGTATCGTTACCTTGGCTCAGATTGAAAAAGAGAAAGTTCTTGAAGTAGAGAAGAAAAACATTCAGGATGTCATAAGAGATCGAGTAATGTTAGAAAAAGGAGTGGTAGAAGAGCAGGAGAATATGAAAGATATCCAAGCCTTTAAAACTGCCGATCGTGAAAAGCAAGTAAAAGTTACTATTGCTGAAGCGAATGCTCAAGAACAATTAATTAAAACCATTAAAGCTGCGGAAGCACAAAAAGAAGCTGCCAAGCAAAAAGCCGAAGAAATTAATATCGAAGCGCAGGCACATAAAGAAGCCAGCGAAAAAGAAGCAGAAGCCAGAAAAACCATTGCTGAAGCCAAAGCGAAAGAGGAAGCAACCATTGGTTTATCTGAAGCTGAAGTAATGCACGCTAAAGCAGATGCCAGCGAGAGACAAGGACTTATGGAAGCGCTTATTATCGAGAAAAAAGCCAAAGCTGAAGCGGCCGGAATGGAAGCTAAAGCTGAAGCCAGCAGAAAAGAAGGAAAAGCTGCAGCCGATGTGATTAGAGATAAAGCACTAGCCGATGCTGCCGGTATCGAAGAAAAAGCTGCTGCAATGAAGAAACTTGATGGTGTAGGCAAAGAACACGAAGAATTTAAGTTGAAATTGGATAAAGAATTACAGGTAGATTTGGCACATATCAATATCCAAAAAGATATTGCAGATGCACAGGCGCATGTAATTAGTGATGCACTTAAAGCCGCGAAGATTGATATTGTTGGTGGAGAAACTATGTTCTTCGATCAGATCATTGGGCAGATTACCAGAGGTAAAGGATTCGATAGATTGGTACAGAACAGTTCTAACATTCAGGACCTAAAGGACTCGATCTTAGGCAGTGATGATATTCAGGGGAATTTGCTAACCAAAGTTCGTGAGTTTTCAGAAAAATACGGAATCTCTTCCGAAGATATCAAAAACCTAACGATCGCTAATTTGATCATGGAATTAAAAGGGCGCTCTAACGACAAAAATGAGCAAACCATGTTAGGCAATTTATTCAACCTGGCTAAAGGTTTAGGATTGTCTGATAAGCGAGTTTCAACCTTAAAGGTTTAATTCATAACTTATTATGAAATAGGAATGTCACCCTGAACCTGTCCTCGATAGCTATCGGGACAGGGTCTCATCCTGTTTTTATCAATGAAATTTAGAGCTTTGTCATCACGGGCGTGACCCGAGATCTAATGCATATAATTAAATGTTAAATGAAAGTTTTCACAGAAAGAAGCAGTAAAATATTATTTCTTATAGGAATTGTTGTTCTTATAATCTCAATCCCATTATTCTTATATAAAGAAGATTTTACCCTTTTAATTGATTCTGAAAAAATTGCTCATTTTGGAGATTTTATAGGAGGACTAATAGGTTCATTATGGTCCGCGGCTGCATTCATCCTTTTTTATGTGGCATTGAAGGATCAGCGTGAAGATATTCAAATAAATAGGGATACTTTAAGACAGCAAATTAAAGAATTTCAGCTGCAAACAAAAGAATTAGAAGATACACGATTGGTTCTTAAAGATCAGAATATAACTTTTAAAGTTCAGCAATTTGAAAATACTTTTTTTCAATTATTAAGATTGCATCATGAGATTATAGATAAGCTTACATTTGATATTAATGTGGGAGGTTTTACTACTGGTATAGCTGAAAAAAGATCTGTTTTTAAATCAATAGCCAATAAAACGGAAGGATTAATTCGTTCGAAAAATAGCGTAAAGTCTCCAGATGGTTTTGGTGGCATTATTAATACTCCTGATACCCCACCACTAACCGAAATAGCAAATGAAAGACTCGATAAAATTTTTGAAGAGGATTTAGATGAATTATACCAAGAGGCTTTAAGCCATTATTTTAGAAATTTATACCACATTTTTAAATTTATTCATTTATCTGACTTAATTGAAAACAATCGTAAAAAATTTTATTCATCAATCGTTCGAGCTCAGTTGAGTAGCGATGAACTTTTTTTGATTTTTTATAACTCTATTTGTGGGCGAGGCTATCCTAGGTTTCTTTTCTTTATAAAAGAATACAATCTTCTTGAGAATTTCGATTTTAAAAGAATTTACGAATTTCCTTTTCATTCCAAAATTTATGAATCGAAATTAAATGATTTAAAATCTGACTTGGAATTAAACTAACCCTTACCACAAAACCAAATGAATACTAACGAAGAAAAGTCTGTACAAAAAGATGCTTTAGATGGTGGCACCTACGAGATTATCCGTAAACGTCTTAACACCCATAAATCTGATTTACAGGAACGTCTTAATACTTTAAATGATGCCCGAAAAACGGTTTTTGGTTCGCTCGAAACGCAATTAATTGCCAATAACCGCATTAGTACCGAAAATAATTGTGTGGCCAGGGATATCATTTCGCTGGGACATACCTGCATTTTTAGCTATAATGTGCATTTTGGATTGCGTACAGAAATTACTCTATCCGATGTTTTTAGCGTTTACGAATTTAAAAACCATCACTTTGAAGCAGTTTCTTTAGCACTGTTTGAAGATGAAACATTTAAAACCGATTTTGCAAATCTCTATAAATATTATCGTAATACGATCTTTAGCAAATTTGCAAGAATAGGGAACTATCTGCACATGGTTTTTCAGCTGAGTGAAAGCGTGACCGATATTAAGACCTTTAAATGGCTTATAAAAGATAATTCGCTTACCTATATCGATAATCGTAGCGAACACGAATTTAAGTATCCCAAACAACATCAATTTAACTGGCAGGAAGCCACGCGAGATATGCAGCGCTATGGCGAGCATCCGCATGTTGCGATTTTAGATAAAGTTTTTGTTGAAACAATTGGCGGCGATCTTACCATTAAAATTGAAGATAATACAGAAGACGGAATGGGAATCTATTCTGAGCCGGTAGATTATAAAGATCAAACGCTGGATGACGGGCAGATTCGCTTTGCCGATCTTGGGAATTTAATAGTTCTTGAAATTAAACCTTTTCAGGAAGAAGCACGCTATTTTGTGTACAATCACAAAATGCAGGAAGTTCAGAAAATCGATTCAATCAAAGAAACGGCAGTTTTATTACCAGACGATCAGGGAATTATTTTTCCGAACGGCTATTATTTACAAACTGGAGAATTTCATCTGTTCTCTAACGAAGTTCAGTCTTTAAAATATCAGGGAACTATTAATTCTCCGAATGGGGAGGATTTTTTGTATATTTTCTATTCGCCTTCAAAAGGAACCTATCTGCTTATGGATTATAATATGATCGAGCAGGAAATTAAAACACCTATTGTTTGTGGCGGATTCACCATTTTGCCCAATGGCGAGCTTTGTTATTTTAAAGCCGACGACGAGCAGACCAAACATCATATGATCCAGATTTGGCAAACGCCGTATTTGGAGGGCGATATTATGCCTTCAGAACATCAGGATTCGATGTTGTACAAAATCGGGAATAAAGACATCGTGAAAGCAATGGCTGAAGCTAATGAGCTTATTACATTGTTGAATAAAGAGGATAATTATGACGGATTGTATGCTGATATTGCGAAATCTTCAAAGAATATTTTAGATGCATATTACTGGCTAAACGATAAGGAAACCGCTGTTTTAAGCGAGCCTTTAAAAGAAATAAATATTGCCGCTAATGCAGCGATCGATGAATTTCAAAAGGTTATTCAGCTTAAGAAAAATGCTGAAAAACAAACCAGAGAAATTCAGCAGAAAGCACAGGAGCTTTTTAGTAAAATTAAAAGCACTTCTTTTAAAAACATCAACGAATTTGTCGAATTACTCTCCCAGCTAAGAGCATTGCGTGGCGAGGTTATTGGTCTATACGAAATTCGATATGTAAACGAAGAGTTTATTAAATCGCTGGAAGCTGAAATTGCAGAGCAAACTACTACAATTTCAAGACGCTGCGTAGAATTTTTGCTGAATGATAAAGCCTTGCAGCCGTATCACGATAAAGTACAAGAAAAACAACAGCAACTCGACAAGATCAGTAAAGTAGTTGAAGCCAAAAAGCTGGAAGAAGAAGTCAACCAGATCGCGATAGACTTGGAAATGCTTATTGATATTGTTTCGAATCTGGATATCGAAGATACGTCACATTCAACCAAAATCATCGATAATATCAGCTTGATTTTTGCAACGATTAATCAGCTTAAAGCAGCGATAAAGAATAAGAAAAAATCACTGGGTAGCAAAGAAGCCCAAGCCGATTTTGCCGCGCAGTTAAAACTTATCGATCAAAGTATCATTAACTATCTGGATATTGCTTCAACGCCAGAAAAATGTGATGAATTTCAAACCAAAGTCAGTATTCAACTTGAAGAATTAGAAGGGAAATTTGCCGATTTTGAGGAATTTATTACTGAAATTATCGAAAAGCGGGAAGAAGTCTATAACGCTTTTGAAAGTAAGAAAAGTGCGATAAACGAAAAGCGAAATAAAAAGGCTATTGCCCTGCAAACTGCTTCAGATCGTATTTTAAAAAGCATAGGCAAGAAGGCAGAAAGTCTAAAGTCGGTTTCAGAAATTAACGGTTATTACGCTTCTGATCTTATGGTAAATAAGCTTCGCGATATCGTGGAGCAGTTACGAGAACTGGATGATAGCGGTAATGCTGAAGAAATTGAAACTTCGCTAAAAACGAGCAGGGAAGATGCTTTAAGAAAGCTTAAGGACAAGCAGGATCTTTATGAAGATGGTGAAAATATCATCAAACTTGGCAATCACAAATTCGGAATTAACCGCCAGGAACTGGATTTAAGTATTGTTTTTAAAGACGATAAGTTATTTTATCATTTAAGCGGTACCGATTTTTACCAGGAACTGGAAAATGAGATTTTAAATAATAGTCGGGAATATTGGAATCAGGAATTTATTTCTGAAAATGATTCGGTGTATCGTTCTTCATTTTTAGCCTTTAAAATTTATAAAGATAAAGATCCGGAAATGCTTTCGGGGTTAAATGAAGACGAGTTACTGAAGGTGATTCAGGAAGAAAGCAGCAGCAATTATTCTGAAGGTTATATCAAAGGCGTTCATGATCTTGATGCCGCAAAAATTTTACAGATTTTGGTGCAAAAACATCAGGATTTGGGCATTTTAAGATGGCGATCTGAAATTCGAGCTTTTGCGAGGTATTTTTGGAACCAGTTAGAAAACGATGCTAAGAAAGGATACAATAATTCGATAAAAGCCTCGGGTCAGGTGTTGAAATACTTCCCAAATACCCGTGAATATGATTTTTTGATTCAGGAATTAGAGCAGGTTATTAGCGATTTTGGGCAAAATACAGGTTTATTTTCTGCGGAAGTAAGTTTAGAAGTTGCGCAATATCTTTTTGAAGAACTGCAAAGTGACGATCAATTTGTGGTAAGCGGTTTAGCTAAAAAGTTAGCAGATGATTTTCAGCAAATGCTAAAGAAAGAGAAAGCCGAATCCCAGTTTAGAAACAGTGTGGAAAGTTTACATTCGTATTCCGCAAAAATCAGGTTGGTAAAGCAATTGCTTCAGGCCTTTGCTAAGGCGAAATTGTTAAAAAATCAGGCAAATTATATCGACGAAGCGGCGTGTTGTATTTTGTTCCCTCAGCAAAGCCCTGAGGTGAATCATATCGATCCTTCCGCAGTGATCTCTGGATTAAAAGGCGATCATAGGCAAATCCAAAATGGGCAATATCAGTTCAATTTTCATGAGTTTACACAAAAACTACAGTTGTATTTTAATTATAGCGTTCCTGCATTTCAGGCCTTCAGAAAAGCAAGACATCAGGTCACCGAAGATTTAAAAGAGCAGCTGAAATTAGACGAATTTAAGCCCAGAGTGCTGACGTCCTTTGTGCGGAATAAATTGATCGATCAGGTTTATTTTCCACTTTTCGGCGAAAACCTGGCGAAACAATTGGGAAGTGTAGGGGAGAACCGACGTACTGACCGAATGGGAATGCTATTATTGGTATCGCCACCGGGTTATGGGAAAACTACGCTGATGGAATACATCGCTAACCGATTGGGATTGGTGTTTATGAAGATTAACGGCCCGGCAATTGGTCACGATATTACCTCTGTAGATCCTGAAGCTGCGACAAATTCGGCTTCCCGAGAAGAACTCAAAAAACTGAATCTGGCTTTTGAGATGGGAAATAATGTAATGTTATATCTGGACGATATTCAGCATTGTAACCCGGAATTTTTACAAAAGTTTATTTCGCTGGCTGATGGAACCCGAAAAATTGAAGGAATTTATAACGGAAAACCAAAAACCTATGATCTACGCGGAAAGAAATTTTGTGTGATCATGGCGGGAAATCCGTATACCGAAAGTGGCGAGAAATTTAGAATTCCGGATATGCTTTCTAACCGTGCCGATATTTATAATTTGGGAGATATTATTGGCGATACCGAAAGCTTATTTAAATTGAGCTTGTTAGAGAATTCGCTAACATCGAATCCTGTATTGCATCAATTAAGTTCTCGAAATTTTGATGATGTATATACCTTAATCGATCTTGTTGAAAATAAGTCGGATGCCGGAGAATTAAAAGGAAATCATACTCAGCAGGAAATTCAGGATTATAAATCGGTTTTAGAGAAAGTGCTAAGCATTAGGAATACCGTTTTAAAAGTGAACGCTACTTATATAAAATCAGCCGGAATGGAAGACGAATATCGAACAGAACCTGCTTTTAAATTGCAAGGATCATATAGAGATATGAATAAATTGGTCTCGAAAGTAGTCCCGATAATGAATGAAAAAGAACTAAACAGTTTGCTGTTATCGCATTACGAAAAC